>NZ_BBOX01000001.1 GCF_001553455.1 Streptomyces hygroscopicus subsp. hygroscopicus
CTGCTAGAGGTCGAATTGCAGGTGCTCGATGTCCGTGAAGCGGACCTCCTCCAGCTGGCCGGCGCGGCGGCCGTTGTCCTGGAAGTAGACCTCCTTGAGCGCTTCGGCGGCGATCTCCTTGAGCTGCTGGTCGCCGGCTCCGGCTTCCTGGGCGTCGAAAAGACGGGCGGCATAGTGGGGTGGCAGGGCGACGGTCAGGTGCCGGATGCGGTCCTGGTCCGTCGACCCGATCGGTGCGGTGTAGCCCATGCGGGCGCGGGTGTCGATGACGATGCCGCCCGTCGTCGCCGCCTTCTGCCGGGCCCTGGCGCGGATCTGCGGCTGCCAACGCTTCTTCACCTCGCGCTCCAGGCGTGCGGCGAGGTCGGGGCGGGGCTTTTTGATCTGGCCCTTCACATAGCGCTCCACGGTGCGCTGGGATACCCGCAGCAGCTGGGCCACCGGCCTGGTGCCCTTGAGCTGCTTGACCAGGTAGCGCATCTGCGCGGGCGCGCTCTTGGGTGCCGGGCGGGTGAACGCCTTGTGCACCGCGGCGTCCAGGCCGTCCCCGAACAGGCTCATCGTCACCCTCCCCTACTCTCCGTTGTCGGCATCGGTGACGGTGCCGTCCTTGATGTACCGGGCGAGGTTGAGCTCCGGGGCGTCGAACTGCTCCCGCACACCCTCGCCCCACAGGACCGTCTGGGTGCCCTCGTGCTTGACCAGGCCGGGGTTGATGCCGAGTTTGAAGCCGCCGGGCAGCGGCTTGCCGTCCCGATAGGGCAGGAAGTCCAGCGGCGACTCGCCGTTGGCCGCGTACACGACGCAGTCGGACAGGATCGCGACCGGGTACTGGCCGGTGAACGCCGCATGCTTGACGATCTTACGGTGCAGGTTGATCCGGGTGCGGGAGATGACCGCCGCGCGGATGTCCGGCCGCCAGGTGGGCCGGGCAAGGGCCCGCCACGGCTCGCCCGGTCGCCAGCCTTCGCCCCGGGGGCGTTCGCGCAGCTTGCCCAGGCCGCCCTTGACCGTCGCCTTGATCGCCGAGACGACGATCGCCAGCTGAGGGTCGCGCTCCTGGTAGCCGTCCATCGCCGCCAGGAAGTCCGCCGGTGCCAGGTCCGCGTCGACGCCGAGGTCGGCCATCGTGGCCAGGTAGGCGTCGCGCAGCCGCTGGTACCAGGCGTCCAGGTAGCGGCCGTTGTCGTAGCGGACGTACGCCTCGATCGGCGCGACGTCATAGCCCAGCTCGACCGCGTAGGCGACGGTGGGCGTGGCGTACCAGGCCGGGCCGTCGGGGCGCTCGCCCTTCGGCGTGAACGGGCTGGGCAGCAGACCGGCGTCCAGGTCCGCCCACATGTCCTTGCCGACCTTCACCCGGGACAGGTCGACGTGGGACAGGTCGACCAGCCAGGAGCCGGGCAGCTTCGGGTCGAACACCGGCGCCTTGACGTGCGTGGGCGCGCCGAGGCCGACGATCAGGCCGTTGGCGCCGGCGGCGAAGGCCATGTTCACGTCGATGCCGACCAGGTGCCGCAGGGTGCATTCGGCGTCGGTCATCGGCCGGGCCCAGTCGTACGCCTCCTCCAGCAGCTTCTCGCCGGGGCCGCGGATGTGGAACCGTGGCAGGTCCGCCAGGAGCGGGTGACCGTCGGGGGCCTCGCACGGCGCCGGGTCGACCGGGTCCTTCCCCAGGCTGCCGGGGTTGTGCTCGGAGTGCCGCGTGCCGTCGGCGTGCGGTGCGGAGGCGCGGGTCGGCGGGTGCAGGGCGGTCATCAGCTCCAGGCCGGTCACGGCCGTGGAGCCGCAGGGCGTCATCACGCGGGAGGCGTACGCGCCCAGGACCCGGGCGAGTTCCGCGGGTGGAAGCTGGGCGGCGGTGCCCCAGTGGCGGGAGTCCAGCGCGTGCCAGGAGGGGATGCACAGCTGGACGCAGGCACGTTCCGAGCCCTTCGCCGGGCGGTAGATCCGCGCCCACGGGCCGAACCCGCGCTTGGTCAGCTTCCACTCCGCGCGGGCCAGCTGCTTGATGACCTTGTGGCCCTCCGGCAGGCGCCCGGCGAGCCGCTCCTCCTCCGTGAGCGTCGTCGGGAGGCCGTAGCGCTCGAGGGCGGACTCGGTGAGTACGAGCAGCGGGTCGGCGTCCTTGCCCGGCCCGGACAGCTTCGGCTGCCCGAGCTTGGCCTCCTGGAGCGTCCAGTCCACCAGGGCCGGGATGGACTTGGCGGGCACGTCCAGGACCAGGCCGCCGGTGCAGTACGCCACGACTTTGCGGTCGGCGCCGACATCGATGACGGCGAGCGGACCGTGAGCGAACCGCGGATCGACAGCCACCGCCGCGGTGGTCTTCCCCGGGGTCGCGGTCTTCGCCCCCGGGCGCCGGGACGTCGACGCCGGCCTGGAGGTGGCCGCCGGGCGGGGCGCGGCGGCCGGAGCGGGCGCGGTGTGCGGGGCGGGCGCGGTGTGCGGGGCGGGCGCGGTGTGCGGGGCGCTGGTCTGCGAAGCCGCTTCTCGGGCGGGCGTGGCGGTGGGGCCGGCGCTCGCGGTCGAGGTGTTGCCGGCCGCCCCGGGGGCGGGGAAGCGGGCAGCGAGGCCCTCGAGGAGCCGTGCGTATGCGGCACGCTTCGGTGGCCGCGGCTCCGTACGGCCGGCTTCCCAGTTCCCCACCGCCTCGCGCCGGGTCTGCAGCGCCCCCGCAACCTGGTCCTGCGTCAGCCCGGCCGCTTCGCGCAGACGCTTACGCTCCGCAGGTTCCGGCAACGGATCCCGCACAGCCTGCTCCAGCAGCGCGTCAACGGCACTGAACAACTCTTCCTCGTCGGACAAGACCTCACCTCCCCACCACACCCTACCGCACATCGCGCGCTGATCGCTCGTGAATCGCTTGCCAAACGCTCATGTGAAACGCTTATGTGAACGGAGGCAGGGCGCCCCGCCGCTACAGAGGCCGTGACGATTCGTGTTCCGTCGCAGCGAAGGCCGGGTGTTCCCCACCTGAGGTTGGTTGGCGGGCGCGACTGCCGTCGGCAGAGCCCTGCCGTGAGGAGGAGTGGGGGCGGGCACCGCTCGACGGCGGCACCGTGCGCCGCAGCGCCGGAAGCGGGGCCCGCCCGGCCCAACCCGCCGACATGCGGCTCAGCCGCCGGACCTTCCCCTTGGAGGGCGGGGCCTGTTGGAGGGCGGGGCCTGAGCCATCGGCGGTGTCCGGCAGCCGTGCCGACAGCACAGCCGCACGGCCGACGTGGCATTCTCGCGGCGGGCGCGCGACGCCGGGAGCGGCGGAGTCAGCAGCCGTCCGGGAACGGGGGTCAGCAGCCGCAGGCGCCCGCGACCGGGGCGGTCAGGGGGTCGGCGGCGCGGCGCTCCGGGCCCTGCCGGGTCTCGTACGCAAAGCCCTCGCGCACCCAGTACTCGAACCCGCCGAGCATTTCCTTGACCTGGTAGCCGAGTTCGGCGAGGGCGAGGGCGGCACGGGTGGCACCGTTGCAGCCGGGCCGTCGATGGCCGAGTTTTCCCCTGACGCCATCGACTGGCGCATTCTCGACGTCCTCCAGCGCGAGGGCCGGGCCAGCTTCGCCGACCTCGCGCGCTCCGTCTCCATGTCGGCGCCGGTCACCGAGCGCGTGCGCCGGCTGGAGGAGGCGGGCATCATCAGCGGCTACGCGGCGGTCGTGGACCCGGAGAAAGTCGGGCTGACCATCATGGCGTTCGTGCGGCTGCGCTACCCGAACAGCAACTACAAGCCCTTCCACGACCTGGTCGAGGCGATGCCGGAGATCCTGGAAGCCCACCACGTGACCGGGGACGACTGCTTCATCATCAAGGTCGCGGCACGTTCCATGCGCCACCTGGAAGAGGTCTCCGGCCGAATCGGCGCGCTGGGCTCCGTCACGACCAGCGTCGTGTACTCCTCCCCACTGCCCCGGCGCACTGTCGGCCACTGAAACCGGACGATCCGCCGGAGCAGCCGGAAACACTCGCGCAGGCAACCGCTCCACGGTTCAGCGACCACTCCCCGGCCCGCCGCCAGAACCGGCCTTCCCGACACCTTCGGCGCCGACCACCCCGGGACGGCGCCCGCCGCACCGAAGCCGCCCAATCCGCGACGAAGGACACTCGACCTTCCCCCGACAGAACGCCTGATGATTCCCCGCCGCCGCGCGAAAGGCCGAGCCGAACTGCCGGGCTGGCAGCAAGAGCACAACCGCTCCCACGAACAGGTCAGGGCCCGTGTCGAGCACGCCTTCGCCCGCATGAAGGGGTGGAAGATCCTGCGCGACTGCCGCATCGAGGGCGACGGCGTGCACCACGCGATGCTCGGCATCGCGCGGCTGCACAACCTGGCCCTTGTGGGCTGAGAGGGCGTTCTCTCTCCGATCCCCATGCGCGGTTTTCGCTGGTCAGGCATGAGGTCGAAGCTGGAGGCCCATCGGGGCGATGCCCCGGGCGTGAAGCGTTGCCGATGGACTACCAGGCGTTGGTGAGGAGCAGAGTGGTTGCCGCGACGGTTCAGGAGGTGAGGGCGTACTCGGTGAAGTGGCCGCAGGCGGTGAAACCGAGGCGGCGGTAGACGGGTTCTCCGTCGGCGGATGCCTGCAGCACCGCGGTCTCGTAGCCCGCGTCGCGGGCCGTGTGCAGGGTGGCCGCGGTGATGGCGCCGCCATAGCCGCGGCGGCGGTCGGCGGCGAGTGTGGCGATGTTGTAGATGCCGGCGACGCCCGCGTGCAGGAAGACCTCGGCCGAGCAGACGGGGCGGCCGTCGACATAGCCGATCAGGTAGCGGGCGGGGCTGTCCGCGGTAAGAGCCGCATCAGCGGCCTCGGCGAAGAATTGGCGCACCGTGGCCGCGGGCGGGTTCCAGTTCGCAGCGAGGACCGTGGCGTAGTCGGCGAGCTGTTCCGGGGTGCTGGCCGGGCGGATCTCCAGGCCGTCGACGTGCGCCTCGGGGAGGGAGCCGCGCAGGTCCTTCCACATGCCCGCCTCGGTTTCCGACGCCTCCAGGCCGGCGGCCTGAAGATGCTCGGCGAGATTGTCCGGCGTGGAGGCGGGGCCCACCCACCAGGAGAAGGGGCGGCCGGTGGCGGCCAAGGTCCGGGCCGTCTCCGCGGCGCGGGTCGGGGCGGTGCCCGGGGTGAAGCGGGCCGCCGCGACGATGTTGAAGGTGTCATCGGCGAGACCGCTGTCGGCGATCAGTAGGTCGCCGGTCTCGGTGACGGACGCGCCTTTCAGGGTTCGGTGCAGGTGGCAGGCGTGCTCGGCGAGATTCCGCTCCATCGCGAGCGGAAGGTCGGATGCATTGATCGACTGGATGTCCATTGGCTTCATGATGATGCATCCCAGCATGTCGGCTGGGGTGCTCGCAGGTGCTTTTCCGGTGCCGGTGAACGGGCCGTCCAAGAGCTTTCCGCTGGATCAGCGGTGATCATGTCGGCAGCGACGGCGCGGTGTGGCGGGTTGCACGGTCAGTGCGCCGGCCTCGTGGCTGAGGTGCCTCGGACGCAGCCCTCCCCCAGGACGCCACCGTGGCCGCACGACCCGTTCCGGGAGCAGGTACGGCGGACAGCGTCGTCCCGTTCCGGCCGCCCACCAGCCAGTTCGTCGCTACCCGTCGGATCGGCTCTGACAGGCCGCCTGGGCGGCGGTTCAGGCGGTCGACGTGATCGCCTGGGTGACGGCGGTGATCGCCGGGGTGGGGTGGCCGGAGAGGCGTGCCACGAGCACCCGGCGGATCTCGGGGGGTGCGCCATCGACGCGCAGCAGGCTCACCCCGGCCGGCAGCACGGTTGAGAGCCGGGACGGCACCGTGGTCACGCCGAAGCCGCCGGCGACCAGCTGGAGCTTCGTCAGCCAGTCACGCGCGGAGTGGACGACGCGCGGCCGTCCGGGCAGGCCGGGCCAGACGCCGAGCAGTGGTTCGGCGTTCGACGACGGGGTGGCGATCCACGCGGCGTCGGCCAGTTCGTCGAGGTGCACCGTGGTGCGTCCGGCGAAGTCTCCGGTCGACGACGCGGCCACGACCAAGTCGATGTCCGCGACGGTCTCGAGGTGCAGGCGCGGCACCTCGCTGTCGAAGGGCCGGTGGGGTGGGCGGGACGTCAGCACGGCGAGGTCGAGCGAGCCCGCGCGCAACGCCCGGATCAGGGCGGGCGTGGTGCCCTCGCGGGTGGTGACCGTGATCTGCGGGTCGGCCGCCGCGAGGTGTGCGAGTGCGGCGGGCAGCGTCACCGAGCCCGCGCTCTGGACTGCCCCGAGCCGCACCACCTCGGTCCGCGGGACGGTGCCGGTGAGTTCCCGCTCGGCCGCCGCGAGCGAGGCGAGGATCGTGTGGGCGTGCCGCAGCAGGGTCAAGCCGGCGGGAGTGAGCCGTACCCCGTCCGGGCGGCGCTCGAACAGGGTGGTGCCGGCGCTGTGTTCCAGGGCGGCGGCCTGGCGTGAGACGGCCGACTGTGTGTAGCCGAGCCGGGCGGCCGCCGCGGTGAAGCTGCCGGACTCGGCGATCTGCCGCAGGACCCGCAGTCCCGTGCTGGAGATGTCCATGCGCCCTACGCATACCACATATGCGAGATCATCGCTTCCCGCATACCCGCCCCGCTCCTAGGGTTGATCTCACGAGCACGGACGAACACGGAGGTCATCACGTGCGAGCAGCAGTTCTGACGCGGTTCGGCGCCCCACTCGCGGTGCGGGAGGTGCCGGACCCCGAGGCCGGGGGCGGTGAGGTGGTGGTCGAGGTCCTCGCCGCCGGCGTGGCGCCCTACGCGGCCGAAGTCTTCAGCGGCAAGCGGAAATACCCCCTCATCCCTCCTGTCGTGCCCGGTGTCGGCGCGGTGGGGCGGATCGTCCACGTCGGCCCTGACGCCACCCGGCTGCGGGTCGGCGACCTGGTGTGGTGCGATGCGACGGTGCGCTCGCGGGACGATGCGCTGACACCCGACATCACCCTCCAGGGCTGGAGCTCGCGCGGCGAGGGCGGCGCGCGGCTCGCCGAGTACCTGCACGACGGCGCGTTCGCCGAGCTCATGCGGGTCCCGACGGAGAACGTCTTCCCGCTGCCCGCCGCGGCCGGGGAGGATCCGGCCCGCTGGGCCGCGCTCACCGTGCACACCATCTCCTACGGCGGGCTGCTGGCAGGCGGGCTCGCGGCCGGCGAAACGCTGCTCGTCAGCGGGGCCACCGGCAACCTCGGCAGCAGCGCGGTCGCGGTCGCACTCGCGATGGGCGCGGGCCGCGTGGTCGCCCCCGGCCGCAACAAGGCTGCGCTCGACCTCCTCGCCGACCGGTTCGGTCCGCGTCTGCGTCCCATCCCGCTGACCGGGGACGAGTCCACCGACCGCGCGGCGATGTCCGTGGCGGCCGACGGCCCGATTGACATGGTGATCGACATGCTCCCGCCGAGCGCACCCAGCTCGGCCTCGCGCGCAGCGGCCATGACCGTGCGCGAGTACGGCCGGGTCGTCCTCATGGGCGGCGTCGGCATGCTCGGCGGCGACGACCTCGCACTCCCGTACCCATGGATCATGCGCAACTCCATCACCGTGCGCGGGCAGTGGATGTACCCGCGCACAGCCAACGTCGGCATCATCCGGCTCCTTGCCTCCGGCGCCTTGGACCTCGCCCCCGAACGGGTCCGGTCGTTCCCCCTCGCCAACGTCAACGACGCCATCACATACGCCGCCGCGCACGGTGGCCCGTTCGACCGCACCAGCCTCACCCCATCAGCCGGCTGACCAGCCCCCCTGACCACCTCCCCCACTACCCGCACCACCCGCCACTTCCACGCACCGCTCAAACCGACCCCCGGCCCCACCAGAGCGAACGAACCCCCTCCGAACCCACCACCCACCGCCGCGGCACGCATTCCGCCTGAGCGCCGAGAAACGAACGTCTGCCGACAGAACGAGTCGGCGGACGGGTGGGCAACCCGTCCATCGCCTCCCTGATACCCGGGGCCCGCGCGGTACTGCGACGGATCACCGACCTGGGCGGCACCGCCTCGTCCGACGAAGTGCAGCAGTACTTCGCCGACCACCCGACCGCCCCGATCACGAAGGCGAAGATCGGCGGAACCCTCACCAGCATCCCGGCGTTGAAGCAATAGCGTTCCTCAGCCGTCACCCGCTTCGGCCCCGCGCCGGGCAGGCGACTCGGAGCACGCCGCTCCGGATACTTCCCCCGCCCGACCGGGTCTCGTAGCGGAGCGGTTAGCCATCGTCGGCCACCGCCTCCCGCTTTCGGTACTCGGCCGCCTTGCGGGCGATGGCGACACCGGCGGGGTTGTTGGTGTTGATCCGGGTCAGCGGGAGGCCGTCTGGGCGATGCAGGTACAGCCAGTGGACGGTGGCGCCGTGGCTGTTCTGGCCGTAGCTGGAGGTCTCCGTCCGCTCGGTGACACGCACCTCTGGCCAGGTCATAGCATGGGTTTCGGTCCGACCCCGGGTGACGACGACGCCCCGGTCGAAGACGTACAGGCGCAGGTCGCGGTGGGTTAACCGCCCCTCGGTCCACAGTGCGGCTGTCGGGATGGCGACGACCAGGGCGAGCAGGACCCCGGCCAGGGCTGTCAGGCCGGCGCCGTGCGTGGCGCCGAGCAGGCCGAGGCCGGCGATCAGGCAGCCCAGGGCGGGAAACATCGACACACAGCCGAGCCCGGTGAGGCGGCTGCCGATGTGTACCGCGTGCGTCCTCTCCCCCAATCCGCGTTCCGTGGCCGCCCTTTCGGCCCTGTGCAGAGCCTCCACGTGTGCCTCTGAGCTGAGCGTGCCCCAGACCATCGCCCGCCTCCCCTGCCCCCTACCGGTCCTGTGCCAGTTTCTTTTCCACCGCGGACGTCGCTCAACCGGAGGGCACGCTCGGCGGGGCGGCCGGACGGACCAGGTGCGTAGGCCGCGTCATGCTGGTCACCCGGAACGGTGCGATGCGGACGGACGCCATGCGCCGGTGCCCGGGACAGCGCGCGTGGGTTGCGCAGGACCGGGGTCGCACCGCGGTTTGCGACGACAGGGCGATGAGGGCCTTGCAGACGGCCGGGTGGCGCTTGCCGATGTTGACGCGCTGGAAGTCGGTCATGGTTCTTCGATGCGTTCGTGTGGCCTGCGCCGCGCCCTTCGGGCGCGGCTTGGTGGCCGGCGGACGAGCAGGCCGTGGCCGCGGTCAGCGTGGTGACGGCCAGCAGGCCACCGGCGATCCGCATTCCGATCACGATCGGTCTCCTGTTCAGTCCTGCGTAACGCGGATGATCGTCTTGCCCGGGGTGTGCTTGCCGGGGGCGAACGCGGCAGGTGCTTCGGCAAGCGGCCGCACAGCACCGACGACCGGCTTGAGCCGGCCGTCCCTCAGCCGCGCGGCGAGATCGGTGAGCCGAGCGCGGTCGGGTTCGACGACGAAGAAGACTGCCCGCCCGTCTTTGGGCTGGACCTGGGGCGGCATGGTGATGGTGACGAGCGTGCCGCCGGCCCGGACCAGGGCGGCCGAGCGGTCGAGGATGTCGCCGCCGATCACATCGAACACGACGTCGGCCTCGCCGGCGTCCTCCAGCTCCTCGGTCTGCAGGTCCAGGAAGGTGTCGACGCCCAGGGCGAGAGCCCTGTCCCGGTCGGCGGACCGGCCGGTGCCGATGACCCGGGCGCCGGCCTCGCGGGCGAGCTGTACCGCGATCGACCCGACGCCGCCCGCGGCACCGTGGATCAGGACGGTCTGGCCGGTGGTAAGGCGGCCGTGGTCGAACAGGCCCTGCCAGGCGGTCAGCCCGGAGATCGGCAGGGCGGCGGCCAGGGTGTGGTCGATGTCCGCGGGCAGCGGCGCGAGGTTGCGGGCCTCCACCGCGGCGTACTCGGCGAGCGAGCCGTTGCGCGTCCAGTCGGCGAGGCCGAACACCCGCTGGCCGACCCGCAGGCCGGTGGTGCCGTACCCCAGCTCTGCGACGACACCGGACAGCTCGTGCCCGGGCACGCTCGGCGTCCGGTCGCGGCCGGCACGATCGGTCCACGTGCCCGGCCAGTCCAGCTCTCCGGGGGTGAAGCCCGCCGCGTGCACCCGCACGATGACGTCGTTCTCGGCCGCGTGGGGGTAGGGCACGTCCGTCAGGGACATCCCGGCGAAACCTGCGTCACGGTCTCGCACAGTGATGGCTTGCATACAGGTCCTTACTGGGAGGGGTGACTCAAGCGCGCAGCCGTTCACGCACAGAGCTCGTCGTCGTGAAAGACACAGGCAGGTGGATGTATGCCACTTCGCACGATCGATCTCACCTGCTCTCGCACTTCTTCGTCAGCCCGTCGTGCGTTCTCATCAGGGAGACGAGGCAGCCCCTCCGGTGTGACAGTTCGCACGCGCACGAGTTTGTCGGGATGGATGACCCGGCGGTAAGCGGTGATCAGACCGTCTGTGATCTGGACCGTGTCGACGGAGCAGACCCGGCCTTCGCGGTAGAACACCAGGGCGAGCTCGCCGCCGACCTCGGCGAAGTCGATGCGGTCCGGGTGCCGCCGGCGCCCCGCACGCACCATGACCTCGGCGACGCGCTCGCCGCCGTGGATGAGTTTGCGCGCCGCGGAGACCTTGCCGCCCCCGTCAGTGACGTGGACGGCGTCCGGGTGCAGTAGCCTGACCAGGCCGGCCAGGTCCCCGGCCTCGTAGGCGGCGCGGAAGACCGCTCGGACGCGCTCGCGTTCCGCCTTCCACCGTCACCTGTCGTTCCGGTTCCCGAAGGCGTCCTGGGAGTGGACGAGGTCGTCACCTGGCCCGAGATGCTGGTGCTGCGCGGCGGGCTGGGCTGCTGGTCGTTCACCCGCGTCGACGACATGCTCGACTTCTTCCGCCCCAGCCCGGACAGTCCGCGAATCGAGCCGGTGTACTGGTCGGAGAAGCTGGCCTTGGGCTCCGGCAGCGAGGTCGAGCAGTACCGCCGGGCGCGGCCTGGCCTACGTGCGGCAGGCTGTGGCCGACGTGGTCGAGGCCGGCCCATGCGGAGCGAAGCCGCCCGTGGTGCCGATACGGGCGCTTCGAGGGGCACGATGGCTGTCGCGCTCCTCGAAACGCCTGGGGTGTGGCCTTTCGCGACTGTCAGATGGTGGGGTGCTGGTCACGGACGGGGCTGAGCGACTCCAGCAGCGACACGATGTGCAGGATCGTCGACTCACAGTGCCAGTTGGCTGCCAGCTGCACACCGATCGGCATGCCGTCGCTGCTCGTGCCGAACCGCATGGACAGGGCCGGGAGTCCGGTCAGGTTGAACGGGATGGTCGCCGTCTGTATGTGGGCGGCGTCCACCGTCTGACCGTTGATGGTGAACTGGGTGAGTCCGTGTTCGTGGGCAGGGATGGGCAGGACCGGGAGCAGGAGGACGTCGTACTGCTGGAAGTACTCGGTGCATGCGTCCCGGAGACGTTCGATGCCCTGCTCGGCCAGGAGGTAGTCCTCTACGGATGTGCCGGGGCTGGCGAGCATGGACTTGGAGACCTTGGCCATCTGGTCCTCGTGACCGGCGGTGACATCCTGGAAGGCCGGCTGCACCTCCATGACGTGCTGCCGGTAGAAGAGGTCGAGAGGGTTGTCCCGCTCGAGCGCCGGGATGCTCACAGCCTCGGCCTGAACCCCGGCGCCCTCCAGCGCTTCGGCGGCCTTCTGCACGGTGGCAGCGACCTCCGAGTCGAGCGGGCCGAGTCCCGAGCCAGTCAGCCAGCCGACGCGGACGGGCCGGTCCGGCGACGCGCCCAGGCCTGCGTCGAACTCGGGCGGAACGGTGGCGAAGCCGTCGACACCGTCCGGGCCGGACAGCACCGAGTACGCCAGTGCGAGGTCGCGGATGGTGCGGGCCATCGGGCCGACGTGCCAGTCACGGCGCGGCACCCGCGGCCAGACCCCGGTCATCGGGATGCGCGTGTGCGTTGCCTCGAGGGCGACGATGCCGGTGTGAGCGGCCGGCCCGCGCACCGAGATGGCCAGGTCGCTTCCGAGCCCGAGCGGCGACATCCCGGCCGCGATCGCCGCCGATTCCCCGCCACTGGAACCGCCGGACGTGCGGTCGAGGTTCCAGGGGTTGTTCGCCCTGCCCGTGAGGAGGTTGTCGGACTCGGTCGAGTACGAGAACTCCGGGAGGTTGGTCTTCCCCTGCTGCCGCCGACTTCGGCCAGGCCGCCTCGTCTCAGTTGGGCGCTATGTCGGCGAGTGCAGGCTCTGCGGCCGGCCCCTCGAAGTTGCGGGGTGTCTGGGTGCGGTAGGAGTGGCCGAGTTCCGGGCCGAGTCCGAAGTAGTGGCGGAAGTTGTAAATGAGGGGGCTCCAGGCGGCGGGGTCGATGTGGTCGGTGCCCGGAACGACGATGCGGGAGTCGGCGTGCACCTTGCACACGACGGCCTCGACGATGACGAACTCCCCGGAGACGTCCTGCTGCACCCGCTCGGCACGGGCCTCCAACTGGATCGGGCATCCGGCGGCGCGAGGCGGCCTGACCAGGTGGGAGGGCTCGCTGGTCATGCCCGCGGCGGCGAACTTGTCCGGCTCGAAGCGGCAGCCATTGGGCTTGCTGGAGGGCACTGGATCCCGGCCGGTCAGTGGCGCCAGCCGCTCCACGGCCGGCCACTGGGCGGGGGCCGGCAGGCTGATGACCAGGTCGGGGCGGCTGCCAAGGTTGTACGCGGTCTGCCCCTCACGGCCCAGCCCGATCACCACCGTCTTCCCGAGAGCCCATGCGGATGATATCGGGGCGAGGTTGAACGAGCCGTCCTGATTCTCTGTCGACAGGAGCACCACTGGCGTCCCGAAGTACAGAATGCTCGGTTCGATCTCCAGGTGGGTGGCGACTGTCTGTGCGGGCAGGGTTCTGGGAGGTGCCGTGTTCATGGTGAGAAGCCTAGGGTCCGGTTATTTCGGCCGGGGCCGAAGTATCGCAGGGGACAACGGACGGCATGGACATGCAGCGCCCACATGCAGCCGGTCCTGACCTGGCTGCCGTGGTGAAGCTTCTGGCCGATGGTACGCCGGGCGGGCTTCTGTCCGGCCCTCCTCGACGGCCGGGCTTGGACAGCGACGGAATTGGCGCGTCATGTGGGGGGCGCCCTCGACCGCGACTGAGCACTTGCACACGCTCGTCCGCGGAAACCTGCTGGCCAAGGAACGGCAGCTACGTGCGTCTGGCCGGTCGGCCGCGCCTCATGCTCGTCCCCCCGGTCCCGAGGGTGCTGACGCGGTTCTCGACTCGCGGCGGGCCATGCGCTGGGCCCAGATTGCCGAGGAAGCGTCGAACGGCCAGCAGCGGCCGAGGAGTTGGCGGCGGACCGAGGGCACCGCGGAGACACGGGGTGTGCAGCCCTGGCCGCGCCGTACGGTCACGCCCTGGTCGAGCGCGGCCCGCTCGGAGGGCTCCAGTTCGGCCGCGCGCTGGAAGTCGGCGACCTTGCCCGGCATGCCGAGGGTGACCGCGGTCTGCGGTGCTGGGGTGTCCTGGCGATCGTCGGTGTGCTTCGGCATGAGGCCGGCGACGGCGGTGCGGATGGCGCCGCGACTGACGTGGTGGTCGCGGGCCAGGCCGGCGATGGACTGGCCGCCCAGGTACCCGGCGCGCACGGCGGCGGCCTTCGCGGCCGTGACGGCCGGGCAGCGTCCGCCCTTGCTGCCCTCGGCCGCGGCGGCCCGCGGTCCGTGGGCGGTCAGCTTGCGCTGGAGGCCGCCGGCGGCGACGGTCTGCAACGAATCGCGGCTAAAATGGCGCTCGTCCTGATAGAAGGAGGTCACGACACTTTGACAGTTCCTTCTCAATTATCCTCCTGCCCGCCCCCTCCTGACGGACCGCCGCGATCTCCCGGCTCATGCCCCGATACCGAGACCACCCGTCTGCTCTGCGCAGGGTCCTATCTCTCCGCTCGCTTCCGGCGTCGTGTCGTGAACCTGCTCGTCAGGCACGATGAAAGGGCGCTTGCGCCAGCGGCCGGTGTCGATGTCTTCGCGGTGCTGGCCAACGCCAGGCGGGCCGGCAGGCTCGAGCGGACAACGGGCATCTGGGCCGCCGTGGTGTGGGCGCTCTTCGCACTGGCAGATCTACTCCTCCCGCATGCGCCTTTCATCTGCAATGCGAAGAACGGGACAGGCAGAGAAGGCGGGGATTCGAGCTGGGACTTCCCGAGCATCTTCGCATTCGTCTTCGACCTTCCCTACGATTTGATCGAAGCAATGGCGGATCACCCCGTATGTGAAATCGACCATGTTTTCTGGGTGTTCAACTACGCCTTCGTGTGCTTGCTGCTGTGGTTGACAGGGAGTGTCCCGGGCTGCGGCAGGAACGCGTACGAGCCGAGTGGCCCAGCGCCCAGACGGCGAGGTGGGTTCTTGTTCGCCGTGGTCGGCGCTGGCGCGCTGGCCTCCTACTGGGCGACAGCGTTCGTCGCCGTGTTGAGAAACCCCGCCCACTGGGTGGCGGTGGTATTCCCGTTGTTGCTGGCCGTCCCCGTGTGGGTACACCGCCGCACCGTCGAGCGGACCATGCGTGATCAGTTCCGCCCCAATGCCTTCGAGCAACGGTCCCCGGAGAGGCTGACGGGGCCCGCGTGGCTCCGGGCTGTCGGGGAGGTCATCAAGAGGGAACAGGACTCGAAGATCGTCCTGTACGACACGGTCGGGGGGTTCGCCGGGCTGGGCCGGGCGGTGCTGGACCCCACGCCCGTCGTGATGGACCTGAAGCGCGAGCCGGACGCCGATTCCGAGCCGCTCACCACCGCCGACGTGCTGGGCCGCCTTCGGGACGAGCTGGAGGGATTCCGCGAGGACACCGGTCCCCGATCGAAGGTGGACCGTCTCAAGGAGGTGCAGATCGACGAACTGGTCTACCTGCCGGCGGGGCCGCCGAGGGACTCGGTCGACCATGGGCAGGCGGCTGCGGAAGGGCACCTCCGCGAGGCGGTCGAAGAAGGCGGCGAGGCCCGGCGGCACTACTTGTGGGCCCGGATCAGCGGGTGGGAACAGCAGGTGGTGGTCACTGCTCTGGTGCGGGTCTACACCCAGGGCAAGTCACTGACGCTGGAGGTCTGCCTCTACGTCATGGACCCGTTGCAGCCGGAGTTCGAGCTCGTCGACGCGATCGCCGAACGGGGCCCCGACCTTCCGGCGACCTCGGTGGTACGAGCCCTGCTGGCCGCTCCGGCCGCCGCAGTCGCCGCTATCTTCTCCGCCGCGGGCTCAGCGGGTGACGCGACGATCTCGGTGAAGCGACGGTTCGAGCGCCAGAACGGCTGGGACACCCCGTCCAAGGGGGCCTCGGGCTCCGTACGCGAACTCGCGTCCGCGTACCAGAAGTCACCGATCCGGGAGACGGATGTCAACCGCTATCTCAACGCGCTCGTGGAGCGCATCGGCACCGGGGCGGTCCAAGCGCTGCGGGAAAAGGGCTACGACACCGGGCAACTGGAGCAGCAAGTCATCCAGGTGAGCAACGGGGGGATCCTCATCGGGGCGATGAGCGGGGGCGCGGTGGCGGCGGGGCGGGGCGCCCAAGCACGAACCGCGGGTGGACCGCGCCAGGCGAGGGGCCGTGTCCTTGGACGGCAGCGGTTCTGAAGAGGCGACGAGGCATGTGGCAGGCACACAGAACAGGGAGGCAGCGTGAGCGAGCATACGGACGGACGTGACGGTGCGGCGGGCGCCCACCGCGACGCGGGCGCCGACGAGTGCCCGTCGGGTGCGGAGTCGCCGGGCGGCCTCGTCATCGGTGAGCTCAACGGAGGAGTCGTTGCCGCAGGGCCGCGGGCGGAGGCCGAGGAATCCGGCAGACGGATCGGTCGGCCCGCCGACGCGAGTGCACTGCCCTCCCCCGTCGTGACACCGCTCCCGGGCGGCATCGTCATCGGACGGATGACCGGGGGTGCGGCGGCTTCAGGCCCTGAAGCCCGGGCCACCCACCGGTCGGAGCGGTTCTTCGAGGCCACGCCTGAACTGATCGAGGCGCTCGTGCTGTTGCGCGGTGAGCCAGGTGAACTGCGCACGGAAGCTGCCCTGGCCGAAGAGGAGATCCAGGCCACCAAGAGGGTGGAGCAGGGACGGCCGCGAAGGCTCGCTTCGCTCGCGGCCCAGGCTGCCGGGTCCGTGAGTGGGCAGACCGCGGCCGGGGTGACCGCCCAGACGATCACCGGCATGCCGGCATGAGCAGTTGGGATGCGGAGAAACAGCGGTGGGACCCCTCAGTGGATCTGCATCTCCGCCAAAGGCGCGCCAGGGCCCTGGAGCGGAGATTGCGCATCACGGCCGTCGTACTAGCGGTGCTGGCCGTAGTCACGATCGGGGGCGCACAGCTGGCCGACTTCTCCTGACAGTCGCGGCCGGGAAGCGGGCCGCCACGGCCAGCTTGATCCGGAAGTTCCGTCATGTCATTCAGGTCGCACGTCAGCCGTCCCACCGATCCGGTACGGACTGCCACAGCTCCCGGATCCGACCGACAGCCAGCCCCCACCCGGAACGAAACGACCTGGTCGGACAGCCCGGGGCTGAGGTGCCCCGGGCTCGGCTTTCACGGTGTCGCTGAGGGTAGGTACTGAGCGTCACTCGGATGCGGAAACGGTGCCCCGACCTTCAATTATCTGCGGTGTCCAGTCCCTGATCAGGCGCTTGCGATGCGCCTGCCCGGGTCCCCTCCGGTGCACCCGCGCGGGCGGGTGCTGGTGGACCTGGCCTGCGCGATCGTCCTGGGTGCCGAGGCGATCGGCGACATCGCGCTGCTGGAGCACCAGCGTGCGGTCCTCGGCCAGGTCGCCTCCCTCGCGACCGTGTGGCGGGTGCTGGACGAGATGGGCGCACGGCAACGGCGCCGGATCGCCCGGGCCCGCGCCGCGGTCCGCCGCCGGATGTGGAAGCTGCTCGAGCAGCGCGAGGACGGGTTCTGCTGGATCGCCGTGGACGGCAGGCCGCTTGCAGGCGGGACCGCGGACCAGCGCCGGTCGCCTCGCCGGATCTCTCTGCTCCCTTTTCCCGAGCGCGGCAAAACATCACCGGCATCCAAGGGCGGGCTCGCCCATACGGCAGGCGGGCATCGGGAGCGCAATGAGCGATATACGGAACGGCGGAACGCATGATACGGAATACGGTCAGCCGTCATGGATTCAGTCGTGGGACATAGTTTCGACAGGTAAGTCAAGGCTTACCTTTAGGGAACTTTTGACCGTATGGTGTGGCTCGAATCGAAGGAGCCCCCTGTTGTCGAAAATGAACGATCCCGCTGTGCGTGCGGTTGAATCGGAGCAGGATTATGTGTCCTCCTTGTATGCGTTGCTCACCGAGCGGCTTTCCGAAGCGCGCGTGCACCGGGCGAGTGTGCTGAAGGCCCCGGCGGACAACGCCAATGAGGCCTACGAGAGAGAAATCGCCGCCGAGCGTCTGGCCAAGGAAATCGGCCGGCTGGAGGGCGCCGAAAAGGGGCTGGTCTTCGGGCGCATCGACCGGACGGACGGCACGGCCCTGCGCATCGGGCGGATCGGATTGCACAGGGAGGAGGATGACCTGCCGCTGCTCGTGGACTGGCGCGCGAACGCGGCGCGGCCCTTCTACGAGGCGACACCGGTCCACCCGATGGACCTGCGGCGGCGCCGGCACCTGCGCCTCGAGGAGCGCACGGTCATCTCGGTGAGCGACGAACTGCTGGACGGGACCGCCCCGACCGACGAGGACGTCGTGGGGGACGGCCCGTTGACCGAGGCCCTGTCGGCACGGCGTACCGGCAGGATGCAGGCGGCCGTCGCGACGCTGCAGGCCGAGCAGGACGAGATCGTCCGCTCCGCCCACCGCGGGGTGACCGTGGTGCAGGGCGGGCCCGGCACCGGCAAGACAGTGGTCGCCCTGCACCGTGCGGCCTATGTGCTGTACGCGTTCCCGCGCGCCGCGCAGGAGGGTGTCCTGGTGGTGGGCCCGAACGCCCGGTTCCTCGACTACATCTCCCAGGTCCTTCCCTCGCTCGGAGAGAACGACGTCGTCCTGGCGACCTGCCAGGAACTGGCCGGAGTGCCCACGGACACGGTGGACCCGTTCGATACGGCGCGGCTCAAGGGCAGCTCCGACCTCGCCGACGCCTTGGCCGGCCTGCTGTGCGCCCACCAAGCCCCCGCCGGTGACTTCACCGTGCGGGTCGGACAGGAACGGGTTCACCTCTCCGGCGAGGAAGTCGCCACGGCACGCGACGCCGCCGTGACGGCCACGACGGGGCACAACCCCGCGCGCCAGGTGTTCAAAGAGCTCTTGGTCGACGCCGTCACCGACGCGATGCAACGCGACATGGGGGACCTCCTGGAGCAGATCGACGCCGATACCGAAAGGATGACGGGCATCGACCTCGACCGGTTCACGGGAGCCGCCCAGCGCCGTGCCGAAGGTGCGGCCGGCTCAGGTCCGGTCCACGAGCTGGACCTGGACGCCATCCGAGCCGATCTCCTCGACGACACCGGCGTCGACCGAGCGGTCGAGGTGTTGTGGCCGCGGCTGGTACCCGGTGACCTCGTGAAGGCGCTCCTGACGAACGCCGACGCGCTCGCCGAGCGCCTGCTCCGTCTGACCGCGCAGGAGCGGTCCCTTCTGCTGCGCGGTCCGGACGACCCGTGGACCGATGCCGATGTGCCGTTGCTGGACGAGGCGGCGAGCCTGGTCGACGGTCCCCCCGAGCGGACGTACGGGCACGTCGTCGTCGACGAGGCGCAGGAACTGACCGCCATGCAGTGGCGGATGATCGTCCGCCGCTGCCCGTCGCGGTCGATGACGCTGGTGGGTGACTTCGCCCAGGCAGGCCCGGTCGCGACCGCACGCGACTGGAAGGAAGCACTGAGCCCCCACGTCGGGCCACGGTTCACACTGCACGAGCTGACCGTCAGCTACCGCACAACGCAGCAGATCCTGGGAAGTGTCCGGGACCTGCTCACGCGGATCGCTCCGGACCAGAAGCCCACACGGTCACTGCGAAGCGGTGAGAGCCCTCGCACCGTGACCACACCTCCGGACGGGTTGGTCGCCGCCGTCGTTCAGGAACTCCGCGCCCAGCGCACCGCGCACCCGGGCGAGCTGCTGGGGGTGATCTGCGCGGACACCAGGGTGAGCGAGCTGACGGCTCAGGGCGCCGCTCACCACGCACGCATCGTGCCGGCGTCCGAAGCACGCGGCCTGGAATTCGACGGAATCGTCGTCATGAACCCGGAGGAAATCATCACGAACCGCCCCGGTGGGGAACGGGACTTGTACGTAGCCCTGACCCGGGCCACCAAGCGCCTGTGCACCATCACCGTCCGGCCCGCCTGACGACTCGGCACCCGCGTCCGTCGCCGCGGGCGCACCCGGCGCGGTGCAGGCACCGACCCGCGCGCACGGGGCTGCTCGCCGCCTCACCGCTCCTGGCCGCGCCCGGCATCGCGCGGCCTGGTCTTTGCTGCGGGGCGCGGCGGCACGACTGAGGGCGGCCCCGGTCGGACCGGATCGGCGACCGCCCTCACGCCGCGGTCACCGAGCGAGCGGAGAGCTGGGACAGCGGGGCCCGACCCCCGCGTGCGGCCGGCCGGTCGGCCAGGGTGAGCCTGCGGCGTCTGCGGGGCTGACGCCACTGCCGGCACCGGTGACCACGGCGGTCGCGCTGCGCAGGACAGCGGTCACGCGAGGACTTCCCCCAGGCAGGGGTAGTCGGTGTAGCCGCGGTGGTCGCCGCGGTAGAACGTGGTCTTGTCGGCCTCGGCGAGCGGCGCGCCGAGGCGGAGGCGGTGCACGAGGTCGGGGTTGGAGATGAACAGCGTCCCGAACGAGAGGATGTCCGCCAGCCCGTCGTCGACCAGGCGCAGTTGCCCAGGGCCGGCGGGCCAGTCGTGGTGGGTCTCGTGCGGATTGAGCATAAACACTCCCGCCCAGTGCTCCCGCAGTTTCACCGTGAGGTCGCGGTGGCCCGGAAACTCGAATACGTGCAGGTAGGCCAGGTCGCGTGGCAGACCGTCGAGCAGGGTCAGATAGAGCTCGTGCAGGTCCGGCTCGTCGAGGCCGAAGGCGGTGCAGCCAGGGGAGATCCGCAGTGCGAGCCGCTCGGGTCCGATGCGCGCGGCGACGGCGTCGACGAGGTCGAGCGGGAACCTGACGCGCCCGGCGACGCTGCCGCCGTAGCGGTCGGTGCGGCGGTTGGCGTTGCCGGAGAGGAACTGCTGAATGAGGTAACCGTAGGCTCCATGCAGTTCGACACCGTCGAACCCGGCGTCGATCGCGTTCGCGGCCGCATCGGCGAAGTCGGCGATGGTATCCGCGATGCCCTGCCTGGTCAGGGCCTGCGGTATCGGGTACGGCTTGCGCACGGCCGGTTCGCCGCCGTGGACGCGCACGACGCCTTCGGCGGCACACGCGGACGGCGCGAGCGGGTGCAGCCCGCCGCCGAGGAGTTCGGGGTGGCTGTTACGGCCGGCGTGCATGAGCTGTGAGTAGATCCGGCCGCCCGCCTCGTGCACGGCGTCGGTGACCGGGCGCCAGGACGCGACCTGCGCCGCGTCGTGCAGGCCGGGGGTGTCGGTGTAGCCCTGGCCGACACGACTGGGCTGGGCGGCTTCGGAGACGATCAGCCCGGCGGTCGCGCGCTGCCGGTAGTACTCGGCCATGAGCGGGGTCGCCGACAGGCCGTCGCCGTAGGCGCGGCGGCGGGCCAGCGGGGCCATGGCGACGCGGTTGGGCAGGGTGAGCGGTCCGATGGTGATCGGGTCGAATGCGTTGGGCATCGGGAGTTCCCTCTCGCAGCGGTGTGTTTTCGTGCCCCGCCACCATCCCCTCGCGCTGAGCCCCGCGGCAGGAACACCGTCCCCGTGGGCGCTATCCGACGCCAAGGGCCTCGTACGCGGCGCTATCCGACGATCGGAGACGCCCCCTTGACCACCCGCATACTCGGCGCGGTCTCCACCGACAGCAGCCCGGGCAATGCCGCCACCGGGCCCGTCAGGTACTCGTACAGCGCCGTGCCCGTGGCGCACTGCACGCTCGCGTACAGGTTGGACACACCGGTGGTGGCAGCCGCGAAGCTCACCTGCGGATGCTCCGCCAGCGCCTCACCCGCTGCCGCCAGCTCACCCGGCGCGACCGTCAGCCACAGCCCCGCCGACGTCCACGCCCCCAGCAACGCCGGGTCGACATCGACGTCGAAGTACACCACCCCGCCCGAGCGCAGCTCCGCCAGCCGCCGCCGCACGGTCGTCTGCGACCAGCCCGTCGCCGCGGCCAGCGACCGGAACCCGGCCCGCCCGTCCAGCGCGAGCGCCTCCAGCAACGCGTTGTCCTCCGCCGACAGTTCCACCGGCCCGGTCACGCGTTCCGCCGCCGGCGGCGACAGCCGCGCGCACTGCTCCGCTGTGAGCGGCCCGTTCTTCGTCAGCGGACTCTCACTTCCACCGAAGAACGGGTGCAGCACGCGGTGCGCACTCACCCCGGTGACCCGGGGCGTGCGGGGCAGGCGGGACAGCACGGTCGACTCCGCGGCCGGCGTGTCCGTCACCGCCTGCACCATGCACAGGACCTCCGCGCCGCCCGAGGCGATCTGCACCCACGACGTCTCCGCCTGCTTCGCCAGCGCTCGCGCGAGCCCCGCCACCGCCTCCGGTACGCACCGCACCCGCACCAGCCACAGCTGCCGCCCCACCGCCTCCGGCCACACCGCACCGATCACCCGAACGCCCGCCTCGTTCCGCAGCCGCGCGTACCGGCGCGCCACCGTCTGGTCCGAAACCCCCAGCACCGCACCGACCAGCGAGAACGCGACCCGCCCATCGATCTGGAGCGCCTGCAGCAGCCCACGTTCGACCGCGTCCAACATGTGTCCCGTCCTACCGATCCCACTCATCCGGCGCGCCCCGGTGTGCTCCCCGTACCGGCCACGCCCGATGGGCTCCGCCACCTACGTATCCGGGTCAATGCTCCCGTCTCAACACCGCTCCCCCGTCTGACGATACGTGCGGACAGGCGTGGCCGGCGGTCCGGGATCGGGTGTCGTCGGCCCGGCCGGGTCCGCGGCAACGACGTGTTTGGCCCGTCCGCTGGGCGGTGCGGGGAGTACGGGCCTGCGTGACGGGATGAAGCGGCGGGTCAGTACGGCGTGGCGGGGCTCGTGTTGTGCTCGTGAATCAGCCGGAGCGCCTCGTCGCGATCGCGGCGGTCGAGGGCGTCGACGAGTGCGCGGTGCAGTTCGTGGCGCTGGGCGATGTATTCGGTGAGCGGCTGCTCACCGTTGGGCAGCACCGAGAGCGTGTGGCCTTCGATGAGGTCCAGAAGGCTGGTGTAGAGCGAGCTGAGCAGGCTGTTCGGGCTGATCGCCGCGATGGCGGCGTGCAGGCGCCAGTTGGCGTGGACGAAGGCGACGGGGTCGGTGTCGTCGACGGCCCGTTCCATGGCGGTGATGTGGTCGCGCAGGGTGGCGATGTCGGCCGGTGAGGCGTGCCAGAGCGCGTCCTCGATGAGCAGCGGGTCGAGGGCGTCGCGGATGCGTACGGCGTCGGCGACGTCGTTCTGCTGCGTGTCCAGGGCCAGGACGGAGTTACCGAGGCGGACCATCGGGGACTGTTCGGCGCTGAAGAGGCCGCCGCCGGGGCCCGGCTTGACGGTGACCAGTCCGCGGGACTGCAGCAGCCGCAGTGCCTCGTTGAACGTGCCGACCGAGACCCCGCACAGGGTGCGCATCTCCTCCTTGGTGCCCAGGCGGGAGCCGGGCGGCAGGCTCTCGATCAGCTCCGTGACCCGCTGCGCCGCCCCCTCGGCCCGCCCTGAGGCCGTCCCGCGCCCGCCCCCCTCGGGGCCGCGTCCGCCGGGGGAGACGCCGGCGGACGGCGACGCGGCACCGCCACGCCGCTGATCAGGACGGACCCCGCCAGAGGCGGTAGCTCCCGCGGACGCGGTTCCTTCGGGCGTGACGGTCACAACAACTCCTCAAGACTCATATTCATCATAGTCTTTTTTGGCTTCGGCCTCTTGACGCCCGGGACACGTCGGCGCACCATCAAGCCTAATCATCATGCTGAATTGCTGGCGGATGAGCAAGGACCCCGTCGTCGCCGGCGGCGGGTCCCGCATCGCCCCAGCGGTCGAGCGGCCGCGACCCACGCGGTTCCGGGCGGCCCCGTTCCCACCCCTCTCGGGAGACACATCGTGCGTATCGCCAACCTCTCCGGCCGACTGGCCCTGATCATCGATGGCAAGGCCGTCGACGTCGAGAAGGCCAGTGCCGGCAGCTTCTCCGCCGACCCCCAGGCCGTCTACGAGCGCTGGGAGGTGTTCCGGTCCTGGGCCGCCGCCGCAGACCTGCCCGAGGGCGTGGCGTTCGACCCGGCCGAGCTGGGCTCGCCGGTCCCGGCTCCCCGGCAGACGCTGGCGATCGGCCTCAACTACCGCGATCACGCATCGGAGTCCGGGTTCGAGGTGCCCGAGGGACTGCCGCCCGTGTTCACCAAGTTCGTCACCAGCATCAGCGGCCCGGTCACCGAGGTGAAGCTGCCCGAGGGCGGCAACACCGACTGGGAGGTCGAGCTGGTCGCCGTCATCGGCCACCGCGCCGAGAACGTGGCCGAGGGGGACGCCTGGAGCCACGTCGCCGGGCTGACCGTCGGCCAGGACATCTCCGAGCGGGTGTCCCAGCTGGCGGGTCCCGCGCCCCAGTTCAGCCTCGGCAAGTCCTACCCCGGGTTCGCCCCCATCGGGCCGTGGCTGGTCACGCCGGACGAGTTCGAGGACCCCGGCGACCTCGAACTGCGCTGTGCGATCAACGGCGAGGAGGTCCAGAAGGGCCGCACCCGCGACCTGATTTTCTCCGTGCCCGCCCTGATCGCCAAGCTGTCCGCGGTGCTGCCGCTGCTGCCCGGGGACGTCATCTTCACCGGCACCCCCGCCGGCGTGGGCCTCGGTCGCGACCCGCAGCGCTGGCTGGCGGCCGGTGACGAACTCGTCAGCACCATCGAGGGCATCGGCGAACTGCGCCAGACCTTCGTCGTCTGACCCGGCCGGACCCTTCGGACAAAGGAGTCAAGGAGTCCCCCATGGCACTGCACCGTCTGACCTCCATCACCATGGGGGTCCCCCATGTCGCCGAAACGGCGGCCTACTACACGGACTTCGGTCTCGTCCCGGACGGCGACGGCTGGTTCACCACCCAGGACGGCGGACGGCAGCTGCGTATCGTCCACGCGCCGGCCCGCCGCCTGGTGGAGGTCCGCGTCGGCGCGGACACGCCCGACGACCTCGCAGCGGCCGCCTCCCGGCTGAAGCGGCTCGGCATCGAGAGCGTCACGGAGGGCGAGACCCTGTCCGCCTACGACCAGGCCACCGCCGTACGCGCTGTCCTCGAGGTCCTCCCCCGCCTCGCCCAGGACCCGGTGCCGGCCACCGCCTACAACGGCCCCGGCCGGCCCGAGCGCACCGGCGCCCGCGCCCCCGGCATCCTGCGCACCGGCCGGGTACGGCCGCGCAAGCTCGGCCACGCCGTCGTGGGCACCACCGACTTCGACACCACCACCGCGTTCTTCCGCGACGGGCTCGGCTTCAAGGCGTCCGACTACATCAAGGACCACGGGGCGTTCCTGCGCTGTTCCACCGACCACCACAACATTCTGGTCCTGGCCGCGCCCGTCACCTTCCTGCACCACTCCTCCTGGCAGGTCGACGACATCGACGAGGTCGGCCGCGGCGCCACCGCGATGCTGGAGGACCACCCCGAGCGGCACGTCTGGGGCCTGGGCCGCCACCACGCCGGCTCCAACTTCTTCTGGTACCTCAAGGACCCGGCCGGCAACTTCAGCGAGTACTACTCCGACATGGACTGCATCGTCGACGACCAGCTCTGGTCGCCGGAGGCCCTGGAAGGCGCCAAGGGCCTGTTCACCTGGGGGCCGCCGCCCCCGCCGTCCTTCCTCGCCCCCGACGATCTCGCCGCCCTGATGACCGGCACCCACAGCCCGACGAGGTAGAGCCACCATGACAGGCACCTCCACGCCGACGCACGACGTCGCCATCGTGGGCTTCGGTCCCGTCGGCCAGATGCTGGCCCTGCTGCTGGGCCGGCAGGGGCACGACGTCATCGCCGTCGAGCGCTGGCCCAGCCCCTACGACCTGCCCCGGGCGGTGCACTTCGACCACGAGATCGGCCGGATCTTCCAGGCCGCCGGGGTCGGTGAGCAGGTCCGCGCGGTCACCGACCCCGTGCCCGACCACTACGAATGGCGCAACCACGCCGGCGAGGCGCTCGTCCGCATCGACTGGTCGGGCCTGGGCCCGTCCGGCTGGCCGACCGCGAGCTTCTTCTGCCAGCCCCAGCTGGAGGCCGTCCTCGCCGAGGCCGCCGAGCACCTGCCCACGGTCACGGTTCGCCGCGGCTGCGAAGCCGTCGGCCTCGTTCACGACGAGGATCACGTCCGGCTGACCACGAACGGACCCGACGGGCCGGGCACGATCCGCGCCCGCTACGTCATCGGCGCCGACGGCGCCAACAGCTTCGTCCGCTCAGCGATGGCCACCACCGTCACCGACCTCGGCTTCTTCTACGACTGGCTGATCGTCGACACCCTTCCGCACGAGCAGAGGACGTGGTCGCCGATGAACTGGCAGCTGTGCGACCCGCGGCGCCCCACCACCATCGTCTCCGGCGGCCCCGGGCGGCGCCGCTGGGAGTTCCTTCGCCTGCCGCATGAGAGCATCGAGGAACTCAACACCCTCAAGGCCGCCTGGCGGCTGCTGGAACCCTGGGGCCGCACCCCGGAGAACACCACGATCGAGCGGCACACCGTCTACACCTTCCAGGCCCGCTGGGTGAACCGCTGGCGCGAGGGCCGGCTGATCCTCGCCGGGGACGCCGCCCACCAGATGCCGCCCTTCGCCGGCCAGGGCATGTGCTCCGGCATGCGCGACGCCGTCAACCTCGCGTGGAAGCTCGGCCTCGTCCTGACCGGCCGGGCCGACGCCGGCCTGCTCAACACCTACACCTCCGAGCGCAGCGAGCACGTCCAGCACGCCATCGGCATGTCGATGGCCCTCGGCCAGGTCATCTGCGTCCTCGACCCTGACGACGCCGCGGCCCGCGACGCCCGCATGATCGCCGCCGGCGCCGACCCGCAGCACGCCCTGCCGCCCACACCACCGCCGGTCCTCGGCGACGGTGTGCTCCAGCGGACCCCGGACGGCAACCGGGCGCCCGGCGCCGGGCATCTCGCCCCGCAGTACGAACTCACCCACCAGGGCCGCACCGCCCTGCTGGACGACCTCACCGGCGGCGGCTTCACCGTCCTGACCGACGGCGACGCCCCGCTGGCCGCCCTCGACGACACCGACCGCGCCTTCCTCACCGACATAGGCGCCCACATCGTCGCCCTGTTCGAGAACAGCGCACCGCCCGAGGGCTACCTCGACGCCCCCGACGGCTACCTCCCCCACCTGCGCGAACACGGCCACGCCGCCGCCATCGTACGGCCTGACTTCTACCTGTTCGGTGCCGCGGGCGACGGGGCCGGGCTGCACGACCTGGTCAGGCAGCTGCGCGAGCACCTGCGGCGGCCCGCAGCCCGGGCAGCCGGCGTGCCGCAGCCGCTGCTGACCGCCGCCGAACAGTAGCCAGGCGACCGTGTGGCCGCCACGGCCCCCGGCGTGCGCACCGAGCGGATCCGGCCGCCACCGCCGACCGGTACACATCCCCGGGGCCGCGGCACAGGGGGTGCAACCACTTCCGCCGGTGCGGTGGTCCCGGACAGCCACCGGACACGGCGGACCGGCAGTCACACCCGCCGCCCCCGAGCACCGCCCCGGCCGTACCCTGTCCGAGGTTGCCCTGCCTCGCGGCCGGGACGGATCCTGCCCCCGGACAGACCCGGCGCCATACGGCTGGAACGTCAGCCACGACCGACGGCCGGGCGCGATCACCTGCGCACGACGGGTCACGTGAGGACCCGCCCCGTCCACCCGGGCACGAGCACGCACCGGGAGAGCAGCGTTGACCGACCAGCCACCCCCCGCTCCCACCGCATCCCGCACGGCGCTCACCCACGTCCGGGTATGCGACGGCGACCGGCTCACCGAACCACGCACCGTCGTGATCGACGGTGCGGCCATCAGCGCCGACACCTCCACCCACGGCGCGCAGGTGATCGACGGTCACGGCATGGTCCTGCTGCCCGGCCTCATCGACGCCCACGTCCATCTGCACGGCCCCGGCACGCTGGAACAGCTGTGCTCCCACGGCGTCACCACCGCGCTCGACATGGCCACCTGGCCACCCCAGTTCCTCACCTCTCTGCGGGGCACCCCTGGCGTCACCGACATCCGCGGCGCCGGGACCCCCGCCATCGGGCCGGGCGGCCCCCACGCCCGCATTCCGGGCATGGCCAACGACGCCATCGTGCGCACCCCACAGCAGGCCGGTGAGTTCGTCGCGGCACAGGTGTCCGCCGGATCCGACTACATCAAGATCGTGGCGGAAGCCCCCGGAGACGGCGGTCCTGACCAGGAAACGATGAACGCGCTCGTCGCCGCAGCCCGCACCCACGGCAAACGCACCGTGGCCCACGCCGTCACCTCCGGCGCCTGCACGATGGCCCTGAACGCCGACGTCGACCTCGTCACCCACATCCCCCTCGACCGACCACTGGACCAGGCCGACATCGCCCGCATGGCCGAGGGGAAAAAGGCGGTCATCCCCACGCTGACCATGATGGAGGGCACCGCCGCAGCACGCGGCGTCCCCCACGCCTACCGGACCGCCCGCCGCAACCTCGCCGCCCTGCACCGGGCCGGCATCCCCATCCTCGCCGGAACCGACGCCAACACCCAGCCCGGCGTCCCCCACCACGTTCCACACGGCACGAGCCTGCACCACGAACTGGAACTTCTCGTCGACGCGGGACTCACCCCCGCCGAGGCCCTGCGATCGGCCACCACCGTGCCTGCCCGCGTCTTCGGCCTGACCGACCGAGGCGCCATCGCCGCGGGAGGGCGCGCCGATCTCGTGCTCGTCGACGGCGATCCCCTCACGGACATCCACGCAACTCGTGCCATCCACCGCATCTGGTGCGGTGGCGCCGAACACCGACCCGCCTGAGCCCGCACCACGAGAAGGCCGACTGTGATGAACACCAGCCGCACCCCTTTGATCGACGTGCACGCCCACTTCCTCACCCCGCGCTACGTGGAGGCCGCGCAGGACGCCGGGCACACCCGCCCCGACGGCATGGCCGCCTGGCCCACCTGGCATCCCGAGCGCCACCTGGAACTCATGGACGAGTGGGGCATCGCCACCTCACTGCTGTCCATTTCCTCTCCCGGCACCCACTTCGGTGACGACCGGGCAGCCCGCACCCTCAGCCGGCATGTGAACGAGACGGGTGCCGACCTCAAACGCCGGCACCCGGCCCGCTTCGGGCACTTCGCCTCGCTTCCCCTGCCAGATGTCGATGCCGCCCTTGACGAACTCGCCTACGCCATGGACCAGCTCGGCAGCGACGGCGTCACTCTGAAAACCAACGCACACGGGGTCTACCTCGGTGACGCCCGCTTCGAGCCCCTGCTCGCCGAACTCCACCGTCGCCGTACACCCGTCTTCGTCCATCCCACCTCCCCGCCCCACTTCGAAGCCGTATCCCTCGGGCGCCCGCGGCCCATGCTGGAATTCATCTTCGACTCCACCCGCACCGTCAGCGACCTCGTGTTCAACCACCGCCTGGAGCAGTACCCCGACATCGAGTGGATCTTCACGCACGGAGCCGGCGCCCTGCCCCTGCTCACCCAGCGGATGGAACTTTTCCGCAACGTGTTCGCCACCGACACCCAGACGACATCTGCCGACACCGAGACCGAGCCGGTACCCCAGCAGGTGAGCTGCCTCTGGTTCGACATTGCCGGAACCCCGTTCCCCCACCAACTCCCCGCTCTGAGCGCCGCCTTCGGCACCGATCGGATCCTCTACGGCAGCGACTACTGCTTCACCCCGGCCGCCGGCACTGCCGCCCAGGTCGCATCCCTCGACGAAGCACCGCAGCCGGCAGGCAGCACCTGGCGGGCCCTGACCACCTGCAATGCCCGACGGCTCTTCCCCCGTCTGGGGGCATGACGGGGTCGTACTCCCTGAGGTTCTGCGGCGGCTCCTCCCGCCTCCCGGAAAGCTGCGCGGCGAAAGATCCGAATCGGTCGCGCGCACGGCGTCGCCGCCCTGCCGCCCCGCCAGGGTGCCGAGCGAGGGCGCCGGGGACGTAGTCGTAGCCGACAGCGGGCAGCAGCACCGATCCCGTCCCGCGGCCACGGTCATGGACGCGGTCGCGCAGGGCGCGGACGAAGCCGACCTCACCGGTGGAGTCGATGGAGTGCGCGCCGCTGTCCGGCGGCCGCCTGTGCCACGGGATGTCCGTAGCGTTTGAAGGGGCCGACCGTGGTGACGAGGACATCGCCGGGGCGCAGCAGTGTGCGTACGCTCATGGGATCGCCTGCGTCGGCGGTCGCGGGCGCGAGTCCGCCGTGCCGCGCGGTGAGGGCGGCCATGGCGGCGGGGTTGCGTCCGGCCAGGACCGGTCCGAGACCGCGGCACAGCAGCATGGCGTCGAGGTTGAGGGAGCCGGTGCAGCCGGTGGCGCCGAGGAGGATGATGCGGCTGGTCATGTCCGGGTCCTCGCCCCGACAGCGGCCACGGGGACATGGCGGTGCGCAAAGTTGGGCGCCGGCACGCTCGTGCCCGCCCCGGCGCTCTTCGCCCCGGGCCGCCTCGTCGAAGCCGATGTCACCGCCGCCGCCCTCCCCTGGCCGCCTGCAGCGGCCGGGCGGGGTGGCGGCGGTGGCCCGTCACGAACCCAGCCGGTGAAAATCGCGGTTGTGGTAGACGAGTCCGTCGGCGTCACCCCGCACGTGGATCTCTTCCACACGGATGAAGAGAACGCTGTGCGAACCCATCGGCGTGCGCCCGGACAGAGTGCCGGTCATGGTCACCGGCGCGTCGCGCAGCACCGGCACCGGGTAGGCCGGCGCCCAGATGTTCCAGGCGAAGCGCTCGTCCATCGCCACGTTCGTTGCTCCGGAGAAGTGCCGCGCCAGTTCCGCCTGGTCCCCGCCGAGGACGTTCAGCGCGACCCGGCCATTGCTGACGAAGACGTCGTGCATGGCGCTGCTCCGGTTGACGCACGCCAGGACGGTCGGCGGGGAGTCCGTGACCGAGCAGACGGCACTCAGTGTGATTCCGCACCGGCCGCCGGGGCCGTCGGTGGTGAGAATGCTGACAGCCGCCGCCAGGTGTGCCATGGCGTCCCGGAATTCGGCGCGAGTCGCTGTGATGGTCATGTTGTTTCCGCCCCTGTCCCACTCGTTCGGGTTCGTGCTCATGCGGCGTTCGGCGTCAGATGTTCGTGGCGATGGGCTCGTCGTCACCGGTCAGTGCCCGCCCGTAGGCCTCGCGGGCCAACTGCGTGTTGAGGAAGCCATGGCGGCCGGCCGCCTCCAGGTCACGCCAGGCGCGCTGCAGCGGGTTGGCCTCGGCGAACCCGCTCGCGCCGTGGATGTCGAGCAGCCGTGACATCGCCTGCCGGCAGTTCTCCACCGCGGTGGAGACGTCCATGCGCGCGCGGGCCCGCTCCACCAGACTCATGGCGCTGCCGGACGCGACCGCCCCGTCGATCGCGTCGGTCGCGCGGCGGGTGTGCAGCCGGGCGGTGTCCAGATGCTGCGTTGCCTCGGCCAGCCAGAGCTGGGTCACCACCGCCTCCGGAGCGGAGGGGTACCGGCTGTAGACGATTTTCTTCTTCGCCGCCAACGTCTGGTGCACGATGTCCAGCGCCCCGTGCGTGGCGCCGAGCAGCGGGCCCGCCATCATGGCCGATCCGCCGATCCCGCTCAGGATCACCTGCTCCGCGGTCCGGGGGCCCTTGGGGGTGAGGACCCGTTCGGCCGGTACGAAGACGTCCGAAGCGACGATCGTGTGGCTGCCGCTGCCGCGCATACCGGCGACCCACCAGTCCTCGTCGATGGTCAGGTCACTCATCGGGACGGCGAGGCCGTGCACGGTCGGGCCGCCTTCCTCGACGGTGCCGGTGGCCAGGACCATCGCCCACCGCGCATGGGTGCAGCCCGAGGCGTACCCCCACCGCCCGGTCAGCCGGACTCCTCCGTCGACAGGTTCCACCCGGCCGGCAGTCGGATTGAGCGAACCGCACAGCCAGGAGTCCGGACCCTCGCCGTACAGGACGGAATTGAGGGCGGGGCTCTTCGGAGTAACGGCGATCTGCCCACTCACTCCCACCACCCAGGCGGTGGAGGCACAGCCGCGTCCCAGTTCGGCCGTCACCTCGGTCAGCGTCCCGATGCCCTGGCCGTAGCCACCGTACTCGACGGGTACGCACAGTCGCGCGAACCCGGCCTCGGTGATCAGCGCGAGGCTCACGTCGCTCAGCCGCCGCCGCTCCTCGGTCTCGGCGGCGTGCTGCCTGAGCAGCGGCACAAGTGCGGCGGCGCGCGCCACGAGCTCCTCGCGTGCGGGCACCGCGCTGGTTTCGTCGTGTCCGACGGCCGTCATCGTCATGATCGCTTCCTTGGATGTCTCGGTCCGGGCTCACGCCCCGATGCGACCGAGTCAAGCCGAGCGACGCGACGCGTCTCTTGTGACGGCGACCAGAGTTCAGTCCGCTCTTTGCGACGGCGGCCCGAAGACCTCGACGAAGTTGAGGGCCGCGTGCACCGCCAGCCGGTCCTCCTTCACCGGACGCCCGCGCAGTTGCTCGGCCTTCTTCACCCGGTACAGCACGGTGTTCTTGGCGATGTGCAGCCGTTCGGCGACAGCCGAGACGGCTCGGTCGTCGTCGAGGTAGGCGCTCAGCGTGCTCCGCAGCTCCGCCATCGCCGGGTCGTCGGCCGCAAGCGGCCCCAGCACCCGGGTCACGAACTCCGCCGCCGCGATCGGGTCGGCGTTCAGGAGGATCGGCAGCTCCAGCCGCTCGTAGTCGTACACGGGCCCCGGAGACCGTCCCACCCGGCCGGCCCGTTCGGCCGCCAGCGCCTGCTCGTGGGAGCGGCGGAAGCCGGCGAGGGCGTGTCCGGGGCGCCCCAGCGCCACGCGCAGATGTGGCGGGAGCCCTTGGTTCTGCGACGCGGACTGCCGGTCCGGGCCGGGCGTGGGCGGACCGCTGACCCTGCCTCCCCACGCCCACAACTTGGCCGTGCCGGTGGGTACCAGCAGGACCGAGGAGCATCCGGCAGCCGTCAGCAGCCGCGTCGCGGCGTCGGCGAGTTCATCGGCGCCGCCGTCCACTTCGGTGTCGGACCAGGCGATGAGCGCCAGATGGTGCACGGTCAGATCGTAGGAGAGTCGGCTCATGGCCGCGTCACGGCTGGTCTCCCGGCCCGCGAGGATGTCCCGTACCATCTCCTGCCGGGCCGCCGCCGCACCGGCGAGCCAGCGGTCACGGGTGACGGCGAACTCCTGTGCCATCAGAGCGCTCAGCGCGGCCATCCCCTCGAACAGGTCCGCGGACATCTGCCGCATGACCTCCGCCTGACTCTCCGCGGGCAGATGGGCACCGCACCAGTCGAAGAGTCTGCCGAGGAAGTCCGAGTGGAACAGTTGGACGCCCTGGAGCCCCACGTCCACCGACACACCCCTCGGTACGGCTTCCCTGACCAGGGCGGAGACCTCGCTGCGCAGAGCAGCGGGCGGAGTGTGGTCCCCCGACAGGGAGACGACGGCGGACAGAGCCAGAGCCTCGTAGGAACGGCGCGGCCGGAAGTGGACGTACCGGACATCGGAGAGACCGTGGACGTTCCGTCTGGCCGCCATGGCCTGACCGGCCTCGATGGCCCACCCCGCCGCGTCGCGGCCGACCCGGGCGACCACCTCGGCGACCAGCATGGGATCGGACACGGCGGAGCCGATGACCGCCTCGTCCTCGGGCCGGAGCCGTGCCAGCCATCCCCGCTCCCGGGCCCTGAGCCCGTCCGCGCTCACCAGGCGCTCCGGCGCATGGGCCGACTGTGACTCATCTGCTGTTCCGTGTCCCCTCGTTGGTGCAGGAGAAAATTTGCTCTTGTGTGTTTTTGCGGCGTGCCGTCAGTGCCGTGCCCTCAGTCCGCCGATGAGCAGGCCGAGTCGGTACTCGAAGAGGCGGCCGAAGTCCGTCGCGGCGGGCGAGCAGGGCGGCGCGCGGAGCGCGGGCGCGGGCGGCCGACCGCTCCGCTCCACACCCCGCTTCCGGCCCTGCCCCCGGCCATGGCGGCGGCCTCGGCAACCCTGCGGTGGCCGGCCGCGGGACCGGGTTGACGAGGAGGACATGCGGCTCATTGTAACGGCATTAATGAACAACGTTCATTTGCATCAGCGGGCTGTTTTCCGGTGATCGATGACGTGATCGTCACGGGTGCCGGACCGCATCTCTTCACCGTCTCCATCGACGCTGTCGAGAACTCGGCCTTCCGCGGACGGGTGCACCTCATCGACCCGGCTGCCCGGCAGGTCCCGGGAGGCAGGAGCAGGCGGGGCCGGCCGGGCAGGTCGCCGTATCCCGGGCTGGGGCGACGGCGGCCGGTCCGGTCGATGTCGTAGGTCACGCTGGTGGGGTTGAACCGGTTGCCGATGGCGTCGAGCACGCCCATGCGCTCCGCGGTGGCACGGCCGGTCTCGAACAGTCCGACGAAGTATCCGGCGGGGCGGCGCCGGGCGGCGCGCTCGACCAGCAGTGGCTCCCAGCCGGTCTCGCGCAGACGCACGGCCGCGGCCAGACCGGCGATACCTGTACCCACGATCAGGGCGCGTGGGCTTCGGGTGTCCATGTCGTTCTCACTCTCCGAGTGCGTGCACCGAGACGAAGACCAAGCGGAGATGCCATCTCCACTTCCGTCCTCACCGTAGCACTATCCGGAGGAGCAACCTCCAGTCAGTGGGTACAGTGGAGCCATGCGCCGTCGGACCGCCCCCACCCCGCCCGCCGAAAGCGCCCCCGGGACCCGCCCCCTGCGAGCCGACGCGGAACGCAACCGGCAACGCCTCATCGCCGCCGCCCGGGAGCTCTTCGCCCGCAGAGGGCTGGGGGTCACCCTCGACGACATCGCCCACCACGCGGGCGTCGGGGTCGGCACCGCCTACCGCCGCTTCGCCAACCGCGAGGCACTCGTCGAGGCGGTCTTCGAGGACCAGGCACAGGCCCTGATCGCACGCGCGGAACACGCCCTCGACCACGCGGACCCCTGGGACGGGCTCGCAGAGTTCTTCCAGGCCAGCGCCCGCCACTTCGCCGAGGACCGCGGGCTCCGCGAAGTTCTGCTGCACGGTACGCACGGCAGGACCCGCATGGCGGCCCTACGGGAACGCCTCACACCCGCGGTCGGCGCCCTGCTCGTACGCGCCCAGGAGGACGGCCGGCTCCGCGACGACGTCGAAGCGACGGACTTCCCCCTCATCCAGCTCATGCTCGGAGTCGTCACCGAGCACAGCCGGGAGGTCGCGCCGGAGCTGTGGCAGCGCTATTCAACCCTCATCCTGGACGGCCTACGCGCCGAGCGGGCCGCCCCGACTCCTCTGCCCCATCGTGCACTGGACCTGGACGAGTTCGACCAGACCATGGCGCGGCACCACTCGTCCTGACGGCCGGGCCCAGGGCCAACGCTTCAGCATCCCGGCCGGCCAACGGTTGCACCATCTGCGGCGACAAGGGGTGTGACGTCACGGATGCAGAGGCCATCCCGTTCGAGCTCGGGTGTGTGCGGTCCGATCCCGTAGCGGCCGCCAGCGCGGCCGGTTCGGGCCCCGCGGGCATCTGCCGTACTGCCCTCCAGGGGTCCGCGCCGGCGCCGTCCGGCCACAGGCGCTCGCACAACACGGCCAGGCCCCATGTCCCGGCGGGGCTGCCAGGTCGGCCGGAACCGCGCCCGGCCGGCCCTCGACGGCGGCGCACAACGGCTCGCCCAGCGCGAGCAGACCGGTGCGTAAGCGGCGGGCGCCCCCGGCCAGGTCCGCGAGCGCAGAAAGCTCGGTTCCCACGTGGGGCGCCCACCGATGTTCGACAAGGCTGACTCCAGGCAACGCCATGCGGTGGAGTGCGGAGACGGATCGGGCGAGACGCCACAGGTCTGTAGCCCGGGGTACGACGAGCTCGCGGTCCGCTACGGAGCGGCCGTGCTGCTCGCACTCCTCAAAGGCCGGCTGTGAGCAGCACTTTCGCAGCAGACCTAAAAGACGGCGAGGGGATTGACCGGGAGTCCGGTGGCGCCGTGCACGGGAATCGTCCCGAGCGCGAACAGGAAGCTGTATCGATCGATTTCGGCGCACACCCGCGCCAGCTCAGCCACATTGGCGCAGTCGATCAACGGCATCCCCAGCTGGGCGAGGGCAATGTTGTGCAGCACAGGCGATCCGCCCGACGGTCCGGGGAGCTTGTCGCCGATATCGCCGGCGTACAGGCACACTTCACGCTCCGCCATCCACTCGACGGCACTCAGCGAGGTGGTGGGCAGGGGGTCGAAAGGATCGTCGGCGGCGACCCACCCCCCGCGCACGACCAGCGCGTCACCGGACTCGACTCGCACTCCCTGACGCTCCTCGGCCGCCGCCAGGTCGTCCGCCGTCACGACATGGTTCTCGGCGAGCCGCTCTCCCGGCGCCAGGTCGAGAAACACCCCCCGGGTAACGATCCCGTCGACGAACGCCGACGACGAACTCCGGCTGACCGTCGCTCCGGCGGTCGCTTCGGCGAGTGAGACACCGGGGTAGACGGTGTTGTCGACCGGTATGTGCGCCAAGGCGTCGATGTGCGTCGAACGCGCGTGGTGGACGTTGATCAGCAGCACATCGGTCAACGCCGGGGTGGGCGAACCGGAAAACGTCATGGTTTGCAGTACGGCGGACGGCATGCTGTGCTCGGCGAAAGCGACCGGCGCGGCCATGGGTACCGGCGTGATCGAGTGAGCCAGGGAGACAACACGACCCGTCATGGCTTGGGCCACGCCACGGACGCGCGCTGCGGGCGTAATGAAATTCAGGGTGCCTCGGTCGTCGTCAGCGCCCCAGCGGCCCCGGTTGGTCAGCGGCCCTTTCCCTCGCGGCCAGGAAACTTCGTCCGTGTCCATCTTTCCTCGCAGTTCATGGTTGGTTTGGTAGAGGTGCTGGCTCAGTGCGGCTCGGCCGACGTCGTGAAGGTCGGGACATCAGTCGGCCCACCGAGGACGGTGGTCGGTCTTCCCGCTCCAGGCAGGCAGTCCTGGGCTCGTCTCGACGAGTCGGCCGCGGGTTCGGCCCGCGAGTTCCCTCGCGTGCAGATCACGTCGGCTCCGCTCTGCTTGTCAGCCCGCGGTCAAGAGTCGCCGGACCCAGGCGGTTCGGGTCGCCGATGCGGTCCGCGACAGCGCGGCTTGTGGCGCGATGCCGTCGAAGCCGTGGAAACCGCCCGGCCAGACGTGCAGTTCGGTCTGGACGCCGGCCTGCAGCAGCCGAGCGGCGTAATGGATGTCCTCGTCGCGGAAGGTCTCGACAGAGCCGACGTCGACGAAGGAGGTGGGCAAGCCGGTCAGGTCGGTCGCTCTCGCGGGCGCCGTGTAGATGCTGACGTCGCTGCCGCCTCTGCGTTCGCCGAGCAGCGCGTTCCATCCGGTCATGTTGCTGGTGGTGTCCCAGATGCCCGCACCGTCGAGTTCTCGGCTGCTGCGGGTGATGAAGCGGTCGTCGAGCATCGGGCACATGAGCAACTGGCCCAGCGGCTGAGGGCCGCCGCGGTCGCGTGCGAGAAGCGCCACGCCGGCCGCGAGCCCGCCGCCGGCGCTCGCTCCGGTGACGACGATGCGGTTCGGGTCACCACCTATCTCCGTGGCGAGGCGGTGGGTGCCCAGCAGACCCGCGTAGCAGTCCTCGATCGGCGCCGGGTCGGGGTGCTCAGGTGCCAGGCGGTACTCCACCGACACCACGATGGCGCCGATGTCGACGGCCCAGTCCAGCACGGCGCCGACTCCGGTGCGGTTGTTGCCGATGATCATGCCGCCGCCGTGCATGTAGTAGAAGATGGGCGCTCCTGCTGCCAGGCCCACCGGCCTGAGGACGAGCAGCGAAACCTCGGAAGCGCCCGCCGGACCGGGTACGGACCTGTTCCGCAGGTGGATGGTCCCGTCGCGCGTCAGATCCTCGTCCGGGACGGCGAACAGGGGGTTCACCCGCAGTTCCTCGATGTCCTCGGCGGTGATGGTGGGTGACAGATGTCGGTGTACGACCGTCAGCGCTGCGGCGAGCTCCGGGTCGAGCGGTGGGTGTGTCCTGGGCATCTGTGATTCCTCGGCTCAGGGGGCGGTGATCGTGCCGGAGAGGGGGGCGATGACGGTGTCGGCGACCCAGCGTGCGACGCCGGTCGGGTAGGGCGCGCCCAGTCCGAGCACGATGTGATTGAACCCGCCGTCGAGCGCTGCGCGGATGGTGCGGCGGGTGCCGTCGGGCCGGTCGTATGAGACGGGCAGGACGATGGATCGAGTGATCTCGGCCGGGTTCCGGCCGATCTCGTCGCACAGCCGGTCCAGGGTGGCGCTGCGCTCGATGGCCTTGTCGATGCCGCCGCCGGGCATGTTCCACCGGTCCGCGTGCTTGGCGACCACGCGCAGCGTCGGCGTGGCCTGGCCGCCGACCAGGATCGGCGGATGGGGGCGCTGGACGGGTTTGGGACCGCAGAACGCGCCCGTCAGCCGGTGGTAGTCGCCCTGGAAGTCGAACGGTGCGGTTTCGGTCCATAGTCTGCGGATGATCGTGCACGCCTCGGCGAGGCTTCCGACCGCGTGGGCGGCGTCGTGGAAGGGGAGGCCGTGCGCTGCGTACTCACGCCGGGCCAGCGGCACGTCGGGGCGAGAGCCCGCGCCGATGCCGAACTCGAGTCGGCCGCCGGAGACGGCATCGACCGTGGCGGCGATCTTGGCCAGCATGGCCGGTGGCCGGAACCTGTTGCTCGTGACCATCACCCCGAGCCGCAACCGCTCGGTTCGGGCCGCGAGAGCGGACAGCAGGGTCCAGCCCTCGAAGGTGGGCCCGTTCGGGTCGCCGCCGAGCGGCATGAGGTGGTCGAACAGCCAGGCGTGCTCGATCTGTGTGATGCCGTCCGCTTCGTCCCAGACCCGCAGGACGTCGTCATAGGCGACCTGCGCCGGGGCGGTCATGATTCCGAAACTGGGCTTGCGGGCCGGCACGAGGGGGTTGATCACTTCGAGCCGACGCTTCCCAGCGGGGCGTCGGCCGCGGCCGGCGCCCGACGGGCGGTAGGCCACGCGTCATGGTCGAGACCCAGCGCGGTAGGCGGATACGCCAAAGTGGCCTGCTGGACGAGCGCGACACGCTCGGGGCTCCCGTCGATGGTGCGCGTGTCGTTGGCTCCCTGGATGCCGCCGACTCCGTGTTCCGCCCCGAACGGGGCCCGCGGATCGGTGGCGCCCGGGCTGAGGCGGTAGCCGTCGGTGATCGTGGACGCCGTGACCCGTACCCGCCGGTCCCGGCCGCGGTCCGGGGCGGCCAGAGCGATCGGGCCGACGGAGATGACCGGGGCGGTGAAGTCGTTGCCGCCGTCGGCGGACGTGTTGTCGCTCACGAGGTGAATGCCTTTCTCGAACGAGCCCAGCGGGCTCCTGCTGCGCGGTGTCCGGCAGAATCGAAATCCGGAGCGCCGCTCCGGATCACAATACGGAGCAGCGCTCCGCTTTGCAAGCGGGAGATGCCCACGATTCGGAGCCGGAACCTTCCCCCGCACTTCCACGCCCGCCACATGGTCGATGTGCCCCTCGCGAGACGTGCGCACCGCGCCCTCGAGGCGACGGAGGGCGGCAGGTGCTGGAGCGCATCCTCCCAGTGCGGTTCACCGCGGAACGGCGACACCAGCCAACTCACCCGCACCCCCGGATCGCACCCGTACCCGTGTCCGGTGACACCCGTACCCGTGACCGGTGGCGGGTGTCCCTCCTCCCCCGGGACGAACCCGCGGGAAGGAGGGGAGACCGCGAAGTCAGCGACGGTCGGCCGTCACGTCGACGGAGGCGATGTCCGCCAGGGGGTGCTGCTTGCCGGTCAGCATCGCGTCGAACCGCTTGTCCCCGGTGAGGTGGCGCCGGAAGAAGGCGTCGATGTAGGCCGCGGCGACCTGGCGTTGGCCGGTTTCGGTCAGCTGGGTCTCGTAGGCGGAGTCACCGGGGGTGGTGCACTGGCCGGGGTGGTCGCCGTCGTGGCCGGCGTCGTCGGCGGCGGCGACCTGTCCGCTGTCCGGGGACCACTGTGTGTTGAAGTAGTTGTGATTCGCGCCGTGTACCTCGAACCGGTAGAACCCGGCGGAGCTCTTGGCCGTCGCGTCGGCGGCGAAGGAGAAGGCCTCAAGACCGACTTGACCGTCGCAGGTCCCGCGCATCACGGCCACGGGCGTCTCCGTGATGCCGTACGCGGTCATGTCCTCGGTCATGACGTTGTAGGCGGGGGCCAGCGCCATGACCGCCCTGACCTTGACGCCGGCGGGCCACTGGGCCTTGTGGCGATCGGCCGCCTGCCAGGTCACGCCCGCGCCGCCGCGCGAGTGGCCCATGGTGCCGACCTTGTTCAGGTCGACGCGATGCCTGAAGTCGACGCGTTGCGGCTTGCCCGTGACCGGGTCACGGAACGCACCGACGAGACCGCCACGGCCCGAGGCGTTGAGCTGCTGCCACAGGGCGAGGTGCTTGTTGATCAGGTCGGCCCGCGCGGAGGCGTTCTCGTCGCCCCACACCGATGAGGCGTTGATGCCGTTGGCGCGGATGGACACCACGATGAAGCCGTGGCCGGCCAGTTCCTCGCCGAGGTAGTCGTAGCCGCGTTCGTTGGCGATGGGAGGTGTGCCGGGGGCGCAGGGCCAACTGAACAGTTTCTGGCCGGCGGCCGCGTACGCGTCCCAGTCCCCGGCCTGTTCGGCGGCGTCACGGGAAGCCGCTGCCGCCCGGTCCGCGCAGGTCTCGTGCCAGCCGTGCAGCTGGACGATGAGGGGCCGCGGCGTGGTGCCGAGATCCTTCGGGTAGTGCACGGTCGCGGCGATCTCGACCGGTTCCCCGGTTCCCGGCAGCCGATAGGCCTGGTCACCCAGGTTGTAGGTGACGGTGGTGACGCCCCCCGGCCCATGGGGCAGAGCGTCGGAGGCCGCGGCGGACGCGGGGCTTGCCACCAGGGCCTGCGACAGGAAGAGGGCGGCCGTGGACACGGCGAGTGTGCGGGCGCGAAACAGGCGGCGAGAAGCCGTGGATGTGTCGTTGTGTGTCAAGGACGGTCTCCGTGAATAGTGAGCAGTGAGCGTGACTCCGGCAGGCAGTCGCCAGGCCGGATGATGGCTTCACTCCGACAGACGCCCGGCGAGGTCCTGGGTTGCGCGGCCCGGGGGTTCCGGCGTGTACGGGTTCTCGCCTTCCCGTCCGCATGCGGCACACCGTGGGGTGTGCCGGTGTGCCGGTGTGCCGCGTGAGCGACGCCACATTCTTCCCGGCACCCGCAACCCTCGTGGACGACCTTCCCACCGCGGAGGACGTCGTCCAGGATGCGTTCACGGCCCTGTTCCGCCGTCATGGCGGCACACTCGCCGGCCTGGCCGACCCCGAGGCGTATCTGCGGACCAGCGTGGTGAACGGCGCGCGCTCGGTCCTGCGCAGGCGCCGGACCGCCCGCGCCCACGTGCGGGACCGCCCGCGCACACGTTACGTGCCGGAGCGGCCCGTCGACGTTGCGCCGGCCGACGAGGACGTGCTGCCGAAGGAGGAACACCGGGCGGCGCTGCGGTCGCTCACCCGACGGCAGTCCGGTCCTTCGGTCTCCCCGGCCGGTGGCTCCGGCCCGACGGCGTCACCGAATGCGGGGACCGTGGCACCCGCTCCCGCACCGCCGCCCTCCGGCTGCCCGGCCGGGCGTTCTGGTCCCGGGCCCACGGGGGTCGCCCCGAGGTGGCTCCTCGCGGAGGCCCTGCCGGGTGGATAGCACCGGGCCTGTCACGCCGTTACGGACGGGGCTCCCGTCACCGCGGGCGGGCGAAGGCGGACTCGATGAAGCGGATCACCCGGTCGTGCAGTGCGGCGCCCTGGGGACTCCTGCGGATCATGTCGGTCCCGTGGAATCCACTCCGATCGATGACGAGCTTCTTGTCCTTCGAGGCGGAGGCCGCGTACAGCTCACGGACCTGCTTCTCCACGGCGCCGTTCATGTCGCCGGGCGAGACGACGAACAAGGAAGGAGCGTCGATCGTCCTCACCGCGGCCACGCCATCGCCGCCGCAACGGGCAGGGGAGGACATGATGAGCAGCCCCACCACCGGCAAGCGGCCCTCGGCGCCGGCGATCGCCGCGGTGGTCCCGCCGCACGACGCTCCTCCGAGGAAGACACGCTGGGCGCCCAGGCGCTTGAGTTCGGCGAGTGCGGCACGGGCGTCCCGAGCGATGTGCTCGTTGTCGGGCACCTCTTCCGAGGCGCCGTGGTTGCGGTATTCCGGGATCATCACGTGGTAGCCGCGGGACGCGAGTTCCTTTCCGATGTCGAGGAACGAGCAGATGCTGTAGCCCTGCTCGTGGCCGAGCAGCACCCCATCGGGACCGTCACCGAGTTCGAGGGCGGACACGTGCACGCCGTCGCTTGTGGTGAGTGTGGTGGCCTTGTCCCGCAGGGCCCTGGGTACGCAGGCGTTGACGAGGTGGCCCGTGCTGTTGCGGACCGTTTCGTGGGGCCAGCCGGGGGTGTAGGAGACGGGTGGTCGGGGGGTGGGCCGGGCGGTGTGCGGTGTGGCCCGGTCCTGCGCCGAGTGTCCGCCGGTCGACGGCTCGGCCGCCGCCGACGTGTGGGCGGACCTCGGCGCACGGGCCGTATCCGGCCCGGAGGAGCACGCCGCCAGCGCACCAAAGCACAGCAGCGCGACCAGGATCGCGCGGGGATCTCTTCTCACTGTTCGTCCTTGCTCTTCTCTCCCGGGTGCTCGAAGTGCCCTGGGACGGCACGGAGGGTGGCGCCGGGTACGACGCGTGGTCCCGCCCCGAGGGCGGGTACGGCGCGCCCGGGGCCGCCACCTTCGAGCTGTTCGCATGCGCTGCCCCGCAGTGAGCGAGCACCGCACATCCCTACGTCATGACAGACGCGCGTCCCCTGGCGAGGTTGCAGGTGCCGTCGCGCGTCTCCGCAATGCGCGGTGCGTCGGTACGTGCATCGGGCAGCGCCACGAGACGCTGTGGTGCGCGCGGAGGCCAGAGGCCACCGCGTCCGGCCTGTCGCGGCGGTAACTGAGGGCGGCCTGTGGGTGTTTCCCGCCGACGTCCCGCGCGCTGCGACGACCGCGAGCGACGCCGCGGGCAGGGCAGGCTGCTCATCTGCGCCGACGGCATCGCGCCCGTCCTCGGCCGTGTCGTGCTGTGGGAAAGCGCCACCGGATCGACGGCAACCTCAGCCTGGATCCCGTGCCGAGCCACAGCTTCTACGTCGGCCATCCGTCCTCGGGCTCTGATCACGCCGTGTTCGCAGGTGATGTGGTACACAGCCCGGTACGGCATCGCACCGGGCTGCAGCGGTTGCTTCCGCGAGGCCCGCGCCAGGCCACCGCGACTGGCCTCGCCCTGCTCGAACGCGCCGCCGACTCGGGCGGACTCGTGGTGCCCGCACCTCACCGGAGCGGGCGCGGCCGAGGTCCGGCGCGAGGGCAGCCGGTTCCCCTCACTCGGCGGGCACCCTCGGCAAGCTGACGGACCGTGGCGACGACCGCTGGAGTGCGGCGAACACCGTGGGGAACCGGTGCAGGTTCGCCGCGACCGTGCCCGCCCTGTCACCGGCGGCATCCGCACGGGCCTGGATCTGCCGCAGAGCCCGGGTGAGGACTTTGTCGAGCGCATAGCGGCCGAAGCGGGGTGTACGCGGTCTTCCACGGCCCGTGGCGTTCCGGCAGGTCACGCCAGGAGATCCCGGTACGGATCTCGCCGACCATCCCGTTGACGACCTGCCGGTCCTCCACACGAGGCCGCCCCGTTACGGCCCGGGGCATCAGCGGAGCGAGCAACTCCCGTTCCAAGCCAGGGAGTTCATGACGACGTACCACCACACCAGATACCACCACCAGGAGGATCTGTGAGGCCAGACCCTAGCGCACGACTCCGGCCGCGCGTACGTCGGCGAGCGCTTGCCGTGCCAGCGGGCCGAAGCCCTCGCGGTTGTTGGTGTCGACCCACTGATCGTAGGCGATCTCCCAGACGAGCGCACCCAGTTTCGCGGCCACGCGAGCGGTCAGGCTCGGGACTCCGCGGCGTTCGAGGGCCTCGATCATCGAGGCGGTGAGGTCGATCCTTTTCAGGGCTTCGCGTTCACGCAGTTCCGTGTGGGCGTTCAGCACGGCCTGGCGCCGGCCGCTGAACTCGCGGCGGTCGGCGGTGAAGAACGTCCGGCCGAGCGCGTCGAGGCCGTGGGCCACCGCGTCGAGCGGCCCGGCCGTCGGCGGCGCCGAGGCGATCCCCTCGACGAGCAGACCGGCCACCGTGCCCCCGCCGAAGAGCACCTCACGCTTGTCCGGGAAGTACCGGAAGAACGTGCTCTTGGTGAGCCCCGCACGCTCCGCGATCTCGATCACGGTCGTGCTCTCGTAACCGCGCTCCTCGAAGAGGTCGAGGGCGGCAGCGGCGAGTCGTCCTGGTGCGTCAGGTTGCCAGCGAGCCATGGGAGCAGTGTACGGGACTTGGTCCCATCACTGGTGTAGGGTCGATGAGACCAAGTCCCATCACTGGCCAGGAGAGGTCACCGATGAGTAAAGCTGTCCGTTATCAGCGATTCGGCGGTCCCGAAGTACTCGAAGTGCAGGAGATACCCGAGCCGCACGCCGCACCGGACGAGGTCCGCGTCCGGGTCACGGCCGCCGGGCTGAATCCAATGGACTGGCAAATCACCACACAGCCCGATATGGCGGCGCGGTTCGGCATCACCTTGCCCGCCGGGTTCGGCAGCGACTTCGCTGGAGTGGTGGACGAGGTGGGCGCCGAAGCCACGGGATTCGCGACCGGCGACCGGGTGTACGGGGCTGCGATTGGGCGGTCCGTCGCCGATTTCGTGCTGGTCAAGACCCCCACGGCAACACTATGGCCCACCCCGGAGGGCATCAGCGACGAGGTGGCGGGCGTGCTTCCGGTGTCCGGTCTGACGGCCTCCGCCGCGCTCGCCGCGATCGGACTCCGCCCCGGGGACACCGTCCTGATCGGTGGGGCGGCGGGTGGCGTGGGCATCTTCGCCGTGCAGCTGGCGAAGCTCGCGGGTGCCCGGGTGCTCGGCACCTCCTCCGAGGGCACGTTCGGATTCCTGCGCGGGCTCGGCGCCGAACCCGTGGCGTACGGCCCTGGTCTGGCGGACCGGGTGCGGGCCCTGGTGCCCGAGGGGATCACCGCCGCAGCCGACCTGTTCGGAAGGGAGGCGGCCGAGACCGCGCTCAAGCTCGGCGTGGCACCCGAGCGGATCTCCGTCGTAGCCGACGGCCCCGCCCCGCCGCCCGGTGTGCGCAAGATGGGCGCCCTCGATGCGGGTCCGGGCTCCCTGGAACGGATCGCCGACGCGATCCATTCCGGCGAGATCACGGTGCCGATCGCGGCGACCTTCCCGGTCGAGCAGATTCGCGAAGCCGTGACGATGCAGGCCGACAGGCATGTCCACGGCAAGATCGTGATCACACTCTGAATTGGCACCAGGGGGACTCAGCTCGTCCCCCGCACCGGGCCTGGCCGGCCGCGTCACAGGCCCGGCCGGGCCCGGTGCGGAACACAAGGCTTACAGCTCCCGAGGTTTCCGCGCCTACCTGCGGCGCACACGCTGCTCATTGCGGGCACCGCCAACCCCGCCCATATGAAGGAGAACATCGCGGCGGGTGATGTCCGCCTCGACCGGGGACCCATGCCGCCCTCGACGGCATCGCCGCATCCGCCGGGTAAGGACCCGCGCGGACGGATGCCGGTCTGCGTGCCGCTCTGAAGGCCCGGCGGACCGGCTACGTCCTCGCGGTCGCCTGCGACCCGAGTAGCGGCAGCAGAAGGCCAGTTCGCCGGTGCGGCGGTTGCGGCGGAGCAGCAGCTGGTGACGACCTGGGCCGGAGCCGATGAGATCGGTCATGGCCCAGTCGTAGAACCGCAGTCCTCTGGCTTCGTTGTCGGCGGAGCGTTGCTGCCAGGCCCGCTTGGGCAGCTTCTTCGCCATGATGTCCGCCCGATCTTCCCGGCCTTGGTGAGCACCTGGCGTAGTCGGCGGTGCGGCCGATACGTCACGTCTTCTGTGGCCGGCCAGCCACAACCCATCCCTGGCCGGCGAAGGCTGATCATCCGGACGTGGGCAGACACATTCACTCCCGGCCGCGGCGTTTCACAAGATCACGGAGGCGGTCCCACCGTCCCCACACCTGTGCGGTGGCCTTGGTCATGACGGCCGATCCGGGTGCTCCCGGCCGGGGACGGGTGGGTGCCGAAGCCTCCGTCTCGCGGGCCTTTCTTCCGAGCTCCCGCAGGACATCGGCGGGACACACGGCTTGCAGGCGCGGGAAGAGGAGCTCTTCCTCCTCGATGACGTGTTCCGTCACACGGGCGACCACGGACAGCAGGAGGTCTCCGAACTCCTCACTTTTCACCTCCTGAACTTCCAGGGAGTTCAGGAGTTTCTCGATACTCCGCTGCTCGCTGAGTAAGCGGTCCGCCCAGGTGCCGCCGTCCGGCAGGTATCGGCGCACCGCTGGATACAAATACGCCCTCTCCGCCACTGAATGGCGGACCAGGCTGATGCTGAGCTGCTCAACGTGAGACTTCCGTTCGTCGCTGCCGGGCGCCGAGGAGCGGATACGGTCGAAAAGACGCTGGAACTTTCGGTGGTTTGCCGTCAGTACCTCGATAATGCCGCTTCCGCTGTCCACTCCTACTCCCTGGTGGTGTCCGGCCCCGCTCGGCGTCGTCTGCCGGGGGCGGAGGCACCCGATCGCCGCACGAAACCGTGTGCCCTCGGTATGCCTGCGCAACGCGCCTCGGGATCACGATCAAGATTGCATCACGCGGCACCCGAAATCTCGTCGGCGTGCCGCGCGGCCGACCGAGCTGCGCGGTACGGCGGTGTGGAGCAGGACGTGGAGGAGTGTGGTGCGGCGTGCTGATGCGGCGGCATAAGGCGAGAGCGGAGGCGAAGGCGCGACAGGCGGCGTTCCAGGCATACCTGGTGATGGACCGGCGTGCGCCGGTCTCGGAGCTGGCCGGGCAGTTGTTGCGCAAGGCTTTCCCCGACCACTGGTCGTTTCTGCTCGGCGAGATCGCTCTCTACAGTTTCGTCCTTCTGGTGCTCACCGGCAGTTACCTGACACTTTACTTCGATCCGAGCCTGGCCCAGGTGACCTACACCGGCTCCTACAAACCGTTGCAGGGGCTACTCGTTTCGAAGGCATTCGATACGACGCTTCAGCTGAGCTTCGATGTGCGCGGTGGTTTGCTGATCCGTCAGATGCACCACTGGGCCGCCCTCGTCTTTGTCGCGGCTATCGGCGTCCATATGCTGAGGGTCTTCTTCACCGGCGCCTTCCGCAGACCCAGGGAGCTCAACTGGGCCATTGGGGTGACGCTGTTCTTGCTGGCCATCCTGGAGGGGTTCTGCGGTTACTCGCTCCCGGACGATTTGCTGTCCGGCACGGGCCTGCGCACCGCCAACACCATCGTGATGTCGATCCCGGTCGTCGGCACGTATCTGGCCTTCTTCGCATGGGGTGGCTCCTACCCCGGCACGATGCTCAGCCAGCGGCTCTACATCGTGCATGTGCTGTTCGTGCCCGGCCTGCTGATCGGCCTGATCACAGTGCACCTGCTCATGGTGGTGTATCTGAAGCACACGCAATGGGCGGCACCGGGGAAGACCAACCGGAACGCGGTGGGGCAGCCGATGTATCCCGCGTTCACCGCCAGGTCGACCGGACTGTCCCTGATGGTGTTCGGCGTCACCGCGCTGCTGGCCGCGGTCATACAGATCAATCCCGTGTGGAACTACGGCCCGTATGTCCCCGACCGGGTCTCGACCAACGCCCAGCCCGACTGGTACGTCGGATTCCTGGAAGGAGCGTTGCGGCTGATGCCGGGCATCGAGACCAACATCGCCGGCCACACCCTCATGTGGAACGTCCTGCTGCCCACCGTCGTCCTCCCCGCGCTGCTGTTCGCCGTGCTGTACCTGTATCCGGTCTTCGAGCGGTGGGTGACCGGGGATCTGGTGGAACACCATCTGTGCGACCGGCCCCGGGACCGCCCGGTGCGGACGGGGCTCGGCGTGGCGGGCATCGTCTGCTACGCCCTGCTGCTCATGGCGGGCGGCAACGATGTGACGGCCTATGTGTTCAAGGTTCCGGTCAACGCCCTCACCTGGACCCTGCGCATCGCAGTCATCATCGGCCCTGTCATCGCTTACCTCCTCACCCGGCGTATTTGTCTCGCGCTGCAACTGCACGAGCGGGACCTGTACCGGGAAGGCGAGGAGACGGGAATGGTGCGCCAGGACCTTGCGGGCGGTATGGGGGAACGTCGTGCCGGTCTCGACCGCAGGCGGCGTTACCGCCTGTTGGTCAGGGAACTTCCCCGACCGATCGCAGACCCCGGGCGTCAGGCGCCGCTGCGTCACCGCCTCAGGGCATCACTGAGCTCGTGGTACTACCGCGACAGGGTCCAGATGCCCACGACAGCGGAGGAGCGTCTGCAGATCGAGGGCCGCACAGCGGATCCGGTCGCGGGCGGCGTCGACAGCGAGGAGTGAACGGCCCGGCTGATAAGCGCCCGCGGGTAGATCCCGGAACGCCCATCGCGCCGCAGGCATCCGCAATTACTGAGGACGGCGCAAAAGCGCAGGTGGGACCCGGAACTGCTTCACTGGCTCTCCCGGTTTCCGAACTGGAAGACCATGCCGAAAATACTGGGCCAGAGAAGACCGAACCCGATGATGATGATCCATACGCCGTACACGATACCGACGGCGGTCACAGCGGCGCCCAGCGCGATGATCACCGGGTAGCCGCTCTGCGGTGGGAAGAAGTCGATGATGCCGCCGCGCTCACGGATGTCGGAATCCGCGCGGTCCTCGGGGCGCAGACCTTTGCGCCGGTAGTTGACCAAACAGAAGAACGAGATCACCGACGACATGCCGAAGGACACGCTCAGCGCGGCGATGCCGGCGGGTTCGCGGGCGAACCAGATGTAGGCAGCATCGGAAACGAGGAAGAACAGCGCCACGCCCGCGAAAAGGTACGCCTCGGATTTCATTCGCTCTGTTCTCCCAGGGTGTCGGGGGTCGGCTCGGTCCTTCCGTGACCCGACGGAGCCACCTTCTCCCGCACCTCGGGGTGGTGCAGATCGAACGCGGGTGAGTCGGACCGTACGCGGGGCAGCGCGGTGAAGTTGTGCCGCGGAGGGGGAGACGCGGTCGCCCATTCGAGGGAGCGGCCCCAGCCCCAGGGATCGTCCTCGTCGGTCTTGGGAGCGTACTGTGCGGTCTTCCACACGTTGTAGAGGAAGGGCAGGGTGGACAGGCCGATCAGGAAGGCGCCGGCCGTCGCGATGGTGTTCAGGACGGTGAATCCGTCGGAAGGCAGATAGTCCGCGTAACGGCGGGGCATCCCGATCTCGCCGAGCCAGTGCTGGACGAGGAAGGTGGCCTGGAATCCGATGAACAATGTCCAGAACTGGAGCTTCCCCAGGCGTTCGTCGAGCATTTTGCCCGTCAGTTTGGGCCACCAGAAGTAGAAGCCGCCGAACATGGCGAAGACGATGGTCCCGAAAAGCACGTAGTGCAGGTGGGCGACGATGAAGTAGCTGTCGGTCAGGTGGAAGTCCAGCGGGGGTGAGGCGATGATGACGCCGCTGAGCCCGCCGAGCAGGAAGGTCACCAGGAACCCGGCCGACCACAGCATCGGTGTCTCGAAGGAGACGCTTCCCTGCCACATGGTGCCAATCCAGTTGAAGAACTTCACTCCCGTCGGAACGGCGATAAGGAACGACATCAGAGAGAAGAACGGCAGCAGTACCGCGCCCGTGGCGAACATGTGGTGAGCCCATACGGCGGCCGAGAGCATCGTGATCGCGATGGTCGCGCCCACCATCCCGGCATACCCGAAGACCGGTTTACGGCTGAATACCGGGATAATTTCCGTGACGACGCCGAAGAACGGCAGCGCCACGATGTAGACCTCCGGATGGCCGAAAAACCAGAACAGATGCTGCCACAGCAGCGCCCCGCCGGTGGCGGAGTCGAAAATGTGAGCACCATAGACACGATCGGCCACCAGGGCCAGCAGGATCGCGGTGAAGACCGGAAATGCCAGCAGCACGAGAATCGAAGTGAACAGGATGTTCCAGGTGAAAATCGGCATCCGGAACATGGTCATCCCCGGGACACGCAGACACAGGATCGTGGCGATGAAATTGACGGCGCCCAGCGTGGTACTCACTCCCGCGACCGCCAGCCCGATGGCCCACAGGTCTCGTCCGTGCCCGGGGGAATGAACCCCGTTGTTCAGCGGTGAGTAGGCGAACCAGCCGAACGGAGCCGGTCCCTGATCGACGAGGAAGCCGGAGAGGACGATCAACCCACCGAAAAGGAAGAGCCAGTACGACAGTGCGTTCAAGCGCGGGAAGGCGACATCGGGGGCACCGATCTGTAGCGGCATGACGGCGTTGGCGAAACCGGCAAACGTGGGGGTCGCGAACAGCAGCATCATGATCGTGCCATGGATCGTGAACAGCTCGTTGTACTGCTCATTGGTGACGACCTGTAGTCCCGGACGCGCCAGCTCGGCGCGCATGACCATAGCCAGCATGCCGGCGAACAAGAAGAACCCGAACGAAGTGATCAAATACAGGTGGGCGATTTTCTTGTGATCGGTGGTGGTCAGGTAGTCCCTGATGAGCTGCCCTGCGAGAACACGAGGCTCACGGGTGGGGACCTGCGACTCGCCCGGTCCCGGACGTGTCTGTGACATGGGCGACCTCCACGCGCTGAACCAATCGAAGCCACCTCCGCAGCGGGGTGAGCGCAGCGACGCCTGCCGTCCGGTGCTGAATCCGCATCGCCTCCCTCGTGCCCGCCCGCTGGCATTCCCGGTCAGACGAGGATCAGCACCGGGCCTGGCGTGGAACCAGCTCCGACGGCGGCGGACTGTGCAGGAGCGGGCCGACCGTCAACGGACGGTGGGTGTGGTCGGCGAGCCGGCGCTCGGGGAGACCTATGCGATTGCGTTGGCAGCGGAACACCGGGCACCCGCACGTGTTCCTTGTCTGTGGAGGACATGCTTCAGCATGCCAGAGATGATCGCTGGTGGCGCGTGACGCGGCGGCGACATCCGGGTACACCCAGCACCCTTCGATTGCTCCTGGTCACCGAGGTTCCCAGCCCGGCGTGGAGCGTGTTTCAGGGCCGGGTGTCCGGTCCCTCAGCCTGGTTGGCGCTGCCGGGGTGAGTCGCGTACGGACGACGGCGCTGGTGGCGGCGATGGGTGGCTGCGCTTGCCGCCGCGCTCAGGCCCATGCAGAACAGGAGCGCCAAAGCCAGACCCGAGCAGAAAATGGCCAGCGAGTTCATGGTCGCGATGTTCTGACCGAGCACGGACACGGTGTACTCGGGGCCGCCGAGGTTGTCGGCGATCAACAGACCGGTGAAGGCGCCCGCAGCGGCGAGGAGGAGCAGTCCGAGGAAGAGCATCCGGGTCATCTCCTCGAAGGAGTTGTGTGACTGGTTCGGGATTGACGCTGACCGGATACCTGACGATCTACCGCAGGGGCCGGCCTACGTCCGAGTCGCGAGTCGCGCGCCCGTGCCATAACACAGGACGTGTGAGCGATGAAAGCGGAAAGGTCCATCGTCCGGGGGAGGTCGTGCAGGGGGCGGGCATCTACCAGGGTGACTGCGGCCGACCGCATCGGTACAGCACGGACGTCAAGGGTCACCGGGTCCCTCCCCTTCCGGGCGACTCCACCGGCAGCGGCTGGACGCTCAGGACTGCCGCGCAGCACCGGATTCTCGCGGATACGACATGACCCCCAATCTCCTCTCCATGAGTTTTGCGGCTTTCGTCGCGAGTTCCTCCTTTTGACCTGTTTATTCGACTCGGTCTGCCCAGATTTGAAGAGCCTGACCCCCACCGCAAGATCGCGTGCGCCGCTGCCTCGTCCGCCATAGACCTCGGCCAGGCGGGCCCGGACCTCGCCGGTGGTCAGGCTCCAGGGCGGACTCCGGCAACCGCTTGGTCAGCTGCTGCGGCAGCCCGCCCTCGCCGGTCAGCGGCAGACCCTCGGCCTGGACGGGGCCCACCAGCTCGTCGATTAACTGATCGTCCACGGCTTTCGCCGACGCAGCCTGCGCGGGCTCGACGGCCTTGGAATCGGACACGTTCTCCCTGCTCGTCGATGCGTCTTCCATGATCGGGAGTTACACCGAACGTCTTACCGTCCCAAGACCGCTGGGGGGTGATGCACGAGCTGCCGTGCAGGGAGGTGAGGCGGTCGGTCAGGCGTGCGCGAAGTCGGTCCGCAGCTCTTCGGGCCGCTGGGGTGCCCAGAGCACGGCTGCGATGGCGACGACGGCGCCGAAGATGAGGAAGGCGAAGGCCGCGGCGAAGGAGACGTGGTCCGCCAGCAGGCCCATGATGAACGGTGCGACAGCACCGGCGAGCTGGCCGCCCATGTTGATGAGTGCGCTGGCGCGGCCGACGACGTTACGGGGCAGCATCCGCAACGGCAGTCCGAAGATCGGCATGAAACTCAGGAAGAGGACGAGCATGGCGAGCGACTGATAGGTGATGAACGTGGTCGTGGACGTCGCGTATGCCATGAACAGCAGCAGCACGCCGCCGATCGCGCAGGACGGAATAATCAGCAGCCGGTGTCGTCCGTAGAAGTAGCGGTCGAAGAGGACGCCTCCAGCGATCATGCTGAGGGTTGCGCAGAAGTTCGGAATCGAGGCGAGAGCTCCAGAAGCCGTGATGGATACTCCGCGTTCCGTCTGCAGGTAGCTGGGCACCCAGGAGAGCAGCCCCCAGACCACCAGGTCGAAGCCGCCGAACAGGAGGGTGAAGCGCCACAGCGCTCCGCTGCGCAGAAGCTGCGCCGTGCTGACGTCTGTGGTGGCGGATGTCGTCAGGACGCGCTCGCCGTCGCCTTCCGCGACGGTCGGCTCGGGGAGTGGGGCGGGCAGTGCCCACCAGATGACCACGGCCATGAGGAACCCGGCTCCGGCCACGGCGAGGAAGGTGTGCCTCCAGCCGACGGCGGTGATCACTGGAGCGGCGATGAGCGGGGCGAGCGCGGCTCCAAGCGTATTGGCACTGGTGACGATTCCGTTCGCGGTCATCCGGTTGTGCGGCTGTGTGCGTTCGGCGACTGCCTTCATAGAGGCTCCGGGGTACAACCCCTCAGTGACGCCGAACAGTGCCCGGACTATCAGAAGCATGCCGAAAGAGGACACCAGCCCGGTCAATCCGGTGAAGAGGGACCAGGAGACCATCGCGGCGATCATGGTTCTCTTTGCCCCGATCCGGTCTGCCAGGAACCCGCCGGGCAGCTGGAAGAGGGCATATATGGCGAAGAAGACCGTCAGGATCAGGCCCTGCTGCGTGTGGTCAAGATCGAACTCTTTGGCCAGGCTGGGGAGAGCGGTAGTGATCGCGAGCCTGTCGACGTAATTGACGATCCAGGCGACGAACAGGATCGTGACAGAGACGGTGGTGACGCGCTTGGCGTTCAGGGATGGTCTGGCGGCGACTGCGGGGGATGCGGACATGGCCGTTTCTCCATAGGGCTGCGGGGACTTGATCGAAGCGGCTCACTGGCGCTTCCGAGGGCTTGGGCCGGCGCGGAAACAGGCGTCCTGGCTCCCGGGAGTGGCGGTGTCGGAGTGGTACGCGTGCCGTGTGCCGACCGCACGTCGGCGCCGGGGCCGTGATGCAGGCTTCTGGTGTGTTTCGGTTGGAGCGGTGGCTGGCCCGACCCAGGAAGCGCTGTCCGGGTCAGGCTGCGGGGGTGAGGCGGCGTCCACGCCGCGGACCGAGGTAGGAATTGTCCGCCACGGTCACGTGTCCCTGCTGCATGACCCAGGAGATGCCGCACGGGGGGCGCACCGGGTCGCGGTAGTTGGTGTCATGGTTGACGGAGTCGGCGTCGAAGGCGACAAGGTCGGCGACGTAGCCGGCACGAATCAGCCCGCGTTCGGGGATGCCGAACACTTTGCAGGGCAGCGAGGTCATCCGGCGGACCGCCTCGCCGAGTGGAAGCACATGGTGCTTGCGCACGTACTCGCCAAGGATCCGTGGGAAGGTTCCGAACATCCGCGGGTGCGGCTTGCCCCCCGTGCCGGGCGGCAGGCCATCGGTGCCCACCATCGTGTCGTGGTCCGCGAAGGCCGTACGAACGTCGTCCTCGTCCATGGCGAACAGCACCATGGTGGCCTGAAGGCGTTCCTCCCGCAGAATACGCACGTAGGTATCGAGCGGGCTGCACCCCTCGGCGCGGGCGATCTCCCCGAGGGTGTGGCCGTCGTACCGATGACTCCGAGAGTGGGCAATCATGATCCCGTCCCAGCCGACCGCCTCCGCGTTGCTCTCCCAGCCGGGCATCCCTGACGTCATGAGTGCGGCCAGCCGCTCGCGCTCCGAGGCGGATTCGAGCCGGGCCAGGACACCTTCGTTGCCGTCGGCGAGGAAAGGCGGTGGCAGCAGCGCGGTGAGCATCGTCGAACTCGCCGCGTAGGGGTAGATGTCCTTGGTCACCCGTACTCCCCGGTCGGCGGCGTGGTGGATACGCCCGAGCGCCTCGGACATGCGGCCCCACTGCCGGCGGCCCATGGCCTTCAGATGCGAGATGTGCACGCGGCAGCCGCTCTGTTCACCGATGCCGAGCGTCTCGTCGATCGAGGAGAACAGAAGGGAACCCTCACCGCGCATATGGGTGGCGTAGGGGCGGTCGGGACCAAGACACCGGGCCAGTTGCACCAGCTCGTCGCTCTCGCTGAAGACAGCCGGGGGATAGATCAGTCCCGTGGACATCCCGAAGGCTCCGCCTTCGAGCGCCCGCTCCAGTTCCCGGCACAGCGTCCGCATCTGCGCGGCATCCGGAGTGATGGCGGCCGTGCCGAGGACGGCGATGCGCAGGGTGCCGTGGCCGACGAGCGGGGCCACGTTGGTGACGTAACCACGGGCGTCCGTGACGGCGGTGAACTCGTCCCAGTCAGACCAGGTGAAGTCCATCCGTGGGTAGATGCGCCGGGTGAACGACGCAAAATCCTGAGCGGAAGCGGGTCGGACGGGGGCCAGTGAGAAGCCGCAGTTGCCGGTCACCTCTGTGGTGATGCCTTGAAGGATCTTGCTGGTGTCGTCCTCGGCGAGCAAAGGGGCGTTGTCTGCGTGAGAGTGGACGTCGATGAAGCCAGGTGCCACCACGAGCCCGGACGCATCCAGTACGGGAACGTGATCAACGGAGATCCTCCCGGGAGCGTCGACAGCCGTGATCCGGCCACTGCGTATCAGCACGTCTGCGGGGACCGGCTCAGCGCCCGTTCCATCGGCGACAACCCCTCCCCTGATCAGCACGTCTCTGGCCTGCATGGTGGGCACCTCCATGGTGCGCGTGGACGGAAGTTACGTGAACAGCCGCTGACAGCGACGTGTCATTCGCAGGTCACGCGAGGTGTGGCCAAGTCTGAGGGCCCCCGGGCAAGGTGTCTTTTGCCGTGCAACAAAAAGGACGCGTTGTGATTGTCGCTCACACCAAAGGCTGTGCGACTGCCTCGTTCAGCCGCAGCTGCAGGTGAGCCAGGAGCATCTGGTCCGCGTCCTCAAAATCCAACCCCGACACCTCACGGATCCGCCGCAGCCGGTAGCGCAGTGTGTTGACGTGCACGCGCAGCTGCAGGGCCGCGTCGTCGGCCACCGATCCCGCGGCCAGAAAGGTGGAGAGAGTCCTGGTGAGGACGCCGTCGGGGCCGTCATGGGCGGCAAGGCGGCGCAGCGGACCAGTAACCCGCGGGAGATCAAGTGACTGTGCGATGTCGCCGAGGTGCTGGAGCATCACCGGCAGCGCCATGTCCTCCACGGTGGCCACGGAGCGCGGGGGCTCCGCCTGGCCCAGCGCTCGCAGCACCGCATCAGCCTGAAGCCGTGCGACAGGGATGTCCCCTGGTGCGGCAGCGGGCCAGGCGACGGCCGCCAGGTAGCCCGGACCGGGTCCGGCAGGGGAGCGTGCGAGGAAGTTCTCCGCCAGGGAACGGGCCGCCGCCAGGGCTTCTTCCGCGCCGAGCCTGGGCCAGGCGGCCAGCACGTACACAGCCCTGTCGCCCCGTACTGCCAGGGCCGAGGGATGCACGGCGGAGAGATAGAGGGTCAGCACCTCCTCGAGTCTGCGCAGGTTCGCGGCAGCGGCGGCCTCCTCGGGGGAGGCGGTCTCACCCGCTGTGGGCGAGGCGGTCTTCCGCGGCCGCAGACCCACAGCGAGCACGCAGAACGGACCCTTCTCCAGCCCTGCCTCGCGTGCCGCGCCGGCCCCGGCCGCGCCGCCCGCGAGCATCGCGGCGGCGAGTTCGCGGCGCTGCTGGCGGGCCCAGGGGGAGCTGTCCGCGCGCATGTTGGCCAGGTGCAGGGCGACAACCGGTGTGAACAGCTCCAGCCAGCGGGCGTGCTCCGTGGGCAGGGGCCCATGGGTCACCGCCCAGACATAGCCCAGCACCTCGGAACCCGCGCGCACCGCGACAGCGACCCGCGGCAGCATGGTCGGCTCATACGGTTCGACATACACCGGCGCAGTGGAGGCATTGAGCCGCTGGAAGACGCCGCTGTCGGCCAGCTTGCGCACCCGCCACGGTCGCACTGCACGGCCCAGGATGGTTTCCACCCGGGACTCGTCGGCCTTCTCCTGCCCCGCTGACCAGGCAAGGACGGCAGAGGTAGCGTCCTCGATGGTGACCGGGGCGTGGATCACCATGCTCATGGTGTTGGCTATGGCGAAGAGATCGCTGGTGGCCCCGGCGGGTTCCCACTGTGCCCGCGCGTAGTCCTGGATGCGCTGGCGGGTGATCGTTGCGACGTGCATCCAGGAGGCGTCCCGGTTCACCTCCACGACCGGCACGGGGCAGTCGACCGCCTCAGGTGGCAGGGGCGACTTCACCGCCAGCCCGCACACACCGGCACGCCGGGCTTCCCGTCCGAGGCTGACAAGCTCACTTCCCGAGGCCAGCCCCACACAGAGCACCAGACAGCCCGCCTCCAACCCCACCGTGTCGGACGGATCGTGGATCAGCACCCCGGTCAGAGGCTCTGCCGCTGCATCGCGATCGACGGCAAGGCGCAGCAGCGGCTGACCGACGTCCGCTATCAAGCGCTCCAGGGTCAGGTGGTTCTCCATGTCCGCAAAGTACTGCACGTTGTCCCCAGGGCCCAATGGCCGAGGCGAACTTTGATCTGCCCGACAAAAGATCGGACGACTTGGTCCGGCAGGCTACAGAGCATGGTCGTGAACGTGGACATGCCGGAACAGACCGGCGACGAAAAGCCGCAGGCGACACGTCACCGCTGTCGTGTATGCACCCAACCGAGCCGGAGCCGGGGTCCCGGGACGGTGCGCCGGCGATAGGCCAACGGGCGCGATCCCCCAGTTCCTCGGCGTCGTCAGGCGCTGTGCCGCGTCCGCTCGACGCCCGTGCCACGTGCCGGACGTCGAAGCCCCTCCGCACCGTCCATCGAATGGACAAAACCCGGGCTCCGCACTCGCCGATCCCCCGCTGCCGCCAGGGCCCCTGCCTGGGATGCCTCTCCTCATCGGGAGCCGGCAGCTCCACGTCCTGGGGCAACAGCACCCAACGGGCCACGGCGGGACCCCACTGAGATCCTCGGGACGCACGGCCTCGTCGGCAGCGGCCAACCCCACCCCAGGCTCTCGAGGCCGTTCAGGCATGCGCGACTCCGCGTAACCCCTTGACATACGAATGAAAGGCCACCATGTCTTCTGCTGCCCTTCGCCCACTGATCGCCGTCACCTTGGGACACGACCTGCCCGAACAGCCGGCCACCCTGCGACTGCCCAGAAGCTATGTGCGGGCACTGGCGAGAGCGGGTGCGACACCGATCGCCGTCCCGCCGGGCCTCGACGGCCCGTGTACCCGCCAGGTGCTGGAGCAGGTCGACGGTCTTTTTCTCCCCGGCGGAGTCGATCCGCATCCGCGATCATTCGGTGAAGAGGTGCACCCGAAGACCACCATCGACGAAGAGCTCGACGCTCTGGAACTGAATGCGATCACCTGTGCCGTGAGCATGGGTATGCCCATCCTCGGAGTCTGCCGGGGAAGCCAGATTCTCAATGTCGCCCTGGGCGGCAGCCTGATACAGCACCTGGAACCAGGGACGATCAATCACTACCGCCCCGACCTGCCGTTGTCCATGGAGGTGCACGAGGTGCGCCTGGCAGACGACTCGCGCCTGGCCAAACTGTCGGGCACGCAACTGCTGCGCGTGAACAGCCTCCACCATCAGGCGATTTCCAGGCCGGCACCGGCACTCCGAGTAGTGGCCCAATCGGAAGACGGCCTCGCCGAAGCCGTCGAGGCCCTGGACCCAGCACGATGGATGATCGGCGTGCAGTATCACCCGGAAGAACTCCTCAATCACGAGGCGCACAGCAGCCTTTTCGACGACTTCGTCTCAGCCTGCTCCGAGTTCGCGAGCAAACGCCGCGGAACGGCCTGACGTCCGTAGTCCGCGCTTTCCGCGGCCTTGGCCACTCTCCAATGAGAGGGAGCGGGTTGCCGATCCGACGCAATCGGAACCGTGCCACGCACCCGGTTGGGATCAAGGACTGCCTCCAGCCACACCCACCTCTCCCCCACTGATCACCCTAGGAACTCACCATGACCAGAACACAGCCGGCGAAGCGGCGCGAACTCATTCTGCGAAGCGCAGTACAGCAAGGACTCCTCGAGCCCGACCACGCCGTGCTCGCCGGCTTCATCGACCTGGACGGCGTCCTCGCCAGCATCACCGACCTCCACCGCGCCTTCCCGGCCTCCCTGAACGTCATGCACACCGTCGCCGCGAAGGCGAACTGCCTCGTCCCCGTACTGGAAGCGTTCTCCCGCAACGGCATGGGCTGCGAAGTGGCGAGCCCAGGTGAGCTCGCCCAGGCGCTTGCCGCCGGCTTCGCCCCGGAACGGATCGTCTATGACTCCCCGTCAAAGACGCGCGCCGAACTCGCCCAAGCTCTCGAATTGGGCGTCGCTGTCAACGCGGACAACTTCCAGGAGCTCGAGCGCATGGACAGCATCCTTGCCGGCCGGGCCAGCGACTCACGCATCGGCGTACGGATCAATCCGCAGGTCGGTAGCGGAGACATCGCCGCGATGAGCACCGCCACCCTGACCTCCAAGTTCGGAATCGCCCTGGAAGACGACGGAAACAGGCGACGGCTCATACAGGAATTCCAGGACCGCCCATGGCTCACATGGCTTCACGCCCACGTAGGATCACAAGGATGCCCACTGGAGCTGATGGCCGAGGGTATCGCCAAAACGGTGGCCCTGGCCGAGGAGATCAACGCATCCCTGGGGCGGCGTCAAGTCGTCGGCATCGACATAGGCGGCGGACTGCCCGTCAACTTCACCGGCGACGACACCGCTCCTACCTTTGACGAGTACGTGGAATACCTGCGTGCCTACGCCCCGGCACTGTTCAGCGGGGCATACCAGATCGTCACCGAATTCGGGCGGTCCCTGCTCGCCAAGAACGGATTCACCGCTGCGTACGTCGAATACACCAAGACCTCGGGCGGGCGTCGCATCGTCATCACTCACGCCGGAGCCCAGGTCGCCGCCAGGACCGTCTTCATGCCTGACTCCTGGCCGATCCGGATCACCGCACACAACCCGTCCGGGCATCTCAAAGAGGGAGCGACAGCACCCCAGGACATCGCAGGACCGTGCTGTTTCGCGGGCGATGTCGTGGCCCAGGCCCGGTCGCTTCCCGTTCTCGAGCCCGGAGACATTGTGACGCTCCTTGACACAGGCGCCTACTACTTTTCCACTCCTTTCCATTACAACAGCCTTCCCGACCCGGCTGTGTACGCCGTGCGCACCAATCCAGACGGCGACGTGAAGTTCGATCTCGTCCGACGCGCAGAGAGCATCCAGGAGCTTCTTGACCGAACCGGTGCGCACCAGTTGTAAAGGGCTCGCTGAGCCTCGTAGAGGACCCGCGCGATCAGCGCACTGCCCGGCGCGAACCACAGGGCGCCCGGAACGAACACGAAGATGGGCAGGGCCACCGGTTCGTCCACCAGGGCCGGCCAGCCGATGAGCAGCAGGGGACCACCGACGGCGATGGCCGGACCGGGGCACTGGCCGGACAGCCGGCCGGCGACGGTGACGCCGACGAGAGAACCGGCACCGAAAAGCACCGGAACGACAGAGGTCACCACTTGTCCAGCCCGGCGGTGTCGGTCACCACGGGACGAGAAAGGTGAAGCTCGCGAACGTCGCCGCGTTCACCAGCGCACCGAGCAGCAGTATCAGGAGTAACCGCGGCCTTGTGAGGGTGAACAGCTGTGTCCCGGGCGCCGTCAGGTGCTCAGGAACCGGCTGTGTCGGGGTGGTGCACGGACCAGACCTGCGCCAGGGTCGGGTCATAGGTCTGCGCGATGCCCGCGGAGTGCTCCACGTGCCTGCGGACCTCCGGACGCTGGAGAGCCGCGGAGTAGCTCGCTTCGTCGGCCCACTGGGCGTAGTTGACGACGCGTGTGCCATCGAGGCTGACGTGCAGGTTGGCCGAGATGAAGCCGGGAATCTTCGTGAAGATCGATCGAGTGGCCTCGTCGAGGGCCTCCACCAGGTCGTTCTGGCGTTCGGGAGCGACGGTGAACACGTTCACCAGCGTGATCTGAGGCGTACCCATGGTCACGGAGATGTTTGTCGCAGGGCTGGTCATGGCGTTCTCCTGGCGATTCGTCCTGGGTGTGAGATGCATGCGTCGGCATGCTATTAGTACCCTAACTTCAGTTAGGGGACGAATCAAAACGGGTAGGCTCACGGGTATGGCCTCCCATGCAGACCCGGAAGAATCCCTGGGCTTCGCGCTCAAGACGTTGCAGCAGACCCTGAGGTCCCGGATGGACGCGGCCCTCGCCCAGGCCGGGCTGACAACGCCCCAGTACCTGGTGCTCGCCCTCCTGGAGGACCATCCGGGCATCTCCAACTCCGAACTCGCCCGCCGCTCGGCGGTCGCCGCGCCCACCATGCTCAAGATCCTCGATGCTCTCGCCAGGGCCGGTTATGTCGAGCGCGCGGATCGCACACCTCAGTTGCGGACCCGGGGCACGACGCTGACCGACAGCGGCCGCAACCGGCTCACCCAGGCGTCGGCGACGGTGGAGGAGTTCGAGAACCTCTTGCGAGATGCGGCGGGGGCCGACGCACCCGTCATCTCGGCGTGGCTGCGCACGTGCACCGGTCTGCTGATGGAGGCGCGCACGGCGCGTGAACCGGGCACCTCACCTTCCCCCGGGACGCGTCACTGAGCACAGCCCTGCTCGCGTCCTGCATTGCGCAACATACGTCTCACGTTGCAGGATTACCCGGTGTTGTTCCGGTCGAGAAAGGTACTGCCGTGCCGCTGTTGCTGAGCCGCTCAGATCTGAGCCCCCTCGCCGCCGATGATGACGCACTCGACAGCGCCATCGACGCGGTCGAGGCATCGACCGTCCAGTGCCATTCCGGCGATCGAGCGCAGACCGTCTTCACCGGGCTGGACCTGGCCAATGGCGACGAGCTGGCAGCACAGCTCGTCTCGCTGGCGAGCGGCCCCGCATCCCTGCGGGTCTTTCCGAACAGAGTGAAGGGCGAACGCCCCGACGCCTGGCTCGGGATCCAGCTGGACGGCACCACCGGCGCTGTCGACAGCATGATCGCGCTGGACGACTTCAACGTGCTGCGCACCTCGGTCCCGGCCGCTGTCGGTGTGCGCCATCTCGCTCCGCCCGACGCCACCACGCTGACGGTGCTGGGCAGCGGGCCGCAGGCCCGAAGCCACGCGCGCACCATCCGGCGCGTGATGCCCGGCCTGGAGCACCTGAAAGTATGGAGCCCGTCGCAGGAGAGCCGGACGGCCTTCGGTGCGGATCTGCGCGCTCGACTGGGCGGCGAGGTCCGCGTGTCGGTGGCGGCCACCCTTGACGAGGCGGTCGCCGGAGCCGACGTCATCACCGCGGCGGGCCGCTACTCCCACGGCGAGCCGGCGGTGCCCGATCCCGGGTCCGTGCGTCCGGGTGCGCTGCTGGTCAGTATGACCGGCGCCGGCGGCAATCTACTCGAACGCGGCGCCCGCTTGGCAGTGCCAACGGCGCGGCGCCCGGAACTGGTTGCCTTCGGCTTCGCCAGCGGGTTCATCGGTGACCCTCCTCCGCCTGCGCCCGCCGACGCACTGGAACTGGCAGACGTGATCACAGGCGAGGTACCCGCCCGCGCCTCCCGCACGGACACCATCGTGTTCGAACTGGCCGCGCCCTACCCATGGGATGTCCCGATCCTGGCGTGGATCCGCGCCTGGGCGGACAAGCAGGGAGTGGGCACTGCGTTCAGCTTCTCCGGCTGAGGCACGCAGCACGGGATGCGGTACCTGGCGCCGGACCGACAGAGTGGCGATGGGGAGCACCCGAGCGAGGAGGCTCTCGGCGATCACCCGGCGCGGGATGCGCCAACACGGACTCGCCGCGTCTCCCACGCCCGCGTCCACCAGGCCGCGCAGATCGGGGACCGCAAGGGCACCGACGCTCTCGCGACACTCGCGTGGGCCCCGTACTCACCGGCGCGGGCGCCCGCACCCCAACCGCCTGTCGCGGGCGAGCAGGGCTGTCGCGGCGGCCGGCCCGCCGGCCGGCCGCCGTCGCCCATGACGGCGATGCGCGCCGGGTCGACTCCGAGATCGGCCGCGTGCCGGGCCGGCCAAGACCGAATCGGTGAGGTCAGAGGAGTCACAGCGAGATGTTCCGGAGAGCGAGAGCCGCTCCGCCTGCCGCTTCGGTACTGTGACGTCGCATGACCGACACCGAGATCGAGATCACCGCAGACCTGATCCGCGACCTGCTGCAGGAGCAACATCCAGACCTCGCGGGGCTGGCGATCCGCGAGGTGGCGGGCGGCTGGGGCAATCAGATGTGGCGGCTCGGCAACGAGTTGGCAGTGCGGATGCAGCGCATGGACCCCACCCCGGAGTTCCAGCTCAAGGAGCGGCGGTGGCTGCCCGTGCTGGCTCCGCACCTGCCGCTCCCGGTGCCGACTCCGGTGCGGTTCGGCGAACCGTCCGAGCGCTTCCCCAAGCACTGGACCGTGATGACGTGGGTTCCCGGCGAGCCGCTGGATCACGGCTCGATCAGCCGCGGCGCGCACGCGGCCGACACGCTGGCGGGTTTCCTCCGGGCGCTCCATGTGGAGGCGCCCGCGGAGGCGCCGATCGCCACGGACCGCGGTGCCCATCCCAGGAACTGCACGGACGGCTTCGAGAACTTCTTCCAGGCCGTTGCCCCCGACGACATCGCTGCCGACATCCGGGCCGTCTGGGACGACGCCGTTGCGGCCCCCGAGTGGGCGGGCCCGCCGGTGTGGGTGCACGGCGACCTCCATCCCGCGAACGTCGTCGTCTCGGACGGAACGCTCTCGGGCATCGTCGACTTCGGTGACCTGTCCGCCGGCGATCCGGCGTGGGACCTGGCCGCCGCATGGGTGCTGCTCCCCGCGGGCACGGCCTCACGGTTCTTCGACACGTACGCGCATGCGGACGAGGCGGCGATCCGGCGCGCCCGCGGGCTGGCCGCTGTGAAGAGCCTCTTCCTGATGCTCATGGGGCAGAACGGAGACCGGGGCCTTCCCGGCGGCAAGCCGAACTGGGGGCCTGTAGGCCGCGCGGCACTTGATCGTGTGCTGAAGGGCGTTTGACGCGCGCTTCTTCGCACGTGTTCTCGATCTCGGTTGAGGACCATGCGACAGTGCACCTCCGTGGGTCCATCGATCACCACGCGTGGCGGGGATGCCTGGGTCCACGGCCGTATGTCTGCCCGTGGCCCCGAACGAGCCGGCGGAGCTTCTCCTCGGCGCCGGCCAGGCCGGCCTGGAGACCTTCGACCGCGCCGAGCCAGCCTTCCGTCTCGGCTTCGGCGATTCGGGCGATCAAGTTGTCGCGGATCTCGGCAAGTCGCGCCCGTTGGGCCGGGTCAGGTCGCGGGAGCGAGCATCTGACGCAAGCGTGTTCATGAATGCACGGGGCCCAAAAGCGCGTGCGCAGGTGCCGATGGACACCTTCCGCGGCGGGACGGACCGCTTTGTATCCGATCGTGGTGTCGATGCTCTTGTGCCCGCGGATCACCTGGGCGATGTGCAGGGGGCAGGCCGTTCATGATGGCGTCGGTGACGAGGATCCTTCGGAAGCCGGGGTGCTGGTAAGAACGCTGTCACCAGCCGCAAACGAGGAGTGTCACGTGCGGCGACGTGCAGCGGGGTCGCGCTCGGCGACGTGACGGGCGACGGCGTCGACGCCGGGACGTGCGTACCGCTCCAGGGAGCGGACGGAGGCGTGGCGGGAGCGGGCCAGCAACATCGGCGTGGACGTGCCGTCCTCGGCGTCGTGTGTGAGGGCGCTGTGGCGGAGCCGGTGGAGGGTCCAGCCGTCCAGGTCCTCGATGTCTTCGGGTGAGGCGAGCGGGCTGGCCAGCAGCCGGGTGTTCTCCTCGAAGATCTCCTCGGCCCGGCGGTAGGAAAGCCGGGCGCGGCCAGTCTCCGGGCACACGTCGAGCGTCGGTGTCCCGGCCGGGGCCTTGCGGTCGGTGAGGAACAGCGGGCCGCGGGTACGGCGGGCGATGAGGCGGGGCAGGAGCTGGGCGGTGCCGGACTGCCAGTGAATCCACTCCGTGGCCCCGCCCTTGGCGGTGATTTTCCCGCGCTTGTCCTGTGGGTACAGGTCTTCCACGTTCAGGCACAGCACCTCGTCGGCCCGCGCCGCGGACTCGTAGAGCATCCTCCAGAACGTCTTCTCCCGCAGGGCGACGTCCAGGCGCCACAGGGCGGCGATCTGGTTCTCGGCCAGGGCCTTGGTGCGGTCGGGTGGTGCCGGCCGCCGCTCGATGCCGATCGTCGGGTCGCCGCCGATCCAGCCCTGGCGCTGCCACCGGCCGATCGCCTTGCGCGCGATGGACAGTTCGCGGTTGACGGTGTCGGCGTCCATCTCGTCGGCCCGCGCTGCCGCCAGTTCGGCCAGCACTTCCGGCAGTGCCGGGTCGTCGATCGCGGTGACGGGGAAGACGGGCGGCTTCGCGCCGCGGCGGGCGGGTCCGGTCGGCGCGGGTTCGCCGGCGAGCATCCACCCCCAAGTGGTGAGTGAGATCTGGTAGATCCGCGCGGAGGACTTCGCGATGCCCGCGCCGGTGAGGTATCGCTCGACCGCTGCGGTGTACGACGAGGGCGGGGCGGACAGCGGTACGACCCGGGCGCGCGGTAGCCGGAGCGTGCCCCCGCTCCCGGGCTCGGTCACCGGTTCGATCGCCATGCCCGTCCCGGCCTTCCGGCACTGCCGCAGTAAATGCGTACACCTCGCCTGCGGCGGCCGGAGATCCCGCCGCAGGTCGCAATGATCACGGTAGAGGGCCTGCCGCAGTAAATCCGGCATTTACTGCGGCGGGCGCGGCGTCAGGTCTGCACCCGCCGGGCGAAGCGGCGCAGGGCGAGGTGGCCCAGAGCGGCGGTGCCGAGGGTGAGGGCGGTGAGGTAGGCCCAGGTGGGCATGTGGCCGGTGGAGGGTGTGAGGTTGGCGCGTAGACCCTCGCTCATGTAGACGAGCGGGTTGGCGAGGGTCAGGACCTGGACCCAGCGGATCGTGTGCAGAGCGGTCCACGGGTAGTAGACGCAGCCCAGCATGGTGGCGGCGGCCAGGAGCAGGCCGAGCAGCGCCCCGAAGGCGGCGGCGTCGATCGCGGTTCCGAGCAGCAGTCCGAGTGTGGAGGCGAGCAGCGCGCTGAGAATCAGGGTGGTCAACAGCAGGGGCCAGTTGTCGATGTGGGCTCTGGGCGCGTTGCCGGGGGCGTGGACGAGCCAGACGATCGGGACGACGACAAGGGTCGAGACGAGGCCGAAGACCGCGGATGAGGTGATCTTCTGCAGGCCGAGGGCCCAGACGGGCAGGGGTGCCAGGGCGCGGTCGGTGATCTCGCGGCCGGGGCCGAGCTCGGCAGCCAGAGGCCCGGTGACGGACATGATGCTCTGCAGGGTGAGGGTGCTGGCGATCAGGCCGGGCAGAAGGATCGTGGAGAACGAGGTGGCGCCGCCGAGTCCGCTGCCGATGCTGGGCATCACGTAGGCGAAGGCGAAGGTGAACAGCAGCGGCTGGAGGCCGACCTGGACGAGGAGTGCGGGCAGGTTGCGGCCCAGGACGTGGAGGTCGCGCGTGGTCAGCGCGAGGTAGGCGTGCCAGGCGGCCCGGCGGGACGACAGCGGGCGGGGGGTTGTGGTGATGGGGTTCGCGGTGGTCATGGCGTGTAGTCACGTCCGGTCAGGGTGAGGAAGGCGGTCTGCAGGCTGGGGGGTGTGGTGGTGGCGTCGCGGACGGTGAGGCCGGCCGCGCTGCCGGCTCGCAGCAGGTGGCCCAGGATGCCGTCGGGATGCGTGGTGCGTACCCGTACTGTCGGGCCGTCGACGGCCAGGTCGTGGGGGCCGCCGGGGATGCCTTGGAGGGCGTCGGTGGCCGGGGTGGCGTCGGCGTCGTAGTGGACGGTGATGACCGTCTGCGCTCCACTGGTGGCCTTGATGGCCTCGGGGGTGTCGCAGGCGAGCAGGTGCCCGTGGTCGATGACGGCCAGGCGCTGGCACAGGGCCTCGGCCTCGTCGAGATAGTGGGTGGTCAGCACCACGGTCTGGCCTGTCTCGTGCAGGCCGGCGATGATCTGCCAGAGGTCTTCGCGTGCCTGCGGGTCGACGCCGGCGGTGGGCTCGTCGAGGAAGAGCACCTCCGGCAGATGCATCAGGGCCCGGCCGATCATGACGCGTCGGGCCTGGCCGCCGGAGAGTTGGTGGGCTTTGGCGCCGGCCTTGTCGGCGAGGCCGAACTGCTCCAGCAGTTCCAGCGCGCGGTGGCGGGCAGCGGCAGCGGGCATACCGAAGTAGCGGCCGCGGAAGGCGAGGTTGTCCGCCACGCTGAGCGCGCGGTCCAGGGTGTTGCCCTGGGAGACCACACCGATGCGGGACTTCACGCCGACCGGGTCGGCACGCACCTCGCGCCCGGCGACCCATGCCCTTCCGGCGCTCGGCACGACCAGGGTGGTGAGCATGCCGATGGTGGTGGACTTGCCGGCGCCGTTGGTGCCGAGCAGGCCGAAAAACTCGCCCTGGTGGACCGTCAGGTCCAGGCCGTCTACGGCGACAAGGCCGTCCTGCGCGCGCCGATAGACCTTGCGCAGTCCCTCCGTGCGGATAGCTGTCGGGGCGTGGGCCGTGGCAGCGGCCGGGGTGACCGGCGGCGCGGGGGTAGGGGTTGGATTCATGTGGGTGCTCCAGGGTGCGGATGAGGCATCCGTCGGAAGACGTGCGGGGTTATGGGGCGGGGGTGTGCCCGGGGAGGCCGGTGCCGCCGAGGCGGGTCAGCAGGGCCGAGAACTGACCGACGTCCTCCTTGCTCCACGGGGGCGCGGCGAAGATCTCGGCGGCGATCTGCTCGGCTGTGGCGAGTATGTCTGTCAGGCGTGCGCGGCCGGTGTCGGTCAGTGCCGCGTAGGCCACCCGGCCGTCCCGGGCGTCCGTCTCGCGCGTCACCAGCCCGATCCGCTCCAGCGGCGCCAGCCCCCGGGTCACCCCGGAGGCCGTCAGCCCCAGCGCCTCGGCCAGGTCCACCCTGCGCATCCGGCCGCCGGGCGCCTGCCCCAGACGCAGCAGCATCGTGAAGTCGGCCAGGCTCACACCGTGAAGTCCTCCCAAGCTCGCGTCGAACCGCTTCACCAGGGCCGTCTGGGCCCTCACGAGACGCAGGGACGCGTCCAGCGCATCACTCATTGCCACCTCCTTGACTGCTCAAGCTTAGCAGATGCTTGAGTAGTCAAGGATTGGTTTAGTTGATGGCTGTACGGAGCCCTTGGGCACGAGCCTGGGACACCGGGATCCCGCGAGCGGGAGCGTGGAGCTGAGCGCCGTCTGCCCGCTGCAATGCTCAGCGGGGCGAGCGCCTGTGTGCGCCGGGTTGGCGTGGCGAGAAACGCTCGACGCCACGGCGATGGAGGCGCGGCTGAAGGATCAGAGGTTCTTCTGGGCTGCAGCGCGGCGCTGCCGTTTGCCCAGCGGTGCCTGGGAGAGGTCCTCGGCCTGAGAGCGCAGGTTCTTGTAGCCGTAGCCGCGCTCGGTCAGCCACACCTTCGCCGCCTCTTCAGCACGTTCGGATGCCTCCAGGATGTCCTCCTCTTCCTCCCCGGAATCCAGGAATCGGAAGGTGAAGGCGGATCGCGCTGTCAGGTCGTAACTGAGGTGGCCCTCGGGTGTGAAGGCCGCGCGCAGGACGTCGTGCTCTGCGGCGCGGTCCAGGAGTTCGGTTCGTTGATCGGCGCTGAGTCCGTCGAAGACGCCGCGGACCGTGATACGGAAAGTGCGAGTACTCATCCCACGACACTAACCAGCAAGATCGGCGGACTCCACCGTGATTCCGGCGGAAACGACGTGGCACGGCTCTCGATCACGTGGACGGAAAAGGGGTCCGGAGCCGTGGGCGACGCCACCAGGCGGGGAGCGGTGGGTCCAGACGCGCGGGACCTGGCAGCCGTGTGCCGGTGTCACGCCTGCGTGATGTCGGCGCGGTCCGCCCGCCGTGCTGCACCGGCGCAGGTTCATGCGTTCTCCGCGGTGGATCGCGCGGCCCGACCGTCTGCGGCCCGAGGGTGCGGAAGCGTCGACACGGCGAGGTTGAGGCGGGTGTCCATGTCGAGGTTCACCTCACCGTACGGCCGGACGTGGGACCAGAACAGTGGGGTCAGGCCGCGTCGGTCGGCGGGGGTGAGGAGGGCCGCCCACTCCGGTTCGCCGAGGACGTCCTGGAGCATCAGGGTGTTCACGTAGACCAGGGCTGACTGGAGGATGCGCAGGCACAGGACGAACATCTCCTGCTCGTCGCGCCGATTCGAGGCGATCTCTCCGCCCTTGCCGTAGGCGATCACGGAGTTGGCGCCGTTGGAGGACTCCATGACGTTCAGGCCCTCCTCGATCTCCCGCTGAAGGTCGCGCAGCCGCAGGTAGCGGGCAACGAAGATGGTCTTCTGAGCACGGCCGACCTCCAGAATGGCCGCGTAGGTGGGGTGGGAGGCGTTGCGGGTGAAGCGGCGCAGGATCGCCTCGGTGGACGCGGTACGGGTCCGGATCGCGGTCGCGTACTTGATCATCTGGTCGTACTGCTGGGCGATGAGCTCCCAGCGGATCGGACGGGTCAGCGCCGGGGTCAGCCGGGGATAAGCGTCCGGGTCACCGGCCGCCGGCCGGTACAGCTTGACCTTGTTGATCCGCTTGATGCGCGGCAGCAGGTCGAAGTTCAGCAGCCGGGTGATGCCGAAGCCGATTTCCGACTGGCCATGGCTGTCTGTGTAGTTGGCCTCCACCTCCATGGTGGTGCCGTGCCGCATGGCGCCCTCGACCATCGCGGCGACCTCGGAGGCGGTGCAGTTGATGAGCTGGGAGTGGATGGCCAGGGACTTTTTCTCCACGTGCCAGTAGATGAGCACCCCACGGCCGCCGTAGCGCGAGTGCCACTCGGTGAACAGGTTCTGGTCGTAGGCCCGCACATGCGTGGAGTCGGAGGCGACCGCGGTCGAGCCCTGGCCCCACAAGTCGGTACTGCGGGCGGCGAAGGTGGCGTCCGCTATCTCGATGGCGATCTGCCGGGCCGTCTCCGGGGTGAGATACCGGCGGCGCACGTAGCGCAGTTCGTCCTCGGTGTGGCCGTGGCCGCCGGAGGCAACGGCCTTGATCCCGGTGTTCGTACCGTAGGCGTAGATCACCAGGAGCAGGCGCTCGGCCAGGACCTCCGCCGAGAGGGAGCCGCCGCCGGAGACCGAGGTGACCGCGTCCAGGCAGCCCGTGCGCAGGACGGCCTCTTTCAGCATGTCGATGAGCGGCACAACGCCCCACCTGCGCTGTACCTCGGCCTTGATCCTGCGCAGGTTCTTCGGCTCGGGCTGGGCCTCGGCCGGGGTCAGCCGGATCGCCCCGGATTTCCGCTCGGCGATGTCCAGCCAGCTCAAGCGCGGCATCCGGTCGTTCAGCAGGCCCAGTTCGGTGGTCATCTGCTCGCGCAGCTCGTCGACGAAGACGACAGGGTCCAGCGGTTTGCGCAGCTCGCGGTAGTTCTCCTCGCGCCGCTCGGCGAAGTCCTGGGGCAGGTCCTCGTCGGGGTTGCGCCACTTGTCGGCGCCGACCACCCAGATCTCCTTGCACTTGAGCTGGTCGCGCAGGGCCTGGAAGGCGACGACCTCGTAGACCATGCGCACCACCCGGCGCCGGCCGCGCTTGTCGGTGCGGTGGACGACCTCGGCCCAGTCCCCGCCCATCGCCTTGTGCACCGACACGGTCTCAGCCAGCGGGTAGTACGTGGTGTTGCCCGCCGCCGCGTACCGGGCCACCAGCGCCAGCGCCTCGATCACCGGCCGGTGGGTGTGGTTGGACGAGCGGAACTCCAGCACGTCCAGCAGCTTGATCAGCCCGCGCCGGTAGTGGTTGGTGTACGACGCCTTCAACGTCGTCTGCACCGTGCGCCGGTAGACCGGGCCACGGGTCTTGAACTCGTGCACCAGCTCCCGCAGCGTCTGTTCACCGCCGGACACGGCCGGGTAGACGACCTCGCGGACCGTGCCCTCCGGCTCGCCGATCGACGCCTCGGCGAGCTTGAAGAGGATGTTCTCCTTGCCCGACACCTTCTTGAACGCGTTGACCAGCTGCTCGGTGACCTTCTTCTCCGCCCGCGCCCCGATCCGGTGCACCGTGGAGATCAGCAGCTCCACCAGCGTGTCCGTGATCTCCCGCTCCCGCTCGTGCAGCAGCGCGGCCAGCAGCGTCACCCGCAGCGGCAGCGGGTGCGTGCGCAGGTGTGAGGGCGATTCCACCGCGGCCCTCGCCCGCCACCCGGCCACCACCTTCGGCGCGACGTCGGCGAACAGGTCCGCCGGCAGCCCGACCGCCCTCACCGCGAGCAGCTTGTCGATCTCGGTGAGCATCGTCTCCAGGCTCACATTGCCCGGAGCCTCCTTGATCTTCCCCAGGACCGGCGGGCCGTCCTCGCCCTCACCGGGTGCGGCGTCGTCCTCCTGGTCGGCACCGACGACCAGGGCGATGATCCGCTCCGTGCTCTCGACCGTGAGTCGCGCCGAGATCCTTGCCGTCAGCGTCTCCTCGGCCACTCGCAGCGCGGCGCCCACGATCCGGTCGCACCGCCCCGGAGTCGGCGGCTCGATGCTCTCCGTGCGGCAGCGGGCCAGCAGTTCCACCCGTACCTGCTCCGGCCGCCGCTCCTTGCACGCGACGTGCTCGGCGAGCCAGCCCGTCAGCTTGTCCGCGTCCGCGACGCTGCATTCCCGGAAGCCCAGGTGCCCGCGGATCTGCGCGCGGTGGTACTCGACCGTCCGGCCGCTCCACTCGTACGCGTCCAGCTCAGAGGCGGGTACCTGTACCTGCCGGGCGACGAACTCCACCGCCTCGCCCGACAACTCGAACCGGCCCCGGGGAAACCGGCCGTACTGCGTGTAGAACTTCAGCAGCACGGCAAAGCCCAGTCTCGTCGCACCGCGCTTGCCGGACACGAGCCCCTGCTCATCCTTCAACAGAGTCCAGTGCTCGACCAGGTCGTCCAGGTCCAAAGGGGTACGCGCCACGGTTGTCGATCGTCCTCTCGGGGCCTCACCCCGCGCAGCTATACGACCCCGGACTCACCCACACGGGTGGCACCCACGCAAGATCACCGCCGTTTGCGGCTGGTGACAGCGTTCTTACCGGCACCCCAAGCCGTGGGGCGAGACAGTGAGTGCTTCGCCGTCGGCGTTGCTCAAGCCCGTTGCGGCCAGCGCGCTGATCAGCAGCTTTCGGATCGCGGCAAGTCCGACCCCATCGACGCGGAGAACCCCGCCCGCGCGGTCCTGGCCGGCACCACGACGGCGACGCCGAAGAGCGTCGAGGGCACGGTGGAGACGATCTCTATCCGTTGGGGCGGGGTGGTTGGCCGCTGGTGGACTGGCTGGATGAGATTGCTGCGGCGGTGGAGGAGGGCCGGTGTCTGCACCGGCCGCCCGTTGGACATCTCAAGGGGGCTGATAAGTCAAGAGAGCCCACGAGTCTTGATCGCTGCTGAGTCTGTTGATTGGCTGGCCGACATGAACGATCTCGGACCCGTTGCGTGGCCGCCTGCACCGATCAGGACCGAGAGGCTCGTGCTGCGTGAGCCCCAGGCCCGGGACCGTGCGGCGTTCATCGAGCTGCTGGCGTCGCCAGAGGTGCACACCTACCTCGGCGGCCCCCGCCCGCGTGACGAGCTTGAGCGCGAGATGCCCGAGGTGCCCGAGCGGTGGCCCGGGAGTTTCGTCGTTGATCTGGACGGGGCGATGATCGGCCAGATCCTGCTCAGGAGAGCGACGGAGCACCACCGTCCGGCTGCCGTGGGGAAAGTCGATCTCGGCTACCTGTTCCTGCCACGGGCGTGGGGGTATGGTTATGCCGCCGAGGCGTGCGCGGCGGCACTGGACTGGTTCGAAGGCGTCCTTCCCGGTGAGCCCGTGGTGCTCGCCACCCAGACCGCCAATGTCGGCTCGATGCGCCTCGCGGCGAAGCTGGGCTTCGCCGAGGTGGAGCGGTTCCGGGCCTGGGACGCCGATCAGTGGCTCGGCCTGCGGTCCCCGGTACCGCCTTCCGGTTGAGCCCACGCTCGACAGCTCGGAGCTGTCGGAGCGCTGTTGACGAAGCCGGGCGGGTTTGCGGGTCATGCAGGCGCTCGGAGGGGTGATGCGAAGGCGAGTCGCTCGTCGAATGGCTGCCGGTTCTGAAGGCAGTGACGGAGCTGGCCGAGGAAGCGGTTGAGCAGGTGGCGCTGGGCGGCGTGGTGCCAGTCTCCGTGAGCGAGGCCACACCCGCCTCGTTCACCTGCCGGCCGCGTTCGGCCAGCCCGGCGGTCAGAGTGCGGGTGATCTCCGCCACGGGTGCGGGGTCCTCCGTGGCGACATCGAGGTCCTGGCCGGGCCAGCCGACCAGGCCGTGGGCCTGGAAGGCGTGCCCACCGGTGATGACCAGCGGGTCGGGAGAGCCGATGGCCAGGGCGTCGGAGAGGCGCCACGGTCGGGGGTTCCACATAGCGCTGCTGGCCAGGCCCGACGCGAGCTGAGGGGCCCGCTCCGCCGCCGGAGTGAGGTCCCGTACGGCGGGCGAGACGGAGAGGTAGCGGGGAGCGTGTGCGCGGCGCTCCCCGACCCGCACCGTCCGGACTCGTGACGTGGATCGCTCTTCCGGATGTCGGACGCCCTCATGTCTCCTGGAGCGACAGCCCCTAGACTGCTCGTTGCAGCTGGTTCGCCCCGTCCGCCAGACGGGAGCGTCGTAAGAGGGAACCCGGTGGGAATCCGGGACTGCCCCGCAGCGGTGAGCGGGAACGACCGCCGTCATATGCACTGGGCCCGGTGAGAGGGCCTGGGAAGCGACGGCCAGTAGGTGTCCTCCGGAGGAGGACGCGCCTGTGAGTCCGAAGACCTGCCATCTGCCCGCGTACGGACCACCCGTGCGCGGACATCCCGGTGACCTCGAGGGCGGGTCGGCGAACACACCAGGTGAACCACCGTGCTGTGCCGCGCGGTGTCGTTTCCGCCCGGTTCCGTCACCCTTCGCGCTCTCTTCCCGTCGCCGGGATCTCAGGGATTCATCTCGCGAAGGAGATCTCCGTGACAGCGAAGTCCGCAACCGCGGCAGCACGGGCCACCGTGTACGGCTACCCCCGCCAGGGCCCGAACCGGGAACTGAAGAAGGCGATCGAGGGCTACTGGAAGGGCCGCGTCACCGCCGACGCCCTCCGCGCCGGCGCCGCCGAACTCCGCCGGAACACCTGGCAGCAGCTTGCCGACGCCGGTATCCACGAGGTGCCGACGGGGGACTTCTCGTACTACGACCACGTCCTCGACACCAGCGTCATGGTCGGCGCGATCCCCGAGCGGCACCGCGACACCTTCGCGGCCGATGCTCTGGACGGCTACTTCTCCATGGCGCGGGGCACACAGGACGTGGCGCCGCTGGAGATGACCAAGTGGTTCGACACCAACTACCACTATCTGGTCCCGGAGCTGGATCCGGACACGGTGTTCGCGGCCGACTCCGCCAAGCAGGTCGCCGAGTTCGAGGAGGCCACCGCCCTCGGGCTGACCGCGCGCCCGGTTCTCGTCGGCCCCGTCACCTACCTCCTGCTCGCCAAGCCCGCGCCCGGCGTGCCCGCCGACTTCGAGCCGCTCACCCTCCTGGACCGGCTGCTTCCGGTGTACGCCGAGGTCCTGGCCGGTCTGCGGGCGGCCGGCGCCGAGTGGGTGCAGCTCGACGAGCCGGCGCTGGTCCAGGACCGCACCGCCGCCGAGCTGAACGCGGCCGGCCGCGCCTACCGCGAGCTGGGCGCCCTGACCGACCGCCCGAAACTGCTGGTCGCCTCGTACTTCGACCGCCTCGGTGAGGCGCTGCCGGTGCTGGCCAAGGCCCCCGTGGAGGGACTCGCCCTGGACTTCACCGAGGCGGCGGTCGGCAACCTCGAGGACCTGGCCGCCGTCGGCGGGCTGCCCCGCAAGCGGCTGGTCGCCGGGGTGGTCAACGGCCGCAACATCTGGGTCAACGACCTGGAGAAGTCCCTGGCCACGCTCGGCACCCTGCTGGGCCTGGCCCACCGGGTCGATGTGGCCGCCTCCTGCTCGCTGCTGCACGTCCCCCTCGACACGACGGCCGAGCGGGACATCGAACCGCAGATCCTGCGCTGGCTGGCCTTCGCCCGCCAGAAGACCGCGGAGATCGCCACCCTCGCCAAGGGCCTGGCCCACGGCACCGGCGCGATCATCGCCGAGCTGGCCGCGAACCGGGCCGACCTCGCCTCCCGCGCGGGCTCCCCCATCACCCGCGACCCGGCCGTCCGCGCCCGCGCCGCCGCGGTCACCGAGGCCGACGCCCGCCGCTCCCAGCCGTACTCCGAGCGCACCGCGGTCCAGCGCGCCCACCTCCGCCTGCCCCTGCTGCCGACCACCACCATCGGCTCCTTCCCGCAGACCGCCGAACTGCGCACCGCCCGCGCCGACCTGCGCGGGGGCCGGATCGACACGGCCGGGTACGAGGAGCGCATCAGGGCCGAGATCCAGGAGGTGATCTCCTTCCAGGAGAAGACCGGCCTGGATGTGCTGGTGCACGGCGAGGCCGAGCGCAACGACATGGTCCAGTACTTCGCCGAGCGGCTCACCGGCTATCTGGCCACCCAGCACGGCTGGGTCCAGTCCTACGGCACCCGTTACGCCCGCCCGCCGATCCTGGCCGGTGACATCGCGCGCCCCGAGCCGATGACGGTGCGCTGGACGGCCTACGCGCGATCCACACCCATATGTGCTACGCCGAGTTCGGCGACATCGTCCAGGCCATCGACGACCTCGACGCCGATGTGATCAGCCTGGAGGCCGCCCGCTCCCGTATGCAGGTGGCCCGCGAACTCGCCGCCCACGGCTATCCGCGCGAGGCCGGGCCCGGGGTGTACGACATCCACTCCCCGCGCGTGCCCAGCGCGGAGGAGGCGGCCGAACTGCTGCGGACGGGGCTGAAGGCCATCCCCGCCGAGCGGCTGTGGGTCAACCCCGACTGCGGTCTGAAGACCCGCGGCTGGCCGGAGACCCGCTCCTCATTGGCGAACCTGGTCGCCGCGGCCCGCATGGTCCGCGGTGAGCTGCCCGCGTCCTGACCCGGACGACCGGCCGGAGCCGGGGCGCCACACGCTCCACCGGGCGAGCCGCGGCCACCACCAGCCGTGTCTCCGCGTCCACGACGACCTGCGCGTTCACCGAAAACTGGCGGCCGGCTGGGGCGGGACGAACCGGCCCGGGCCCGCTTCGGGCACTGGCTCGGCAATCTGCTCACCGACGGCCACCGGCACTCCCTGACGACCGGAGTGCCGGTGGGCGATGACATCGGCCGCCGCATCGGGGTGACGCTGTTGCTGGGCGTACCGGCGCCGGCCCTGGTCACGGTGGCGGCGCCACGGCGCCCGGCGCCTCACAACCCGCGGGCGAGTCGCTCGAGGGTGTCAGTCACGGGTTCCGCTCTCGACTGCCGGTGACCGGTTCCGGCCCACAGGTGGATCAGCCGAGTGTCGGCGGCCGCGGTGGCGGCCCTGCGGAGGGGGCCTGTGAGGTGGTGGAGAGCGGGGTAACCGGCCGGGGCGATCGGGTCGTACCGGTCGGTGAACTGGTTACGCAGGGCGCGGGCGGGTCGCCCGGTGAAGGCCCGGGTGACGACGGTGGTGTCGAAGGCCGGGTCGACCAGGGCCGCCTTGTGCGGTGCCGACGCCCCGCTCTCGTGGGTGCGCAGCAGGACGGTGCCGGCCATGGCGGCTTCCGCGCCCGCGCCCAGCGCGTCCGCCACATCGGCGGCGGTGGTGATTCCCCCGGCGGCGATGAGGGGCAGGGCGACGGCGCGGCGCACCGCGGTGATGAGGTCGGGCAGCCGGACCGGTGCGAGCGGCCGTGCGGGGGTGAGGGTGGCCGAGTGCCCGCCGGCGGCCGGTGCCTGCACGATGAGCGCGTCGACACCGGCGTCCGCCGCTCGACGTGCCTCGTCTGCCGAGGTGACGCTCTGCAGCACGGTGCTCCCGGCCCTGCGCAGGGCGCTGACGACCGCACGGTCCGGGATGCCGAAGGTGAAGGACACCCACGGGACGGGAGAGGAGGTGAGCAGGTCGATCTTGTCCGTCCAGTGGTCGTCGTCCTCGATCGGCTCTTCGGGCAGCCGGACCTGGTAGCGGTCGGCCTCCGTCTGCATCTCCCGCGCGTACCGCCGGTATGCCTCCCGGGAGATGCGGACCGGGTTCGGGACGAACAGGTTGACGCCGAATGCGACGCCTTCCGCGCGGGTGGTGTGGATCTGCCCGGCGAGTGCCTGTGCGGTCTTGTACCCGCCGGCCAGGAAGCCCAGGCCGCCGGCCCGGGCGGCGGCGGTCACCAGCGCGGGGGTGCTCGGTCCGCCGGCCATCGGCGCGGCGATGAGGGGAAGGTCTGCTCCGAGGCCGGACAGCAGTGTGCTCACGGCACCTCCTTGAGAAGGGTAGGGGGCGTCAGGCCGCCGAGCTCACGGGGCCGAGGTGGTGCGGGAAGCGGACGCAGACGGCGGCGGCCGCGACCGCGGCGGCGACGACCAGCGCGCTGCCCAGCAGGAGCGCCTGGTGGTAGCCGTGAGTCAGCAGTGGGGCGGCGAGCAGCGGGCCGAGGATCTGGCCGATGCTGTATCCGGCCGTCAGCAGGGCAACGGCCCGCGGCACCTGAAGGTGGGCGCCGATGGACAGGGCGATCGTGCTGACGCCCATGAAGGTGGCGCCGAACAGCACGGCGGACACGAGAGCGGGCGCGGCACCGCCGAGCAGGGCCGGCAGGGCGATGCCGACGGCCTGGATGGTCAGCGAGGTGAGCAGCAGGGCCGGCCTGGACCAGCGGCGGGCCAGCCGGGTCCACAGGGCGCACGAGGGAAGTGCGGCGAGGCCGACCACGATCCAGGCCCCGGAGCCGAGCCAGCCCTTGACGCCCTGCTGGATCGCGGCGACGAGGAAGGTGCCGGCGATGATGTAGCCGATGCCCTCGAAGGTGTAGCTGGCGAGCAGCGCGAGGAACCAGCGGTGGGTACGGGGCCGTTCGGTCTGCCCGGCCGTCTCGGCAGCCCTGGGTTCCGGTTGTGGGGCCAGGGGCCAGGCGACCGCGGCGAGGAGGGCGGCGAGGGCGGCGCAGGTCCACCAGGCCGCCTGCCAGGTGGACGCGGCCTGCACGGCGACGACCAGCAGGCCGGACAGGGCGATTCCGGCACCGACCCCGCCGAAGGCCCAGCCGACCAGGTGGTGGGCGTGCGCGCGAAGGCCGGAGAGCATCGCGCTGACGGCGATGACGAAGGTCAGCGCGCTGGTGGCACCGGCCACAAGGCGCAGCAGGAACCAGACGGTGCCCTCGTGGGTGACCGGCATGAGCGCCAGCGTCGCCACCAGCACGACGAAGGAGCCACGCAGAGCCGCGGCCGATCGTATGACGGCGGGTACGGCGATCCCGGCCAGGGCACCTGCGAGGTAGCCGATGAAGTTCGCCGTCGCCAGGTTGGCCCCTTGTGCCGAGGAGAGTCCGGCCTGAGTGTGCATGAGGGGAAGGATGGGGGTGTAGACGAACCTGCCGATCCCCTGTCCCACGGCGAGGGCTGCCGCCGCCTGCGCGACGATCGTCCAAGGAGATCGTGTCCGGGGGCGGGGCGGGGTTGATGACTGCACGGTTCTGGACACCTTCCTGGTGGCTTTCCTGTGGCCGCCGTTCACGCTAGGCAGCGCGTGTACGCCTGTGAAATGCCGGTTAAGCTGCCTCTATGCACAGCAGGCATAGATGCCGGGAAGGGGCGCCAGGAGTATGGACGTCGAACTGCGGCACCTGCGGGCCTTCGCGTCCGTGGCCCGCCATCGCTCGTTCTCCCGTGCCGCCGAGGAACTGCTGATCACGCAGCCGGCGCTGAGTCGTACGATCGCGCAGCTGGAGGGCAAGCTGAGTGTCCGCCTGCTCGACCGGTCCTCCCGGCATGTCGAGCTGACCGGCACCGGCGCGGAGTTCCTCGTACACGCCGAGCGGGTGCTCGCGACACTCGACCAGGCACTCGCCGTCGTGAGCCACCGCGTCACCCTGCGGCTCGGATTCAGTTGGCTGCTGCCCGACCCCTGGGCCCAGCAGACCGTCAGCCGGTTCGAGGAGACCACCGGAGCGACGGTCGCCCTGACCCGGACCGACGATCCCCTCCAGGCGCTATGCCGGCGAGCGCTCGACATCGCGGTGATACGTGGCGACGTCGAGGCGCCACGAGGAGCGCGCACGGTGCACCTGTTCGACGAGCCGCGCATCGCCGTATGCTCCGAACACTCCGATCTGACCCGTTTCGGCCATCTGGACTGGAGGGACGTCCAGCACTGGACCCTGGTCGTCAACACGGTCAGCGGGACGACCGGCCCCTGGTCGTGGCCGGCGGACGAGCGCCCGGCCCAGATCATCGAAACGGCCAACTACGACGAATGGCTGGAGACGGTGGCCGCCAACCGCGGCATCGGCATCGTCCCCGAGGTCGCTCAGCGCCGCACCCAGCACCCCGCCGTGCGCTTCGTTCCGCTGACCAGCGCACCGCCGAGTCCGGTGAGCCTCGTCCACTTCCCCGACGCTCAGCCGACGCTGATCCGACGCCTCCTGGACGCCGCCGCACCGCAATGATCACAACTCCCTGGGTGAGGAGCATCTCTCTGTCGGTGATGGCTGCCATCGCCGGCAATCGTTGGATCTGAAGCCCCGTCGAACCTACTGTCCCCTTAACGCCGCACCGCCCCCGCGCTGAGGGGCGGATGCCTGGACGAAGGGGACTTCGCCTTGCTGACAACGCGCCTTACCCACGCCTTCGGAATCGAGCACCCCGTCGTGCTCGCCCCCATGGACCTCGTCTCCGGGGCCCGGCTCGCCACCGCGGTGACCACCGCGGGCGGACTGGGCCTGATCGGCGGTGGCTACGGCGACGGAGAGTGGCTGAAGCGGGAGTTCGCCGCCGCGGCCGGCACCCGGGTGGGGTGCGGCTTCATCACCTGGAGCCTGGCCCGGCGCCCCGAGCTGCTCGACATCGCCCTGGAGCACCGGCCCGCCGCGGTCATGCTGTCCTTCGGCGACCCGGCCCCGTTCGCCGGCCGGATCCGCGCCGCGACTGTACCGCTGCTGTGTCAGGTCCACACGCTCGACCAGGCACGCCAGGCCCTCGACGCCGGAGCGGACGTCGTCGTCGCGCAGGGTGGAGAGGCCGGCGGGCACGGAGTCGGGACACGGTCGACGTTCACCCTCATACCCGATGTCGCGGACCTGATCGCCGCCCGCTCCCCGGACACGCTCCTGCTGGGCGCGGGTGGGGTGGCGGACGGTCGCGGGCTCGCCGGCGCGCTCGCCCTCGGCGCGGACGGTGTCCTCGTCGGCACCCGCTTCTGGGCGACGGAGGAGGCCGTGGTCTCGGCTCGCGCCCACGCCCGGGCGGTGGCCGCCGATGGTGACGAAACCATCCGAACCAGCGTCTACGACATCGTGCGCAGTTACGACTGGCCCGTCGAGTAAAACGGTCGCGTGTTGCGCAACCGGTTCATCGACCGCTGGCACGGGCGGGAGGCGGACCTCGCCACCCATCTCGCCGAGGCCGCCGCCGCATTCAAGGACGCCGTCTCACAGCAGGACTACGACGTCGCGAACATGATCGTCGGCGAGGGCGTGGGGCTGATCCGGGAGATCCTGCCCGCCGGCGAAGTGGTGCGCCGGATGGCGCAGGACGCCGCAGCCCGCCTCGGCGTATGGGTTCCGCGGACCGCTGCGGTCAGCGCCTGAGCCGGCGCTGTCCCGCTCGAGGTCCGGCCGATGGCCGGAACTCCTGGCCCCACGCTGTGGCCCCAGCGGCCCGGACTCCGGGCCCGTCACCTGAGCGTGAGCGTGTGAACCGGGCACGCCCGTCGGGCACCTCGGCCCGGCTGGAAACTGGTCTTCACCCTCTCCTTGATGCTCCCCCGCCCTGCCGACGTGCCCCTACCGGCCCTACCGGAAGACCTCGCCGCGGCAGCTCTCCCGCACGTGGCGGCCCTCGCAGCGGGCGCGACCCTGGCCCTGGCCATGGCTCGCGGCGCAGGCCAGGACCGCCACGCCGGAGCGGGCACGCCGCGGGTACAGGAAAATCAGGAGTCCGCGTCTCCCGAGTCGGAGGAGCCCTGAACCGAACGGCGCCTGGTACGCGCCGCGCTGAAGCGGAGGAACTCCCCGACCGTCAGCGTCACCAGGGCCAGTGCCTGCACCCAGCGGGGGCCGCCACCCCGGGAAGTCCACCAGACGCACCCGCAGCCGCCGATGACGGCGACGAGGAGGAGGGACAGGACGAGTAGGGCCATGGCGGGGTCCTCACGGTCAGTGCTCGGGCGACAGGACATCCGCCGGCTCGGACGGGCCGGGCGAGGGTCGCAAGCTCGTCGGCGAGAGCGGTGTCGGAGTGGTACTTGGCGGGGTCGGAGGAATATCGCGGTGATCGTCGGTTCCACCGGATAGGAAGACGACGACTACGGCGGTGACGTTCCCGCCACGAGTCGATCTCTTCGGACAGGTCGTTCGCCGCGAGGCCGGGACCGGGACCGGAGGTGACGAGCGGGAGCGTGGCGACCACGGACGGATCTCCTGACGTGCAGAGAGGAACAGGGGTGCGTCCAGGCAGCGGGGTGAGCACGATCGACGCCCCGATCCGAGGCCCCGGGACAGGCAAGGAGGTGGGCCTGCGCGAAAGACGGGACGTCCTCAACTCCCCCACGAACACTGGAAGAAGTTATTCATTTGCTCTACCTTGCACCGGTGCTTCGACATCATTCCCCGCCACTGGTCAGCACGCCCACCGAGACCGCGATCCTCACCCCGCTCCTCCCGGAGGGATCTCAGCAGAGTGGCACTGGCACAGCGAGCGGGGCTCTCCTCGACGGCCGCCCGGCTCGGTCACCTTCGTGCCGACGTGCGTCCGGTCACCTTCGTGCCGACGTGCGTCGTCGGTTCCATAGGAGGCGTCGACACCTTGTGGGGCACCTGCCCTGCCGAAGCACGCCCTCGGTCGTCATGTTCCTCATCGCCCAGCGCTACATCGTCGAGGGGATCGCCACCGGCGGCCTCAAGGGCTGATTCACCACCCCCACGACGCCCCGCACCCCGCACCCCGCACCCCGGAGCAGGTACACGCACTCCTTCCGGAAGGAGCCTCCTGTGTTACCTCACACGCTGTTCCAACGCGCGACCGCGGCCCTGGCCACGTTGTCCGCACTGCTCCTCGGCGCCCCGAGCGCCGCCGCCACCGCTCCACCCCTCCGGCCCGCCGCGGCAGAGGCGGTGGCACCGCCCACCCCCCTCACCGGCGCGCAGCTCTCCGCCTCATGGTCCGGGCCGCTCAGCACCCGGGGCCGCTGGATCGTGGACGCCGACGGCAACCGTTTCAAATTGACGTCGGGCAACTGGGAGGGCGCCCAGGGAACCTGGACCGGCAGCGGAGACATCAACGATCCCGCCAACCACGCCCACGCCGAACCCGGGTACAGCATGCCCCTCGGCCTGGACCGCGCACCCATGTCAACGATCCTGGCCGACTTCCACAGCCTCGGTCTCAACAGCGTCCGGCTGCCGTACTCCAACGCGCTGATCCACGACACCGCCCCGGTCCCCGACGCCGCCGTCAAGGCGAACCCGCGGCTGAAGGGGAAGACCCCGCTGCAGGTCCTCGACGCGGTCGTCACGGCGCTCACAGCCGACGGCTTCGCGGTGATCCTCAACAACCACACCACCACCGCCCGCTTCTGCTGCGGCCTCGACGGCAACGAGCGCTGGAACAGCGGCCAGACCACGCGGCAGTGGGTGGACGACTGGCTGCTCATGGTGAACCGCTACAAGACCAACAAACGGGTCGTGGGTGCCGACCTGCGCAACGAGGTCCGCCGCGACACCTGGGACGACCCCAACTGGGGCTGGTACAACGAGCACGACCTGTACGCCGCGTACGAAGAGGCCGGAAACCGGATCCTCGAGGCCGCCCCCGACATGCTCATCATCATGGAGGGCATCAACTGGTACGGGATCCCCTTGGACGGGCTGCCGCACGGCCGGCCCGGCCTGAAGCCGGTGGCCACCCTCTCCCACACCCTGATCCGGTCGGACAAGCTCGTGTACGCCGCGCACTTCTACGGCTACACCGGTCCCGCCAACACCGGGGCCTCCAGCGGCCCCGGAGCCACCGGCGACCCCCGCTACGAGGACTTCACCGCCGAGCAGCTCGCCCAGGTGGTCGGCTCCGAGGCCCTCTTCGTCACCAGGGACGGACAGCACTTCACCGCCCCGGTCTGGATCAGCGAGTTCGGCGCAGCCGGCCGCGGCTCGACCGACGCCAAGGAGCAGACCTGGCTCCACCGCTTCACCGACATCCTCGTCGCCAACGACACCGACTTCGCGATCTGGCCCCTCGTCGGCTGGCTCGACGCCGACGGCAATCAGATGGACAACTGGGCCCTGCTCGGGTACGGCGCGAGCGGCGTCCGCCACGGCATCCAGGACGGCGGCGACTGGCGCGCCGACGACTGGAACAGGCTGGTCACCGCCCCGGGCAAGACCGGACCTGTCGCACCCACCCCCCGCTGGAACATGCTCGACCTCGACCACGCCGACTACAACGTCTCCGCCACCATGCCGGCGAAGCCGGACTGGTCACCGGGCAACCGCAAAGGCAACTGTCCGGACAGCCAGCGGCTGGTCGGCCTCGGCCGCGGCGACAGCCGAGGACTGTGCACCGACGCCGGCCAGCCGACGAAGGGGCACGGCACCTGGACCGTCGTCACCGACGAGCGGTACGTCACCCGCGGCGACTGGGCGAGCGGCTACACCAAGCTCCAGTGCCCCGATGACACCTTCGCGGTCGGCTACAGCGTGCACAGCAACGCCATGACGGCCCTCCTGTGCGCCCCCGCAGCCGGCTCCCTGCCCACCACCGGCCGCACGGTCTGGTTCGACCGCGGCGACAACCGCCCCGCCACCGGGGGCTCGACCGGCAGCGACTGGGCGCCGGGCCACTACAAGGGCCAGTGCGCCGACGACGAGTACCTCGCCGGCGCTGCGTACACCTGGAAGTGGAACCACGGCGGCGTCCCCGACGCCCTGCTGTGCCGCCCGCTCGGCTGAACCAACCGTCACCCGTACTCCGGTACTCCGAAGAGCGCCACCCGACCGCCTCGTCCAGGATCAGGACCCTTGGCTCCACCGTCAACGCCCGTGCGATGGCCGGGCGTTGGCTGGTGGCCACCGAGTACGGCGGCCCGAATCCCGCCTCCTGGTGGCCGAGCCGTCCGTCGCGGCCGAACGCCGGCATCAGCGGGATGTCCTCGGGTACGGGGTGGGGTCGGGCTCCTGGACCGCCGGGTCGTCGCGGCCATCGTGCATGATCCGCCGCTGGTCGCGGTCCAGCGCCGGCAGGTCCCAGCGGGAACCCTCAGGACCTCCGTTGTCGCGATCCGAAGCATGGGTCAGGGCCGCCTCCGCTGGTGGTCCGCACCGGATAGGCCCTGTTCTCCCGAAGCTACGGCGAAGTGACAAGTAGCTCTCTGTAATCAGAGTGACGCTCGGTCGGGGACAGTGGAGCGGGGTCCGGGGACTTCGCCGGCGTGGAGGGCGGCGAAGTCGGCGTGGGCGGCCTCGACGGCTTCGATGCTGGCGACAGAGGGGTTCTGTCCCTTGCGCTTGCCGGTGGGGATGACCAGGTCGGGCTGGATCTGCTCGACGGACTCGCCGCCTGCGCGGCGACGGAGCACGGTGTGGAGCATGTCGTCGGTGATGACCGGGGGCCGGCCGCCGTGCTTGCCCTTGCGGGCCGCGGTGTCGAGCCCTTCGAGCGTGGACTCGCGGATGTTCTCCCGCTCGGTCTCCGCCATCGCGGCGAAGAACGCGAACAGCAGCTTCCCCGGGCCAGTCGGGTCGTAGATGCCGGGCAGGGGCCCGGCGAGCATCTCCAGGACCAGGCCGTGGGCGGTGAGGTGGTCGGCGAGCGCGGTGAGTTCGGCGGCGTCGCGGCCGAGACGCTTCATCTCGTACACGGTGAAGATGACCCGGCAGTGCGGGGCGTGCGCCTTGACCTCCCGCGCGGTCCGCAGCGCCTCCTCGAACCTCGGCCGTACGCGGACCCGGGTGCTGATCTTCTCGCTGAAGATCTTGTCCCTGGGGATGCCGTGCTTGCTGAGCGCGTCGAGCTGGGAGTCGAGTTCCTGCCCGAGGGTCGAGCACCTCGCGTACCCGATGCGGATGTCCGCGCTCGGCAGGTCCGGGTCGATAGGCGCCGGCGGCGGGGTGCCGGGCCGCCACGGCCGGCCCGGGCCGCGGTCGGCCGGGGTCGGCACCCGCAGCGCCTTCTTCAGCCGGGGCACCATGGTGAAGCGGCGGGTGTGGTAGGCGGAGGCAACCGCGCCGCCGCGCGAGCGGCACGGTGAGCCGGGCTGCGCGTCGCACTTCGGACAGACGTGCTGTTCGACCTCGTCGGCGTCCGACCGATCGGTTGCGGAGGGCTGCTGAGGATCCGTCACGGGCCCGGATTCTCGCACAATGCAAGTCTCAGAAGGGGGTCCGTTCCGCTTTTGAGTGAGAACGTGTTCTGAGAACCAATCCGGGATTGACGGGGGTTCGGCGACTCATAATTGATCTTGCTCGCGCAAAGGACCGTTTGCGAGAGCCCGCGGTCCGCGATCGCGTCCTGCGGCCCGAGGGTTTGGTTGCGGGAGGCGCCGCCGGGTTCGAGCTCGGTGACGCCGGGGTTGGGAGCCCGCCGTGCGGAGGTGGAACGCCTCGGGTGGCTGCGGCCGGGTATGGCGTTGGGTTACTGGGCGGTGTAACCGCCGTCGACGGGGAGGGCGACGCCGACGACGAAGCTGGCGCCCGGGCTGCACAGCCACAGGACGGCCTGGGCCATCTCCTCGGCGGTGCCCAGACGGCCGATGGGCTGGGTGCCTTCGGCTTCGGCGCGGTCGAGTTCTCCCTTGGCGATCATGTCGCGGACCATGGGGGTGTCGATGGTGCCGGGGCAGATGGCGTTGATGCGGATGCCGCGCGGGGCGTATTCGAGGGCGGCGCTGGTGGTCAGGCCGATCACGCCGTGCTTGGAGGAGTGGTAGGAGGCCCGTCCGGGGATGCCGACCAGGCCTCCGAGGGAGGAGCAGTTGACGATGGCTCCGCTGCCTTGTGCGCGCATGTGGCGCAGTTCATGCTTCATCGCGGCCCAGACGCCGCGCAGGTTGATGGCGTGGACCTTCTCGAACTGGTCGAGGGGTTCGTCGGCGGCGTCGGTCGGCGGGATCTGGATGCCGGCGTTGTTGTAGGCCATGTCGAGGCGGCCGAAGGTGTCGACCGTGCGGTCGACGGCGGCGGCGACCTGGTCCTCGTCGGAGACATCGCAGACCAGGGCGAGGGCCTTGTGACCTGCGTTGGTGAGGTTCTTCGCCACGTCGGTCACCGCGGCCTCGTCGACGTCGGCGAGGGCGACCGCAGCGCCGGAGGCGGCGAAGGCACGGGCGGTGGCCAGGCCCATGCCGGAGCTGGCGCCGGTGATGAAGGCGACCTGGCCGGTGAAGTTGTAGGTGGGGTTCATGAGTTACTCCTTGCGGGTCGTGCGGGGAGGTGGTGGTTCAGGAGTGCAGTGACGTCGCTTCAGCCCTGTCTTGCGGTGCTGGGGCCCCTGTGTCGACGGCCCCCCGGGCGACGACGCGGGTCGTGCCGCGTTTGGCGGAGGGGGCCAGGGCGGTCAGCGGCAGCAGGGTCAGGGCCGCGAAGAGCGCGCCGACGAGGGCAGGTCCGGTGACGCCGAGGGAGGAGGCGAGGGCTTGGCCGGCGAGCGCGGAGCCGGCGGCGATGCCGGTGTTGTAGGCGGACGTGGTCAGTGCCGAGGTCAGGGTGGGGGCGTCGCCGGCGAAGCGGACGGCGAGGGCGGTGACGACAGGGTTGATCGTGAACCCGGCCAGCGCCATGAGGAAGATCAGGGCGACGGCGGACGCCGGAGTCGTGGAGAGCGGGATGAGGGCGAGCAGGGCCAGCGCGGTCGCCGCGGCGGCCGGAATCGTCGTGGCCATCGGTCGGCGGTCGCCGAACCGGCCGCCGATCGCGGTGCCGCCCAGCGCGCCGGCGCCGAAGGCGACCAGGACCAGCGGCACGGCACTGGCCGGGATGCCGGCCCGCTCGGTCAGGAGGGGGGTGATGTACGTGTAGGTCGCGAGGACGCCGCCCATGATCAGGACGGCGGCGGCCAGCGCCAGCCACAGCCGGCCCTGCCGCAGCGCACGAATTTCGCGGCGCACGGAAATCCGGGCGTGCTGCTCCATGCGGGGGATGAACCGGCCGATCACCATGGCGCCGAGCGCGGCCAGGATGGCCAGCGCCCAGAACAGGGCGCGCCAGCCGGTGATGTGCCCGGCCAGCGAGCCGACGGGGACGCCGACGACGTTGGCGAGGGTCAGACCGCCCATCATCACGCTCACGGCCCGGGTTGCGTTCGCCGGCCCGGCGGCGGTGGTGGCGATGACGAAGCCGACGGCCCAGAACGCGCCGGTGGCCAGGGCGGTGACGAACCGGGCGGCCAGGACGACGGTGAAGGAACTGGTGAGGGCCGCGACGACGTGACCGGCCGCGAAGACCGCCAGAGCGAGAACGAGGGTCAGGCGCTGGGGCATGCGCAAGGTGGCCAGGGCCATGGCCGGTCCGCCGACGATCATGCCGACGGCGAAGGCGGTGATCAGCAGTCCGGCGTGGGAGACGCTGGTGCCGAGGTCGGGGGCGATGTCCGGGAGGATCCCGGCGATCACGAACTCGGTGGTGCCCATCAGGAAGGTGCCGGCGGCGAGCACCACACGACGAAAGGCAGCTTGCCCGACGCGGAAGCGGCGGGGTGGGGCATGAGAAAAGCCTCTTTCCGTACTCGGGGGTGTGGTTCACGCGGCGGGCGCGAGGGTGATCCGCTCGGCCCGGGCCAGCTGTTCGGCGGGGATGTCGAGGTGGCCGAGAATCAGCAGGTCCGAGGAAGGGGCGGGGCCGTCGTGGTAGAAGAGGGCCAGGTTCCCCCAGGGCGCGTAGTAGGCGAGGTCTCCCGCCTTGGCCGCGGAGGGTGGGGGCGCCCCGTCGGTGGTGAGCTTGCGCGGCGGGTAGCCGATGCGCTCGGTGCCGTGGAAGTCCTCCAGCTTCACGGTGAGCGGGAGCAAGCTCGCCAGGTCGCGGGCGGCGGGGCTGTCGTTCAAGGTGGCGTGAGTTTCGTGGCCGTCGATGGTCAGGCGAATGCGCATGGAGTTGGCCCTGTCGGATGGTGCGGAGGTCTCGTGCGTCGACGCCGGCTGACGCGAAGAGGGGGAAGGCGCCGACGACGGGTGATCGCTGCAGGCCGTCACGGCCAGGACAAGCAGGGGGAGGCAGCTGCAGATACGCAGAAGGGCGCGAAGCACGGTCCTGCCTTCCTTGATGGGGCGAACGAGCCGCCCGCGTGTACCCGGGTCCGGGACGTGGCGGCATGGCGCGGGTTCAGCTGGTCGCCGGGGCGGCGGTGTATTCCTCGTCGGTGACGGGGGTCAGCCACTGCACGACGGCGTGGTCGGCGTCGCCCTCGTTGATGGCCAGGTGGACCATCAGCCGGTTCGGTGCGGCGCCGTGCCAGTGCTCCTCGTCGGCCTCGAACAGGACGCGGTCACCGGGCCGGATGACCTCCACCGGTCCGCCGCGGCGCTGGCACAGACCGACGCCCTCGGTGACGAAGACGGTCTGCCCGAGCGGGTGGCGGTGCCAGTGGGTGCGGGCGCCGGGCATGAAGTGCACCAGGGCGGCGGTGACCCGGGACGGCTCGGGCGCGGCGGCGACGGCGTCGATGTACACGTCACCGGTGAACCAGTCGGCCGGGCCCTTGACGGTGTCGATCGAGCTACGGGTGATCTGCACGAAAGCTCCTTGTACGGGTGGCGGGGGTAAGGGGCGTGGGTCAGGGCTTGAGGAGGGTCTTGATGGCGCGGCGCTCGTCCATCGCCTTGTAGCCCGCGGCGACCTGGTCCAGGGGCAGGGTGAGGTCGAACACCTTGCCCGGGTCGATCGCGCCGGTCAGGACCCGGTCGATGAGGTCGGGCAGGTAGCGACGTACGGGGGCGGGGCCGCCGCGCAGGCCGACGTGGGAGAAGAACAGCTCCTGCCCGTCGATCGCGACCTCATGGGGTACACCGACGAAGCCGACGTTGCCACCGGGCCGGGCCGAGTGCAGGGCCTGGCTCATGGCCTCGGCGGTGCCGACGCACTCCAGGACGGAGTCGGCGCCGATCCCGTCGGTCATCTCCTTGATCCTCGCGACACCCTCCTCACCGCGCTCGGTGACGATGTCGGTAGCGCCGAACTCCCGGGCGAGCTTCTGCCGTGTCTCGTGCCGCGACATGGCGATGATCCGCTCCGCGCCCATCTCCTTGGCCGCGATCACACCGCACAAGCCGACCGCCCCGTCGCCGACGACCACGGCGGTCGCACCGGGCTTCACCTCGGCGGCGTCGGCAGCCCACCAGCCGGTGCCCATGACGTCGGACACGGCCAGCAGACCGGGCCAGAACTCCTCGTCCGGCACCTCGTCGGTGGCGACCAGGGTTCCCTGGGCGTTGGGGATGCGGACGTATTCGGCCTGGCAGGTGGACATGAACTCGCGGTGCAGGCAGCTCGACTGGAAGCCGTTCTTGCAGTTCGCGCAGGTGTTGTCGGAGGTCGCGAAGGAGCCGACGACGAACTGGCCCGGCTTCACCGAGGTGACCGCGGAGCCGACCTCCTCCACGAAGCCGACGTACTCGTGGCCCATGGGGTGCGGGTCACCGATCGGCTCGGCACCGCGGTAGGGCCACAGGTCCGAGCCGCACACGCAGGTCACGGCCGTACGGATGACGGCATCGGTCGACTTGAGGATCTTCGCGTCCTCTACGGTCTCAAAGCGGACGTCGCCGGGGGCGTAGATCATTGCTCCGCGCATGGGAGAGGTTCCTTTGCTTGCCGAGGCGTGCGATCCCTGATGCCGGGGCCGTCGCCGAGTGCAGGGCCAGATGCAAGATCCCGTCGTGATGACCGGGCGGAAAGCACCACGTCATCCAGGTAACCCGCTTCCCGCACCCGTAGCGAGACACCATCAAGGGGTGTACTGCCAGTACATCCCTGTGGCCGCTGGCGGGACGTACCGTCGAAAGCGTGGACAACCAAGCAGAGGTCCGCGAGTTCCTCACCTCGCGGCGAGCGAAGATCACCCCCGAACAGGCCGGCCTGCCCTCCGGCACCCGCCGGCGCGTGCCGGGCCTGCGCCGCAGCGAGGTCGCCGCCCTGGCTGACGTGAGCGTGGAGTACTACGCCAAGCTGGAGCGCGGCAACCTTGCCGGCGTCTCCCCGGCCGTCCTCGAAGCCGTCGCCCGCGCCCTCCAGCTCGACGACGCCGAGCGCGCCCACCTGCTGAACCTCGCGCAGGCTGCCGACGGATCCGACACTCTCACCCGGCCCCGCCGCCGCACCGCCCGTCCGTGGACAGCGCACCGCAGCCTGCAATGGGTCCTCGACGCCGTCACCGCCGGGCCCGCCTTCGTCCGCAACGGCCGCATGGATCTGCTGGCCGTCAACCGGCTCGCCCGCGCGTTCTACGCCGACGTCTACGCCACGGCCGCGAACCAGACGAACCTGGCCCGCTTCCAGTTCCTCGACCCCGCCTCGCGCCGCTTCTACCCGGACTGGGACCAGGCCGCCGACGTCGTCGTCGCCATCCTGCGCACCGAGGCCGGACGCAACCCCCACGACAAGGACCTTCACGACCTCGTCGGCGAGCTGTCCACCCGCAGCGACGACTTCCGCACCCGCTGGGGCGCCCACAACGTCCGCCACCACGGCACCGGCACCAAGCGCTTCCACCACCCGGCCGTCGGCGACCTCACCCTCGCCTACGAAGGACTGGAGATGGCCGCCGAACCCGGCCTCACCCTCACCATCTACACCGCCGAACCCGGCTCACCCTCCGATGAGGGCCTGCGACTGCTCGCCTCCTGGGCAGCCACTCAGGAGGCCGGCACTGCTGTGGGACAAGCCGCCGACTGACCGATGCCAAACGCACTGCCCACGGCCGACAGGAAGAACCCGGGCCGCCCGCGCCAGCCGCCGCTGCCGCCCCTGCGGACTTCAGACCCAGCCGGCTCTGCCGCCCGCAGGCTGGGCCGTGGAGGCTCCCGGCGCCGTGCGGGGGGCAGGCACCATGGAGGCCGGGGCGGCAAGGTCGAGATGAGAGTTCATGTCCAGCTCGAACCGGCCGTAGGGGTTCACGTGTGTCCAGAACACACGTGTGTCCAGAACAGCGGGGACAGGGCCCGCCGGTCGGCGTCGGTGAGGCGCTTCTGCCACTTCTCCTCGCTCAGGATCTCCTGGAGGAGCAGGGTGTTGACGTGCACCAGCGCCGACTGGAGCAGGTGCAGCGCGAGCATCGAGACCTCCTGGGACTCCTTGTCGGAGCCGGTCAGGTCGCCGTCCTTGCCGTAGAACAGGTCGTGGTTGGCACTGTTCCAGTTCTCCACGACCTGGAGACCGTCATTGATCTCGCGCCGCAGCTCGGCGTCGGCGAGGTAGTCGCAGATGAACGCCGTGCGCACCGCCCGCCCGAGTTCCTCGATCGCCCGGTAGGTGGGGTGCTTCGGGCCGCCGCGGGTGAAGCGCCGCAGGACCTGCTCGGCCTCGGCGGTGCCCAGGCGCAGGGCGGTGGTGTACTTCACGATCTGGTCGTACTGCTGGCGGATCAGGTTCCAGTCGATCGTCTTGGTCGACAGCACCGGCGACAGGTTCGGCCACTTCTCGTCCTCCCCTGCCGCCGGCCGGTACAGCCGTGCGGAGCCGACGTTCTTCAGCCGGGGCAGCAGGTTGAAGCCGAGCATGTGGGCGAAGGCGAAGCCGACGATGGAGGCGCCGTGCGTGTCGGTGTACTGCCGGTCGATCTCCACGTCCGTGCAGTGCCGCAGCACGCCCTCGATCATCGCGGCGACCTCGGAGGCCGAGCAGGACTTGAGCTGGCTGTAGACGCACAGCGACTTCTTCTCGACGTGCCAGTAGATCATCACGCCGGGCCCGCGGTACCGCTGGTGCCACTCGGTCATGAAGTTGCTGGACCAGGAGCCGAACTTCTTGCTGTCGCTCGCGCAGGCGGTGCCCTCTCCCCACCACGCCGCGTCGCGGGCGGCGAAGGTGGCGTTGACCAGTCGCACCAGCGCCGCGCGCAGGTTGGTCCGGTTGACGAACAGGTGCCGCACCCGACGCAGGACGGCCTCGCTCTCGCCGTGCTTGCCGGTGACCGCGACCCGCTTGATGCCCATGTTCGTGCCCAGCGCGAACAGCACCAGCAGCAGCCGGCGCCGCAGCACCGCCTTCGGCACCGCCTCCCTGGTGGCCACCGAGGTGAACTCGGAGGTGAAGCCGGTGGCGAACTCGGCCTCCTTGAGGATGTCGATCAGGTCGATGGTGCCCCAGCGGCGTTCGATCTCCGCCTTCAGTGCGACGAGGTTCTCCGGTTCCTCCTGCTTGCCCAGCGGCGAGACCTTGATCCACGGCTCGCCGTGCCGCTTGACGATGTCCACCCCGCCCGTGGTGCCCAGCTCCAGTGCGGTGTCGAAGCGGGTCAGGGCCTCGCGGAGCTTCTTCTGCAGGGCCTCGATGAACTTCTCCGGGGCCTGCGGCTGGCGGATCGCGTCGTAGTGCACGTCGCGGTTGTCCTCGAAGTCCGGCGGGAGGTCGTCTTCCGGGTTCTGCCACCGGTTCGCGCCCGGCACCCAGATCTCCCGGCGCCGCAGCGCGTCCCGCAGCGAGACGAGCACGCACAGCTCGTACGGGATGCGCTCGACCCGGTCGCGCTCGTCCACGACCGCCTTGCGCCATTCCTCGCGCACCACGCCGGCGAGCGGGATCTTCTCCGCCTCGTCGAAGAACGCGCCCTCCTTGGCGATGGGCTGGTCCAGGTACCGCTTGAGCAGGTCGATGGCGTCCATCACCGGCCGGTAGGCGGTGTTGTTGCACTTCACGTCCAGCGCGTTCAGCAGCGGCGAGAGCATCCGCCGCCAGTGGTTGGAGTACGACGAGCGCAGCACCGTGCGCACCCGGGCCCGGTAGCGCGCCTCGTTCGCCGCGGCCTCCGCCGCCAGCGCCTTCAGCGTGGACTCCCCGGCCACCGGATAGATCACCTTGCGGACCGTGCCGCCCGGCTCCGCGACCGCCGCCTCCGCCAGCCGCAGCAGGATGCCCTCCTTGCCCCGGACCCGCTTGAGCTCCTTGTTGAACTCGCCCTCGACCTTCTTCTCCGCCCGCGTGTTGATCTTCTGCACGAGCTGGATGAACAGCTCCACCAGCGAGTCGGTGATCTCCGTCTCCCGCACGTGGCACAGCGCGGCCAGCAGCGTGTTCCGCACCGGCCCGGCCGCCGCCCGCAGGTCCGAGGGGTACTCCTTCGCAGCCCGCGCTCGCCAGGCCGCCACCAGCTTCCCCGACACGTCCGCGAACAGCTCCGGCGGCAACTCCAGCGCCCGCACCCGCTGAAGCCTGTTCACCTCGGCCAGCAGGCTGTCCAGCCCCAACGCCCCGGGATCAGCCTTCAGCTCGGTGAAGAACGTGCCCCCGCCGCCCGCGCTCTCCTCGGTGCCGGCGTCCTCGGCGATCAGGTCGTCCAGCCGCGAGCGGGTCGCGGCCGACAGCCGGCCCACCGTGGCCGCGCAGAACCGTTCCTCGAAGGTGTTGACCGCCCTGCCCACCAGCCGGGCGATCTGGCCCGGGGCCGGCGGCTCCAGCCGGTCCTTGCGGCAGCGGGCCACCACCGCCTCCGTCAGCCGGTCCCGGGACAACTCCACCCCGCACAGCTCGACCGCCAGCCACTCGGCGAGCTGGGCCTGGTCCTCCTCGGTGCACTCACGGAAACCGAACGCACCCCGGATCTCCACCCGGTGACGCTTGATCGCCCGCCCCGACCAGTCGTAGGCGGCCCACTCCTCCGCAGGCACCCTCACCTGCTGGGCAACGTACGAGACAGCCGGCGCCGGTATCTCCCCGGCGTCCTCCGGGAACCGGGCCTCCACCTCGAAGAACTTCAGCAACAGCGCGAACCCCAACCGGTTCGCCCCCGACTTGTTCCGCAGCCGCCACTGGTCCTCCTCCAGCAGCGTCCAGACCTCGATCAGGTCCTCCGGCTCCCACTCCTGCCGCACCCTGGGCTCCTTCCGGTCGTCACGACCGGACCAACCTCGCCGAGCACGGTCCCCGATGACCCCAGAAGATCAAAAAGGCTGACAAGCACACCCCAGATCCGCTACAGAGAGCTACTTGTCACTTCGCCGTAGCTTCGGGAGAACAGGGCCGGAGCGCTCATGCCCGCTTCCCCCGCCGACCTGTGGAATCCCAAGGGCTATGCCAACAATTCCTGGGCGAGGATCCGCCTGACCTGCCGCTGACACCGCCCGCATCCTTCCGGGGCCCGGAGGCGATCCCCGGCCGAACGCGCGCCCGCGCCCGCCCCTCCCAAGACCCCTCCGCACGGCGACCGGATTCCACGCGCCGCGGGTCGGCCCCTTCGGCCGGGCTGATCTGCGGCGGCGCATGGGCGCCTACGTACACGGTGTGCTGGGTCCGGCGGGCAGGAAGAACGGCCGGCAGTTGGCCGCGTACGTCGGTCACTGTTCCCCAGCCGGGTTCCAGCACCGGCGGCCGCAGTGGCGCAGGTGCCGGAAAGGGCGAAGAAGCCTCCGACTACCGCAGCGGCCACGCCGCTGATCACGGTCACACGCGCTTTGCGGGCGGCCAAGGTTCGCCCGGATCGAAGACCGGTGAGGGAAAGCGTGCGGTCGCAGGCGGGACTGCGGTCGAGAACGAAACGCGGACAACGCACCTTTGGATCGGCCGGCGAGGTATTGAACACACGGGAGGTGCTGGAGCGCCAACGGCGCCCAGTACCTCCCGGCAGCCTCAGCGGGCCGTGACCGCGCGGCCACCCACCCGAGATCAACGCTCAGAGGTCCGGAACTTCAGGACGACCTCGGTCTCCTCGTCCTCCTCGCCCACGGTGCCACCCGTGGGGACAAAGCCCAGCCGCTGGTAGAAATCCTTCGGGCTCCCCGGCCCCTCGCCGTAACTGGTGTACAGCTCAGTCATCCCTTGGGCCCGAAGGTTTTCGACGACATGCTCCACCGCCCGGCGGCCGAAGCCCATGCCCTGGAACTCTCCGCCCACCATCAGCCGCCACAGGAACGCACCTGGACACTCGATCCCGTCGTCCCAGTCGGAACCAATGTGCACCATGACAAAACCGACCGGCACTTCATCGGCGTAAATGGCCCGGAACCAGGCATTCGACGAGCAGAACCCCTCGGCAATCGACATGCCGTTGTCGGCCACCATGCCACGCTGCTCCTCGGAGAGCGTCGCACTGAGATCGCACACCTCGCATACATTCAGCGCTGAAATCCGGCGAAAAGTCAGTTCCGACGCGCTGCTCACAGAAGTCGTCAACGAGCCACCGTTCCATTCCCTGCCTTCGAATTCGATCGGACCGTACGTCCCTCCCTCCATGCCAGCAACCGAATTTCCCGGGCAAGTCAGCACGCAGTGCCGCCGGGAGGGGGACGAGCTTCCCGCGCATGGGGGCGAACCGGCCGGACTCGGTGGCGCCGGGCTGAGAGGCGCCGCCTTGGGCGCGGTGCGGGCCGGGGATCACCGGGCAGCCCTTGCGAGTTGGCGGGGGACGGCGATGCCCGGTCGGCGGGCGTTGGCGGTCACCGCGCCGTCGAGGCCGCCCTCCTGCTGATACCGAACGGAGGACCGCCGGGCAATCGTGGTCGAACACCACCGCCTCGCCCCTGCGCTCGTCGCCGACGACCACGCGTCCGCAGGTACGGACTGCCCGCGATCGCTTCGGGTCCGGCACGGGCCGGATGGTGCGGCCCGGCGCCGGGTGCGCCGCTCATGCGGCGCCGTACGGGCGCGGTCGCCCGCCTGTCGTCGCCCGGTCGTCACGGCGCCTGGTCACACTCTGTCGGCCCCGCGGCGACGTGGCCGCGACTTCATCGCGCTGAGTGACCGAAGAGAGGCACTCCGTTCCGGCTCGTGCTCATACGAGCAAAAAAATGCGCGCCCGTTGCTGTGAGGTTAATTCCAGATCTACTGTCCCTCGCCAGGACCACATCTGGAGGCCCATATGCGCATCAATCGCCTTCTCAAGATCTTTTTCGGTATATCTTCTCTCCTGGCGCTCGCCGCCTGTTCGGTGTCGACCAGTCCCGGTGGCTCCGGAAACTCCGGTACACACAACAGATCCGGAGCGCTGACCATCGGCTTCAGCCAGGCCACCCAGCAGTCGCCGTTCTACGTCCAGCTCCGCCAGGGCGCGCGGAAGGCCGCCGAGAAGGCCGGGGCGAAGCTCTACTTCGCCGACGCGGGCGGCGATGTGACCAAGCAGAACAACGACATCCAGGACCTCATCACCCGCGGTGTCGACGTACTGATGGTCAACCCCGTCGACCCCAAGGGGGTCAAGGCGGGGCTGGCCGCCGCGAAGTCCGCCGGGGTGCCCGTCGTCACCGTCGACCGTCCGGTGCCCTCCGGGGCCACCGCGCATGTGGGCCGGGACAACACCGCGATGGGGCAGCTCGTCGGCGAGCGGATCGTCAAGGAGCTGGGCCCCAAGGGCGGCAAGATCATCGAGATCAAGGGGGACGCGGGCGGCGCCGTGGCGCGCGACCGCAGCGCCGGGTTCCACAAGGCCGTGGCGGCCAACAAGAAGATCCGCATCGTCAGCGGCCCGTACTGCGACTACATCCGCTCCAAGGCCGTCACCGCCATGCAGGACCTGCTGCAGACCAACCCCGACGTCAAGGCCGTCTACGCGCACAACGACGACATGGCCCTCGGGGCCCTCCAGGTGCTCAAGGAGAACGGCCGCTCCGATGTGAAGGTCGCCGGGGTCGACGGCCTGATGGAGGCGGTGAAGGCCATCGACCAGCACGGCCCCTACCGCGCCACCGCCCTCAACGACCCGATCTCCCTGGGCCGGACCGCGGTCAAGACCGCCGAGGACGTCGCCGACGGCAAGAAGGTCGCCGCGTCCATCGACGCCGGTACCGCGCTGATCGACCGCGACAACGCCCACACATACGTCGGCGGCACGACCTTCGCCTCCGGGAGTGCGCGGTGACCCGCGCGTCCCGGCCGGACACCCACCACAAGGAAGGAAACGACACCATCATGCCGGAGACCATGCGAGCCGCCGTGCTGCACGCCCCGGGCGACATCCGGGTGGAGCGCCTGCCGGTACCGGAGCCCGGCCCCCGCGAGGCGCTGGTGCGCGTGGCCGCCTGCGGCGTCTGCGGTTCGGACATCTCCCGGATGCTCCGCCCCGAGGTGGCCTACAACCTGCCGCTGATCTGCGGCCATGAGTTCTCCGGCCATGTGGTGGCGCTCGGCTCCGAACTCGCCGCCGCCGGCACGGTCCGGGCCGGCGACCTGGTGGCCGTACCGCCGCTGATTCCCTGCCGCCGGTGCGGCCCCTGCGCCCGGGGGCACTACAGCCTCTGCGAGGACTACGACTATTTCGGCAGCCGCCGGCCCGGGGCCTACGCCGAGTACGTGTCCGTGCCCGAGGACAATCTGCTGGTGCTGCCCGCCGACCTCGACCCGCGGGCCGCCGCGATGCTCGACCCCGCCGCCATCGCCCTGCACGCCATCTGGCGCACCAAGCTGCGCGCGGGCCACCGGGTGGCCGTGGTCGGCGCCGGCCCGATCGGACTGTTCGCCATCCAGTGGGCGCTGCTCCAGGGCGCCAGCGAGGTGCTCTCGATCGATGTGAGCGAGGAGAAGGCGGCCATGGCGCTGGAGGCCGGTGCCACCCGGACCGCCACCACACCCGAGCAGGCCCGGGAGCTGGCCGGGCCAGGCTTCGACGTCATCGTCGAGTCCGCCGGCGTCCCCGCCACCGCCGACCAGGCGGTGTCCCTGGCCGCCCGGCACGGCCAGGCCGTCTTCATCGGCATCCCGCACGATCCGGTGGTGCTCCCCAAGTCCACCTTCAGCGCCTTCCTGCGCCGCGAGATCACCTTGCACGGCGCGTGGAACTCCTTCTCCGCCCCCTTCCCGGGAGACGAGTGGCGGCTCGCCGCGCGGGCCATGGCGGACGGCCGGCTGCGCTGGAAGTTCATGATCACCCATGAGCTGGGCCTGGACGACCTCGGCGACACCATACGCAAGCTGGGGGAACGGTCCATCTTCAGCTCCAAGGTGCTCTTCCTGCCGAACGGAGACCGTCCATGACCGCGCTGCTGGCCATCGACCTCGGCACGGAGAGCGCCCGCGCCTGCGTCTACGCGGCGGACGGCGCCACGCTGGGCCGTGGCGAGAGCGGCTATCCCACCGTCTTCCCGCGCCCCGGCTGGGCCGAGCAGGACCCCGAGGACTGGTGGCGCGCCGTGGTCTTCGCGGTCAGGGCGGCACTCGCCGAGGCGGGCTCACCCCCCGTGGCCGGGCTCGCCGTGGCCACCACCGCCTCCACCGTCGCCGTCCTCGACGCCGCGGGCCGCCCGCTGCGTCCGGCCCTGCTGTGGATGGATGCCAGGGCCAGTGCGGAGTCCGAGCTCACAGCGGCCGCCGACCATCGCGTACTGGCCTACGCGGGCGGCGCGGACGCCGTCGAATGGCTGGTGCCGAAGGCCATGTGGCTCGCCCGGAACGAACCGGAGACCTATCGCGCGGCGCACCGCATCACCGAGGCGGTCGACTATCTGGTCTGGCGGCTGACCGGGGAGTGGGCCGGGTCGCGGATGAACGCCGTCTGCAAGTGGAACCACGACCCGCTCGGCACCGGGCTCCCGGACGACCTGTACGCGACGTTCGGCGTCCCGGATCTGCGCGACAAGCTGCCCGGGCGGATCGTGCCGGTCGGCGACCCGGTGGCCCCGGCCGGCGCCGCCGCCCGCGAGGAACTCGGCATCCGCGGGCAGGCGATGGTCTGCGCGGGCGGCATCGACGCCCATCTGTCGCTGCTCGCCATCGGCGGGGCGCGCACCGGACGGGTCTCCATGGTCTCGGGCACCTCCACCGCCTTCGTCACCGAGATCGGCACCCCGGTCTTCCCGCCGACCGTCTGGGGCCCCTACCCCGACGCCCTCAACGCCGGACGGTGGCTGATCGAAGGCGGCCAGGTCAGCTCCGGCTCCGTCCTCACCTGGGCGGGGGAGGCACTGCTGGGACGCACCCGCGCCGAGTTGCCCCGGCTGATCGCCGAGGCCGCGGCCCTGCCGCCCGGCGAGCACGGCCTGCTGGTCCTGGACTACTTCATGGGCAACCGCACCCCGCTGCGCGACCCGAAGCTGCGCGGCGCCGTGCTCGGCCTGACCCTCGCCAGCCGCCCGGTGGAGATCTACCGGGCGGCCGTGGAGGGCGTGGCGTACGGCACCCGCCAGGTCCTGGAGTCCTTCGTCGAGGGCGGGGTGCCGGTGGACGAGGTGTACGTCTCCGGCGGCATCCGCCACAACCCGCTGTGGCTGCGCACCACGGCCGATGTGCTCGGCCGTCCGCTGCGGCTGGTCGAGGGCGACAACCTCACGCTGCGCGCGTGCGCGGTCATCGCGGCGGCCGGCACCGGGCAGACCGGTTCGCTCGCCGAGGCCGCGGCCGGTTTCGCCCTCCCCACCCGGACCGTGGAGCCCGACGGCACCCACCACGAGGTCTACCAGCGGGGCTATGCCGACTACCGCGCGGCCACCGCCGCCACCCGCGGAATCGCCCACCGGCTGACCACCCCCCGGGGACCGGAGGTCCCGGTATGAGCGGCACCGAGGACGAGGCACTGCTGTACCAGGTCGCCTCCATGTACTACGAGCAGGACCTCACCCAGGAACAGATCGGCGAGGCCCTGCACTTCACCCGCTGGAAGGTCGGCCGGCTGCTGGCCGAGGCACGGCAGGCCGGGATCGTACGGATCCAGGTGGTCCATCCCAAATCGCGGATGCGGGGCCTGGAGGAGCGGCTGCGGGACGCCTTCGGGCTGCGGGACGCCGTGGTGGTCGCCCGCGGCCACACCGAGGACGAGGAGGGGCTGCGGGCGCGGGTCGCCGAGGCCGGGGCCGACTATCTCGCCCGGCTGCGCCCGTCCCCCCGGCTGCTCGGCGTCTCCTGGGGCCGCACCATGGATCTGCTCGCCCGCGGCCTCCACCCGGGCTGGACCCACGGCGTCCACGTGGTGCAGATCAACGGCGGACTCAGCCGCTCCCGCCGGCCCAGCTCCGCCCAGGACATGGCCAGCCGGATCGCCCACCTCGGCGAGGGCACCCTCACGGTGCTGCCGGCCCCGGCCATCGTGGAGCAGGAGGCCACCCGCCGGGTGCTGGAACGGGACAGCGCGGTCGCCGACGTCCTCACCCAGGCCGCCGAGGCGGACACGGTGCTGTTCAGCCCCGGTGCGATCGGCGCCGACTCGGTCCTGGTCGGCTCGGGCTACCTCACCGCCGAGGACGTGGAACGGCTGGCCGGGGCCGGCGCGGTGGGCGATGTGGCGGGACGCTTCATCGGCTCCCGGGGGGAGCTCATCGACCAGGCGCTGGACGACCGCACTCTCGGTCTGTCCCTGGAGGCCCTGCGCCGCAGCCCGGTGTCGGTCGCGGTGGCCTCCGGAACCGCCAAGCACACCGTGTGCGCGGCCGTGGTCACCAGCGGGCTGTGCAACACCCTGGTCACCGACGACCACACCGCCTCCCATCTGCTCAACCCCGCTTCCTGCGAACGGCTGTCCCGGAAGGAGAGGCCATGAACGCGCCCGGCACCGGCGGACCGCCGGAGCGGATCCCGCGCCTGAGCATGCGCGGAATCGTCAAACGCTTCCCCGGCACCCTCGCCAACGACCACGCCGAACTGACCGTCCTGCCCGGTGAGACCCACTGCCTGCTCGGCGAGAACGGCGCGGGCAAGAGCACCCTGATGAAGATCCTGGCCGGCTCCATCCAGCCGGACGAGGGCGAGATCCGCCTCGACGGTGAGCTCGTACGGCTCACCAGCCCCCAGGCCGGCATGGCCGCGGGCATCTCGGTGATCTACCAGGAACTCGATCTGGTGCCCGATCTGACCGTCGCCCAGAACCTGCTGCTCGGCCGCGCCCCGGCCACCGGCCCGATCATCCGCCGCGGACGGCGGGCCCAACTGGCGCGGGAGGCCATCGACCGGGTCGGCGGCGACTTCCCGGTCAACGCGGTCGTCCGCGAACTGCCCATCGCCGCCCAGCAACTCACCGCGATCGCCAAGGCGCTCACCACGCGGGCGCGGGTCATCGTCATGGACGAACCCTCCGCCACCCTCGGCGAGAACGATCTGCGCAAGGTGTTCGACGTGATCCGCTCCCTCACCGCGGAGGGCCGCTCGGTCATCTACATCTCGCACCGCATGGACGAGGTGATGGAGATCGGCGACCGTGCCACCGTGATGCGCGACGGCCGCTCGGTCTCGGTCCACGACCTCGCCCGCACCACCCCCGGCGACCTGGTCGCCGCGATGATCGGCGAGTCCCGTGAGCTGGTGCGCCCCACCGGCCGGCCCCGGCCCGAGGGCCCCGCGCTGCTGGAGATCCGCCGGGTGCACCGGCCCGGACTGATCGACGTCCGCGACATCGCGGTCCGGCCCGGCGAGGTCGCGGGCCTGGCCGGGCTCGGCGGCGCGGGCCGCACCACCTTGCTGTCGGCGCTGTTCGGCGACACCGCGGCGTCGGTCTCGGTACGGCTCGACGGTGCCGAGACACGGCTGTCGAGCCCCGCCGCCGCCGTGCGCGCCGGATTCGCGCTGGTGCCCGAGAACCGCAAGGAACAGGGGCTGATGACCGGTCTGTCGGTGGCGCGCAACGCCGCCGTCACCGCGCTGGGCCGGCCGCCCTGGCTCGCCCCGCACACCACCGGACGCCGCAGGGCCGCGCCCGCGCTGACCGGGCTGGGCGTCCGGTACTCCTCGCCCGACCAGCCGGTGGGCAAGCTGTCGGGCGGCAACCAGCAGAAGGTCGTGCTCGCCAAGTGGATCGCCAAGGGGGGCCTGCGGGTGCTGCTGCTCGACGAGCCCACCCGAGGTCTGGACGTGGGGGCCAAGGCCGATCTGTACCGCCAGGTGCGCCACCTCGCCGACCAGGGTGTCGCGGTGCTGCTCGCCAGCAGTGAGCTGAACGAGCTGACCGCCAACGCCGACCGCGTCTGGGTGCTGCACGAGGGCCGCAACGTGGCCTGCTACGACCCCAGGACCACCGACGAGGCCACCATCGCCCACACCGTCATCACCGGAGAAACCCCCGCAACGAAGGCCGCATCATGACCACCTCCCCCGCAGTGGCCGAGCCGAAAGCGGCAGCCACCGACACCCGACGGGCCCGGCCCCGCGGCGCCGAACTCATCGTCAGATTCAACCTGGTGCTGGTGTTCCTCGCCCTGTGCGCCGCGGCGAGCCTGCTGACACCCGACTTCCTCACCACCCGCAACCTGTCCAACCTCCTCCAGCAGTCGGCGCTGACCGGCATCGTCGCCATCGGCATGACCCTGGTCATCCTCACCGCGGGCATCGACCTGTCGGTGGGCAGTGTCGCCGCCTTCGGCGGGATGACGGTCGCGCTGCTGATCGGCGACGATGTCAACGTCGTCCTGGCCATCGTCGCCAGCGTCGCCGCGGGCGCCCTGTTCGGGACCGTCATGGGCGGGCTCTCCGCCTATCTGTCCCTGCCCGCCTTCATGACCACCCTGGCCGGGCTCACCGCCATCCGCGGGCTGACCTACCTGCTCACCGACGGCGAGCCGACCAGCGCCGACCTGCCCCACTCCTTCCAGCTGCTCGGCGGGGGCTTCATCGGCTACATACCGATCGTCGGCCTGATCTTCGTGGCCGTCACCATCGCCGCCGGGCTCGTCCTGCGCGGCACCACCTTCGGCGAGTACATCTACGCCGTCGGCAGCAACAAGGAGGCCGCGCGGCTGTCGGGACTGCCGGTCCGGGGAGTCATCACCGCCGTCTTCGCCATCTCCGGAGCCCTCTCCGCACTGGCCGGCGTGCTGCTGACCTCACGGCTCACCATCGGCCAGCCCACCGCCTTCAACGGACTCGAACTGGACGCCATCGCCGCGGTGGTGCTCGGCGGCACCCATCTCTTCGGCGGCCGCGGCGGAGTGATGGGAACGTTCGTCGCGGTCCTGCTGCTGTCGGTGCTGCGCAACCTGTGCAACCTGATGGGTCTGGGCTCGTTCTTCCAGATGGTCGTCACCGGTCTGATCCTGATCGTCGCCCTGATCCTCAACATGCTGATGGAGAAGCGAGGCGTCCGTGCCTGACACCGCTCCCGCCCCCGGACTGCCCCGTTCCACCGACAACGCCTCGCTGCGCGCCTTTCTGCACGGCCTCCCGGGCGTCGACGAGGTGGGCGCCCGTGCCCGCGCCGCCGCCCTGGCCACCCGCTCCCTCAAGACCACCGCCAAGGCACACGCCATCGACCTGGCCATCCGGATGGTCGACCTGACCACCCTGGAGGGGGCCGACACCCCCGGGAAGGTACGCGCCCTGTCCGCCAAGGCCCGCCGGCCCGACCCGGACGACCGTGCCGTCCCGCAGGTGGCCGCCGTCTGCGTCTACCCCGATCTGGTGCCCGTGGCCGTCGACGCCCTGCGCGGCAGCCCGGTGGCCGTGGCATCGGTGGCCACCGCCTTCCCCGCCGGGCGGGCGCCCCTGGAGGCCAAGCTCGCCGACACCCGCCAGGCCGTCGCCGACGGCGCCGACGAGATCGACATGGTGATCGACCGGGGCGCCTTCCTGGCCGGTGACTACCGCAAGGTCCACGAGGAGATCGCCGCGGTCCGCGAGGCGTGCGCCCGGCCCGGCGGCGAACCGGCCCATCTGAAGGTCATCCTGGAGACCGGCGAACTGGCCACCTACGACAACGTGCGGCGCGCCTCCTGGCTCGCCATGCTCGCCGGAGCCGACTTCATCAAGACCTCCACGGGCAAGGTGTCACCCGCCGCCACCCTGCCGGTCACCCTCGTCATGCTGGAGGCGGTCCGCGACTTCCGCGCCGCCACCGGCCGTCAGGTCGGCGTCAAACCCGCCGGCGGCATCCGCACCACCAAGGACGCGCTGCGCCACCTGGTACTGGTCAACGAGACCACCGGCCCCGACTGGCTCGACCCGTCCTGGTTCCGGCTCGGTGCCTCCAGCCTGCTCAACGACCTGCTCATGCAGCGGACCAGGCTGGCCACCGGCACCTACCCGGGCCCCGACCACTACACCCTGGACTGAACACGCATGGCCGACACCACCTTCGCGTACGCCCCCGCACCCGAGTCCCGGGCCGTCGTCTCGCTGCGGCCCGCGTACGGACTGTTCATCGACGGCACGTTCACACCCCCCACCGAGCGACTGATCACCACGGTCAACCCGGCCGACGAGGAGCCGCTGGCGGAGGTGTCCGTCGCCGACGAGGGGGATGTGGACCGCGCCGTGGCCGCCGCCCGGCGGGCCTTCGAGCACGTATGGTCCCCGATGCCCCCCGCCGAGCGCGGCAAGTACCTCTTCCGGATCAGCCGCATCATCCAGGAACGCGCCCGCGAACTGGCCGTCCTGGAGTCCCTGGACAACGGCAAGCCCATCAAGGAGTCGCGGGACGTGGACATCCCGCTGGCCGCCGCGCACTTCTTCTACTACGCCGGCTGGGCCGACAAGCTCGCCCACGCCGGCTTCGGCGCCGCCCCCCGGCCACTGGGGGTCGCGGCCCAGGTCATCCCCTGGAACTTCCCCCTGCTGATGCTCGCCTGGAAGATCGCCCCGGCCCTCGCCACGGGCAATACGGTGGTGCTCAAACCGGCCGAGACCACCCCGCTCACCGCCCTGCTGTTCGCCGAGATCTGCCGGCAGGCCGAGCTGCCCCCGGGCGTGGTCAACATCGTCACCGGCGCCGCGGACACCGGACGCGCCCTGATCGCCCACCCCGGCACCGACAAGGTGGCCTTCACCGGCTCCACCGAGGTCGGCCGGGAGATCGCTCGCACGGTGGCGGGCACCCGCAAGAAGCTCACCCTGGAACTCGGCGGCAAGGGCGCCAACATCGTCTACCACGACGCGCCCCTGGACCAGGCCGTCGAAGGCATCGTGAACGGCATCTTCTTCAACCAGGGCCATGTGTGCTGCGCCGGATCCCGGCTGCTGGTCCAGGAGTCCATCGCCGAGGAGGTGCTGCACCGACTCAAGGAGCGCGTCTCCCGGCTCAGGCTCGGCGACCCGCTCGACAAGAACACCGACATCGGCGCCATCAACTCCGCCGAACAGCTCGCCCGTATCCGCGCCCTCGCCCAAACCGGCCGGGACGAGGGCAGCCAGGACTGGGCACCCGACTGCGAACTGCCCGCACGCGGGTACTGGTTCGCGCCGACCATCTTCACCGGGGTCAGCCAGGCCCACCGCATCGCCCGGGAGGAGATCTTCGGACCGGTGCTGTCCGTCCTCACCTTCCGCACCCCGGACGAGGCGGTCGAAAAGGCCAACAACACCCCCTACGGCCTGTCGGCCGGAGTGTGGACCGAGAAGGGAAGCCGCATGCTGTGGACCGCCGGCCGGCTGCGCGCCGGTGTGGTGTGGTCGAACACCTTCAACAAGTTCGACCCCACCAGCCCGTTCGGGGGCTACCGCGAATCGGGGTACGGGCGCGAGGGCGGACGGCACGGACTGGAGGCGTACCTCGATGTCTGAGTTCCCGCTGCCCGCCGCGGCCCGAGTGCCGGTGCGCAAGACCTACAAACTGTACCTGGGCGGGGGATTTCCGCGATCCGAGTCCGGGAGGAGCTATCCGGTGACCTCAGCAGAGGGCGAGCCGCTGGCCCACGCCGCGCTGGCCTCGCGCAAGGACGCCCGGGACGCGGTGGTCGCGGCCCGCCGCGCGTTCGGCCCGTGGGCCGCCCGTACCGCCTACAACCGCGGACAGATCCTCTACCGCGTGGCCGAGATGATGGAGGGGCGGCGCGCCCAGTTCGTCCAGGAGACCATCGACGCCGAGGGCCTGGACACGGCGCGGGCCGAGGAGGTGGTCTCGGCGGCCGTGGACCGCTGGGTGTACTACGCGGGCTGGACCGACAAGGTCGCCCAGGTGCTGGGCGGCACCAACCCCGTCTCCGGGCCGTACGACAACCGCTCCGTACCCGAACCCACGGGGGTGGTGGCGGTCCTCGCGCCACCGGAGTCCCCGCTGCTGGGCCTGGTCTCGGTGATCGCGCCGGTGATCGCGACGGGCAACACGGCGGTGGTGGTGGCGAGCGAGCCGCATCCCCTGCCCGCCGTCATCCTGGCAGAGGCCCTGGCCACCTCGGACCTGCCCGGCGGTGTGGTCAACATCCTCACCGGCCGCCTCGCGGAACTGGCCCCGCCCCTGGCGTCCCACGCGGATGTCAACGCGCTGGACCTGACGGGAGCCGGCGAGCGGGCGGCCGAACTGGAGGAAGCGGCGGCCACCACTCTCACACGCGTCCTGAGACCGCGGCCGTCCCCCGACTGGGCGGCCGCACCGGGACTGTCCAGGATCACCCCGTTCCTGGAGACGAAGACCGTGTGGCATCCGGTGGGAATCTGACCCTTCCCGCCCGGTGGCGCCCCCGGCCCGACCCCTGCATCGGACGCTGTTGGTCAATTCGGGGCCGCGCGTGACGTCGGCCTTCACGACCCGGTTGTGGTCGTGAAGGCCGACGTTGTCGTATGGGACGGGTGCGGATGTCGACGCAGCCGAAGGGGCCCGGGAGAGATCCCTGTGGACACGGTGTGGATGGCGCCGGCCGCGTTCCCGTGTTCCGGCTCCGTGACACGTCCTGCCTGACGGGCACCGTCCTGAACGGTCAGCCCCTCCGGCCACGGCCCCACGGTCGCGGCGTCAGCCCCAACAGCAGCCCCTGCAGGCCGATATGGCCGCGCTCCGGGTCGACGAACTGCGGCAGCAGCGAGATGCAGAGGATGGCCACCTCGGGATTGAGCAGGCAGGTGAGCAAGCCCATCATGAAGAGCTTGCGGTCCCCGTCCGGCGCCAACTCCTGGGGCTCGAGAACGGACCGGCCGCCCGGCCGGACAGCCTTCCACGCCGGCCAGAGCAGGTAGCCCGCGCCGGCCAGCTTGATCGCCAAGTAGATCTCCGGCACCAGCGCGAAGACGGTGGCGATACCGGCGGACACCGCGAAGAGGTACACCAGGAAGCCGAGACAGACCCCGGCCAGCGAGACCAGCCCCGCCCGGCGGCCCTGGAGACCGGGCGGGCCATGGGCCCGCCCGGTCCGGCCAGCGCGGCCGCCGACTCCTCGGCTCGGCCCCGCCGTCTGGTGGACCGCCGTCGAGGGCTCCGCTCAGCCGCTCACCACCGCCAGCAGGAGCCGTACCGCCTCCGTGATCGCCTCCCGGCCGCGGGCGAGGTAGGGGCGGGGGTCGGTCAGGTCGGGCCGCTCCGCCAGCGCCTCGCGGACCGTGCCCGTGAAGGCGACGTTGAGGGCGGTGCCTATGTTGATCTTGACGATGCCGGCCCGGACGGCTCGCCGCAGTTCCTCGTCGCCGACGCCCGACGAACCGTGCAGTACCAGGGGTACGGGCACGGCCTCCCGCAGTCGCTCGATCAGCGCGTGGTCCAGGGACGCCGAGCGCTCGGTCATCGCGTGACTGCTGCCGACGGCGACGGCCAGGGCGTCCACGCCGGTGTCCGCGACGTAGCGCGCGGCCTCCTCCGGGTCGGTGCGCACCCCGGCCGCGTGGGCGCTCGCGGGGGCGTCGGGTTTGCCGCCCACATAGCCGAGTTCGGCCTCCAGCCACAGGCCCGCGCCGTGGGCCCACTGCGCCGCGGCGCGGGTGGCGGCGAGGTTCTCGGCGTACGGCTGTGCCCCGGCGTCGAACATCGCGGAGGAGAACCCCGCGTCGGCCGCTGTACGCAGCAGCCGCATGTCCGTCACATGATCCAGATGCAGTGCGACGTCGACGCCACAGCCACGGCCCACCTCGGCCGCTGCCCGCGCGATCGGCTCGACCCGCCCGCCGTGGAACCGCACGGCGTTCTCACTGATCTGCAGGATCACCGGGGTGCCCGCCGCTTCCGCGCCGGCGGTGACCGCCTCGGCGTGCTCCAGCGTGATCACATTGAACGCGGCGACGGCCCGGCCGGCGGCGGCGGCCTTGGAGACGAGCTCGCAGGTGGGTACCAGGGACATGGGGCTTGTTCCCCTCGCTTTCATGGTCGGTCCGGCTGCGTGGAGCGACCGGTACGGATGGGATGTCGCCTCCGTACCGGCGGAGGCGGGGACGCGGGCGGTCAGGAAGTCCGCGTGACAGGACCCACGTCCGCGGTGCCTTCCACCGCGTCCGGGGCCGCGGAACTCCCGCCGCTCTTCTCGTCGCTGTAGACCATCAGGGTCGAGCCTCCGAGGGCGAGCACGATGCCGATGGAGCCCCATACGCTGGGCAGCGTCTGATAGACCGCCAGGGACAGCACGATGGTCAGAACCGGGGCCAGCGCGTTGGTGAGAGGGGCGACCACGGTGGCCTTGCCCCGGCTGAACGCCATGACCAGGAACAGCGCGCCGATCGCGTTGAGGACCTGGGTCACGGCGGTGAGCGCCGGCGCCTGCCAGGGAGCACCGGAAGGGAGACCGCCCATCGTCGCGAACGCCACCGGAACCAGCAGCAGCCCGCTGATGGTCATCCACCCGAAGGTCGTCGCGTCGTTGACCCCGACGAGTGCCGCCTTGCGCATGCAGAACGCCTGCACACCCCAGGCGACGCAGATCCCGATCGCCATCAGCAGCCATGGGCCGTGCGAGTTCGAGTCGCCCCCGCCACCGGGGATGCTGAGCAGCACGATCGCTACCAGCGCCGCGACCACGCCCACGACGGCGAGCCGGGCGATCCGCTCACGCAGCATCACCATCGCCATGAGCACGGTGATCACCGGGGAGAGCGAGACCACGGGGAAGATCAGGTAGGCCGGGCCGTCGGCGAGTGCCCGGAACAGCAGCAGTTGTCCGCCGGCGCCGGTCAGTCCCGCGATCAGTCCGTACACCGCGGCGACCGGCCGGCGGTCGAACCGGTTGCCGCGCAACGCGAAGTACGCGGGGATGAGCATCGTGAAGGCCCAGATGATGTAGATCATCTCGTTGGGGTAGCCGTACCTGGTGTTCGGCTGGCTGGAGAAGGCGCCCCACACGCCCCAGAACACGACCAGCAGGGTCGCGTACAGCATCCAGCTTCTCTTGATCATCGGCCGTCCTCTCCGGGCGCAAGGGACTCGGAGGCCGTACGCAGTGCGTCGAGCGCGGGCCGGTCGAGCGGGGTTCCGGCGAGTTTCGCCGCGTACAGAGCGGCGCCTACCACCGGCTCGTACAGGGGGTCTCGCAGCTCATAGTTGGCGAAACGATCCTTCAGACCGGTGGTGAACGCCTCCAGGACCGTGCCGGCCCCGAAGGTGCCGCCGGAGTAGGAGACCGGTACGGTCTCGTCGGGGCCGAACTCCAGCCGCTCGCGGGTGACCTCGACCAGCTGGGCGAGTTCGCGGCCGGCCTCGGTGAGGATCGCCGCGGCGGCTTCGTCGCCCAGACCGGCCGCCTCGGCCACCGAGCGGCCGAGTGCGGCGATCCGTCCCCGGTCTCCCTGCCACCGGTTGTGGACAACGTCGATCACGTCGAGGTCGGACGCGAGATCCAGGCGGCGCCGGAGAACCTCGCTCAGGGGGCCCTCGGGAAGTCGCCCGTCGCTCATCCGCGAGAAGGCGTTGAGGCCGCGGATCGCGATCCAGTACGCCGATCCCTCGTCGCCGAATATCTCGCCCCAGCCGCCGACGCGCACGCCGTTGCCCAGCCGCTCGCCGTAGGTCATCGAGCCGGTGCCGCTGATGACGTTGATGCCGTCGAGCGCGCCCAGCGAACCGGCCCAGCCGCAGACCATGTCGTTGTCGCACGCGTAGCGGTCGTGCCCCAGCACCGCTCGCGGTGTCGCGTTCAGAACGGGCAGGTCACCGGCCGCTTCCCCGTAACCCGGCAGGCCGAAGAAGGCGTACTCGACATCGGCCGGGGTCAGCCCGGCCGCCGTACAGACCGCGTCCACGCCCTCCTTCAGGACACGCTCGACAAGGTCAATGCCGTGTGAGAAGTAGTACGAGCTTGCCGCCTGCGCCCGCGCCACCACCTGACCGGACCGGTCGACCAGACAGAACGCGGTCTTGGTTCCCCCGCCGTCGACACCTAGGAACATCGTTGTACCTCCGTCCGGCGCCCTTGGTCCGCGCCGTTGATCCGCCTGGTCAGTTCTGCAAGGAGTGCAGGATCACGCCCTGCACCACGCGGTTGACCTCACCCGAGGGGAACGGGTTGTCGGGCCGCATACCCCGGGCCAGGGCCGCACGCAGGGCGATGACCTGGGCGTACACCACGGCGGGCAGCGCCAGGGCGACGTCCTCGACGTCACCGAGGCCCGGCAGCGGCCAGGCGTCGGCGCTCCCCTCCGCTTCCGCGCCGGAACCCGCGGCGACCGTCACGACACTGCCGGGAGCGAGGTCCCCGCGCAGCTCGGCGACGATGTCCTGGTCGTACTGGCGGGTGTACGGGTCGTTCGAGACGTAGACGACCGCCACCGAACGGTCGTTGAGCACCGCCTTGGGACCGTGCCGGAATCCCAGCGAGGATTCCGCGACGGCCATGAGCGTTCCGCCCGTGAGCTCGAGCACCTTCAGCGCCGACTCCTCGGCGAGGCCCTTCAGCGGCCCGCTGCCGAGGAAGACGATGCGCTCGGGGGCGCGGTCCACGAGGGCGCTCACGCCGCGGTCGAGCCCGCCGTCCTCAGTGATCGACTCGACCGCTCGCGCCAGGCGCCCGGCGACACCGTGGTAGGCGTCGCCGCCCAGGGCGAGCAGCGCCGCGAGCGTCATGCAGGTGAAGCTCGACGTCATGGCGAAGCCCCGGTCGTTGGCCGCGGCCGGCATCAGCAGCACGTGGGACCCGGGCCGGTCCGCGTGTTCCCGTGCCAGCTTGCCCTGCGCGTTGCAGGTGATCACCAGATGGTGCACCTCGGAGAGCACCTGGTCGGCCAGGACGGTGGCGGCCACGCTCTCCGGGCTGTCACCCGACCTCGCGAAGGAGACCAGCAGCGTGGGCAGGTCCTCGGCGAGGCAACCGCGAGGGTCGGCGACGATATCCGTGGTGGGGACGGCGTCGACGCGCCGTCCCAGGCGCCGGGCCAGGGCCGGCTGGAGCACCTGGCCGGCGAACGCGGAGGTGCCGGCGCCGGTGAGCACCACGCGCAGGTCGCCACGGGCCGTGAGCGGGCGCAGGAAGACGTCCAGCGATTCCCGGGAGGCCGCGACGATCCGGTCGACCTCTCGCCACAGGCCGGGCTGCTGAGCGATCTCGCGGACGGTGTCGGCGGCCCCGTCATCGACGGGCAGCGTGCCGGAGGGGGTGGTCACACGTGCTCCTTCTGGTTCGGGTGGGAGGCGCGGTCGTAGTCGCGCAGAACGTCGCGGACGTGGTCCACGGCCAGGTCGCGCGGCCGGGCGGCGAGCTCCCCGCGGCGGACGCGGGCGTACTGGTGCGGGAGGTGGGCGCTGAGCAGCGGCAGCGGGATGTCCAGGGCCGTGAGGTTGCGCAGCAGCCGGGCCTGCGCCGCTTCGATCTCGGGGTCGGGCCAGTAGTAACGCAGCCGGTCGCTGTAGCTGTAGCGGCGGGCGAGGCGCTGCTCGGCGGCGCTGCCGGGATAGTAGTCCTCCCACATGGCCGGCTCGGCGAGCATCCGCTGTTCGACGACCTCGGGCAGTCGCGACCGCTCGGCGGCCGGCACCAGTTCGTCCTCGATCGCGGCGAGCGCGAACAGCGCCTCCCGCAGGGCGAAGGTCAGGCCCGGGCCGACCTTGAGGACCGCCCAGTGGTCCTCGACCAGCGCGGCGAGCGCCTCGGCGGTCTGGTAGTCGGTCGAGTGCGCCTCGAAGACCATGGCGGGCTCGTCGTCGAGGACCCCGCGCAGTTCCTCGGTCAGCTCCCGCCGGTAGTCGACGACCCGCAGGTGGTCGAACTCCACGGCCGGCTGGACCACCAGTGCCATGACGCGCGGCCAGACACCGTCGACACCGTGCTGCGCGAACGCCTTCCGGTGCTGTTCCAGAGTCGTGCGTGCCGCCTCGGGCGTGGTCGGCAGGAGGGTACCGAGCGTCTCGTGCGCGCCGCCGGGCGTGGGGACCTCGGTGCCGATCACGTACCGGATCCGGTCGGCCCGCTCGGGCCCCACCGTGTCCTCGGCCACCCGGATCAGCCGCGCGGCGCGGTCGGCGACCACCTCGTCCGTCAGCGGTACGGGGTCGCCGGCGCAGGGGAAGCTGCAGTCCAGGTGGATCTTGGTGAATCCGGCCGCCGCGTAGGCGGCGACGAGAGCGCCGGCCCGCTCCATCGCCTCGTCCGGCGGAAGGGCCCGCCACCGGTTCGGGCCGAGATGGTCGCCGCCGAGTACCACGCGGTCCAGTGGCAGACCAGATTCGGCCGCGATGCCGTGCACGAGGTCACGGAAGTCCGCGGGCCGCATGCCCGTGTAACCACCGTACTGGTCCACCTGGTTGGAGGTCGCCTCCACCAGTACATGACCGCCGGTCTCGCGTGCCTGTAGTACGGCCGCCTCGATGACCAGCGGATGGGCCGAACACACCGAGGTGATGCCCTGCGGCTGTCCGGCCTTCTGGCTCCGGACCACCTCGTCCAATGGGCTCTGCATCGCCAACCCCTTACTGAAGGTGCATTTGGAGCCCTTTGTGCCGTGACAGCCGGAGCTCGACTGGGACGTTAACTGGTCTTATCGATGGTCGTCAATAGTCATCATCCGGTATGGTTCTGGTATGCCTACCCCGGACGTGTCCCGCCACCTCCCCCAGTCCCTGCTGACCGACGACGCCCTGCCGCTGTACGCCCTGGTCGCGGCGCGCCTGTGGGCCGATGTCTCGGCTGACGGCGCCAGGGCCGGAGACCGGCTGCCATCGGAGCGGACCCTGGCCGCGCGGTACGGAGTGTCGCGCGTCACCATGCGCTCGGCGCTCAGGGACCTGGCGGCCCGGGGCATGGTCGAGTCGGCGGCGGCCCGCGGCTGGTTCGTGGCACAGTCCACCGCCTTCCCGGTTCAGGCAGGCACCGACGCCCCGGATGTGCCCGGTACGGGCGCACGTACCGTCGAAGGCTTCGCCGACTACGCGGCCAAGCACGGACTGGCCACCCATAGCCGCGTGCTGCGCTCCACGGTCCGGCCCGCTACCGTCGCCGAAGCCGAGACGCTGCGCGTCGGCCCCGGGGCCGCCCTGTTCGAGATCCGGCGGCTGCGCTTCCTCGACGACCAGGTGGTCGTACTGGAACACAATCGACTACCGCTGGCACTGTGCCCCGCCCTGGCGGAGACCGACTTCACCAGGGCATCGCTCTTCGCCACGTTGCGCGGCGCCGAACCGGCGCAACTTCCCCGGGTGGCGGACTACTCGGTGGAGGCCAGGCAGCCGGACGCCACCGAACGTGATCTCCTGGAGATCACCGACGCCACCCCGGTACTCGTCGCCTATCAGCTCGCCTACAACCAGGACGGCCGCCCGCTCGAACTGACGCTGGCCGTCTACCGCGGCGACCGCTACCACTTCCGGGCCTCCATCACGTCCTGAGCCGGCGACGCTCACCGAGCCTCCCGTGCGCACCGCGCTCGGACCGCATCCCGGCCCCGCGCCCGGCGAAGGAGCACCCGGGCAGGGGTACCGGCACCCGCACGGCGGGCCACTCGCGCCCCCAGCCGGGAAGGCGGGCGACGCGCCGCGGGTCCCCTCCCCGACGCAACGGGGGCCGCGACGCCCCCGTTGCGTCGGTCTCGCCGGCCCCCGGTAGCTCTCGGCGCTTCAGCCGATGAACCGCACGTCCGGGTGGAGCGGCGAGGGGCCGTCCAGCAGCGGCTGGTGACGGCCGCGCAGATGCTGGTCGAAGAAGGCGGTGAGGTAGGCCCGCCGGCTCACGGTGAACCGGGCCGGATCGACGGTGCCGGTCATCCGGGACGGCAGCCCCTCGGGCAGGGTGAGCCGCTCGGCGAGGCCCGGGAGGACCGTCTGGTAGTCGGTGAACGATTGGTGCTCGGCCGCCTCCGTCCACAGATCGCGCTTCCAGCCGGTGGAGTTACGCCACATCGCCTGCCACGACGGGGAGTGCTCATGGGTGTGCGGCAGCCTGCCGGACGGGACCGCGAGCCACGCCCCCATCTGCAGGAACGGCCGGTCCAGCCCCGTGCGGGCAACCGGCAGCAGCAGTTCGGGGTCGGCCCAGTCGTAGCCGAGCGGCCCGTCGAGGTTCACCCCGGCGCGGATACGGCGGTCCACGCGCATCGCCTCGGCGGTCGTCATCCCGCCGAGCGAATGCCCGAACATGCCGGTACGCGCGAGGTCCAGAGCCTCTCCGAGACCCCGCGGCAGCGGCCGCTTCCCGGCGTCGGGGTTGCCGCCACGGGCGAGCACGGCGAGCTGGTCGAGGACGAACAGGATATCGGCGACCCTGACCTCCAGCGCCGCCCTGGACCGGTCGGCGGCCGCCTCGATGGCGCCGAGCCCGGGCGCGGGCTCGACGACACGGCCGTCCGGGAACTCGACCGCGTGCGCCTCGTGGACGGCGTCGACAGTGACCACCACATAGCCGTGGCCGGCCAGCTCCTCCACGGCGGTGGTGTCCAGCGTGCGCTCGTTGTACATGCCCGGCGAGTACAGCACCACGGGCCGCCGCCCGGCTCCGGATGCCGCGGCCACTGCGACGCGGGCGTGGGTACCGAACCCGGCCCAGTCGATGGCGCCCTGGTCCACCTCGAGGATCTTCGCCGCACCCGCCCCGAAGACCGCGGCCGCGCCCGGACGCATATAGAGCGCCCGGGGCCCGTCCTCCGCCGCGGCGCGGTCGGCCGGGTACCAGACGCTCACCATGAGCTCCCGGAACTCTCCGGCCGCGTCCCCCGCCCACCAGGGACCCCGGCGCGTCCGGTCCACCAGATGCAATTCGGTGACACCAAGCGGACACGGGCCGGTGGGATGGGGTAGTTCGAGCCGTACGGGCCCGGCGGGGTCCGCCGGCGCGGCGGACGCGCGAGCGGCCGGCCCCAGGGCCGAGGCAGCGCCCCATGCGACGAGACCGCCCGCGCGGGCCAGCAGTCGCCGACGCGTCACGGACATGGCCGAAGGGCCTGAAGAAGCGGAAGCATTGAGGGAACGCATGGCTCGATTCTGGATCCGCACCGGGCCCGGATCCATAGGGCTGGCCGGATGGTGTCCGGCGCCCAACGGGCCTACGCCAGGCATGGAGTCGGCGGCCGGATGCGGTTCGCCTGTGTCCGGCCATCACCTGACCACGCCACGAGCCACGCCCCGTGGCCGCCACGTACGGACCCGCTGGGCCGGGGAGCGGCCAGTCGCACTCCCAGACCAGAAAACAGTGCGTCGGCTCGCGTGCACGGCGAGCGGTGGAAAACCGGTGGACACAGGCCGCGCGAGCGGCAGACTGACCCGTGTGAAACGACCGATGGTGGATGTGGAGAGCGCCACTACGCGGTTGGTACGTCGGTTCGGTCCCCAGGTTGCCGCATGGTGCGCTGACACGCCGGATCTCGTCGCGCGGCTGACGTCCCAGTGGGGACTTTCGCTCGGTGAGCCCCTCCCGGACGGTGCTTCGTCCATCGCGTTGCGGTGCCGTTGGCCCGACGGCAGGCCCGCGGTGCTGAAAATCAGTCCGGAGCGGGCCCTTCTGGCCGAGCAGGCCGGAATGCTGGGGTGGTTCGCCGCCTCGGGCCGGGTGCCCTCTGTGCTGGCTGTCGACGAGGAGGCGGGCGCAATGGCCTTGGAGGAGCTCGTGCCCGGAACGCCGGCGGAGGCCATGGCTGCTGCTTCGCTCCCGGGACAGTGGTCGGATCTGCTCGCCGCCTTGCACCGGGTCGCTCCGCCTCCGCTGCCGACGCGTACGCTGCGCGGCCGGTGCGAGGAGGCCTTCGCCCGGGTCGGCAGACGGCTGTCCGAGCCTGCGATCAGCGCACGGATGGACGTCACCGCGTGGGACAGGGCCATCCAGCGGTGCGAGCGGCTGCTGGACACGGAAGCGACAACCGTGTTGCTCCACGGTGACCTGCACCTGGGCAACGTGCTCGACGGCGGCGCGGAACGCGGCCTGATGGCCATCGATCCGAAAGCCTGTGTCGGCGATCCGTGCTTCGACGCTGTGGACTACGTCCTGGCCGGCGCCGGGCTTGAGGGCGTCGAGACCCGCTGCGCCCGCGTGGCGGCGGCGTGCGGGCTCAATGGCGACCGGCTCCACGCCTGGAGCCAGGTGATCGCCCCGTTCGCGGCCATCGCCCACCTCGGTGACGGTGGGGAGAACCCGGTGATCGATGAACTGCTCACGCTGACCCGGTGAACACACCCGGTATCCCCGATCGCCTCGTGCCCCGCCCTCCGCTGGGGACGGAACACCCACCCGGTCATGATGGGAACCGGCCCGCCGGGCACGGTTGTTGTCGCGACAGGGCCTCGGCAATGATGGATGCCGCATGCCGTGAAATGGGGCACTGCCCATGGCCTCGCCGTGATGGGGCCAGGCAGGGATATGCAAACTGTGCCGAGAAACGCTCAACCTTCACGGCGAGAGAAGCAGGTCGCGTGTGACGTGGCGAGTGCGCGCGTGATCCGGTGAGAGCCGTGGCGAGTTCTCAGCCGTGGGCGAGTTCTCATTCGATCTGGCGAGGGTCCTGTCGATCCTCTGCGCTCGCGGGGCCATGCCGTGTACGGGAGAGGTATGACACAGACAGCTGACCCTCAGTCCTTCGACCGGTTCGCCCTCGACTACGACCGCTTTGTGAGTCTTCTCCCGGGACAGAACACCGGCTGGCTGCTCGGGCTGGGCTTGAAGGGCAAGCGGGCTCTGGATGCCGGCTGCGGTTCGGGGCACGCGGTCGAGGCCCTGGCGGACAGCTTCGAGGAAGTCGTCGGTCTGGACCTGAGTGCCCCCCTGATCGAGATCGCCAAGGCCAAGAGGGCGCGGCACAACGCGCACTACATGGCCGAAGATCTGTTCGGCCTGAAAGACGAGGACGGCTTCGATCTGGTCTACAGCCACACGATGCTGCACCACCTGGAGGACTACCGCGCGGGCTTGGAGCACGTGAAGAATCTCGTGCGGCCCGGCGGCACCGTCGCGCTGGTCGACAACGTATGTGATCTGTATCCGACGCCACCGCGCAAGGCGTACACCTGGCCCGCGTTGTGGAGCTTCCCCGGTGAGATCCGACGCGTGGGGCTTCGCGACGCGTGGTTCCAGCTGCGCTTCTGGCACAGCCGCCCCTGGCTGGCGCACCTGCTCAGCGACCGCTACCTGTCGCGCGAGCAGTTCCGCGAGCTCTACGGGAGTGTGTTCCCCGGGGCCCGGTTCGATGATCTCGGCTTTGCCTTGGCCATGGCCTGGACAGCTCCGCCGAGCGGGGGTGATGTCCCGTGACGCGGCTGTTGGGAACGTCGGCTCCCGGGTGGTGAAGGCCACCACCGCGGCGATCGAGGACCGGACCGACACGTCCACGGACACCAGGGCCCGGATGCTTCGGCACGTCGAGCGCTTCGGGCACGACGAGTACGGCGAGTACGGCGAGGCGGTCGCGTTGCCCTCCCCGGCGACGTTCTGCCGCCTGGTCGACGCGCTCCGAAGGCCCCTTCCGGACGGAGGATCGGCCCCCATCGGTCGTCAAACCCCGTCACCAAGCGCCATCGGATCCGACGGGATACGGGGCCGGGGCGCCCGGCACGGGTCGCGGCGCTTTGCGGTGGCGCTCGGCCACCCGCCGCGAACCAACCCCGGGATGGCACGAGTTCATCGGATGCTCCGACCGCCTGTCGTCGGATCGTTTGACGACAAGGGCACCCGGTGCCCCGGTGCGGTGCGGCGCGCCAGGCCCTCCAGGATGAGGGCGAGGCCCGCCTCGAACGCGGACTCGTGATCGATCGCCGGCATGTCTGCCGGTAGCTCCGCGGCGGCGCCGGGGCCGGGGTCCGCCTGTTCCTCCAGGACGCTGCCGACCGTGAAGCGGCCGGCAGCCAGCATCGCCATCTGCGCGTCCCGCTCGGGCACGCCGGAGGCGACGAGGAACTCCATCTTGCGGCGGACCCGGTCCAGGTCACCGGCAGGAGTGCTGCCCGCGTGGAGCCGCGCGCCGTCCCGGCGCATCAGCAGGGTGCGCCGGAATCCGCGCGTGTTCTCCAGGAACCAGTCGCGCCAGTCGTCATCGGGCGTGGGCAGCGGAGCGGCCGCATGGGGTGCCATCGCCGCCTCCGCCATGGCGGCGAGGAGGTCCTTCTTGGTGCGGAAGTGCCAGTAGAGGGACGGCTGCTCCACCCCCAGGCGCTTCGCCAGCCGCCTCGTGCTGACGGCGTCCAGTCCGACTTCGTCGAGCAGGTCGAGCGCCTCGGCGATGACGGTCTCGCGGTTCATCTTGGTCACGTTGACAATCTATCGCTGATAGGTGACGCTTGCCAAGAAATCATTCACTGATAGATTTTGGAGCGTGGTCATGATCACGGGATCGGGAACACCGTCCTTGCGGGTCCTCATCGCCGGCGGCGGGGTCGCTGGGCAGGCCCTGGCCTTCTGGCTCACGCGGGGCGGCCACCGGGTGACCGTCGCCGAACGCTTCCCGGCGCTGCGGGCCACTGGCGCGCAGGTCGATCTGCGGGGTCAGGGCATCGAGGCCGTCAGGCGGATGGGCCTTCTGGACGCCGTCCGAGGTGCGCTCGTGGACGAGGCGGGTGTCGCCTTGATCGACGCCCGCGGCAGGGCCAAGGCGACGATCATGGCCAATACCTCCGGAAAGGGCCGCCAGACCCTCACCTCCGAGTACGAGATCATGCGCGGCGACCTGGTGCGCATCCTCAACGACGCGACGAAGGACGACACCGAGTACGTCTTCGGTATCAGCGTGGACGGCTTCGAGCAGGACGAGCACAAGGTCGTCGCGCACTTCTCCGACGGCTCATCCGGAGAATTCGATCTTCTGGTCGGTGCGGACGGGCAGGGATCACGCATCCGGCAGGCGCTCCTGCCGCAGGGCTTCGACCCGTACTGGCGCCTCGGCATCCACATGGCCTACTGGTTCATCCCGCGGATAGCCTCCGACAGCAACATCCGGGACACCTACATGGTCCCGGGAGGCCGGCAGATCATGCGGCGCAGCCACAACCCGGCCGAGACCCAGGTCTACTTCGCGATGCGGGAGGAGTCCGAGGAAGCCTCCGCGATCCACCGCGCGCCCGTCGAGCGCCAGCAGGACTTCTGGGCCGGCCGGTTCCGCGACGCCGGCTGGCAGACCGAGCGCTTCGTCGAGGACATGAAGACCAGCCCGTTCTTCTACTCCCAGGAGATCGTCCAGGTCCGCACCGACACCTGGTCCAAGGGCCGCGTGGTGCTGGCCGGCGACGCCGCGCACTGCGCCTCCCCCTACAGCGGCATGGGCATCTCCGGCGGCCTGGTCGGCGCCCACGTCCTGGCCGGCGAGATCAACCGCCACCCCGGCGACCTGCCGACCGCCCTGGCGCGCTACGACAGGACGCTTCGGCCCTTCGTCAACAGGATCCAAGGCGGAGTCAACCCGCGCCTGCTGCGGCTGGGCATGCCGATGACCCAGCGCGCGATCGACGCCGTCCACGCCACCGCCGCGCTCGCCTGCTTTCTCCGCGTCCCCGAACTCACCGCCCGCTTTTCCGAGGAAGACCGCGGCGGCGCCTGGCAGCTCCCCGCAAACCCGGCACCGATCAGCACCGCCTGAAAACCCGCCGGGCCAGCAGCAGCCCGGCGGCCGCCCGGCGGCCGCCACGACCAGCACGCAGAACCCACCGACCAGGCACATCGGAGAGGTCACCGAACCGGGATCAACGTCGTCCCGCTACCGCTGATTGCCGCTCGGCAAGCCCGGCTCCCGACGTTCACTCCTGCCCGTCGTCGTTCTCGTACAGCTCGGGCGCGTCCGGGCCGCCCAGCGGGCGCAGTGCGCCGGCGGCCGGGGGGTGGGGGCAGGTACGCACCCGAGCAACCAGGCCGGAACAAGCGGCGAAGGGCCGCCCTGCCGCTGGGCAAGCGCGTGATACGGCTCCCCCGCCACCGACACCGGCATCCGGTTCGGCAACCATCGACAACCACGGGATCACCGACGCCGTCCCGGCCCGCCGACCGGCGGGTGAGCCGATGCCGCGGGGCTGGGCACAACGACCGCAGGGCGCAGTCAGCGGCTGCCCAGCGGCTTGCCGTACTTCTGAGCCGTGGACAGGTTCGGGAGGCCGAGCGTGCGGGGCGAGAAGGCCGCCGAGCCGTCGGCCGAGCCGCCGCGGAAGAGCCACGCGGCCCCCAGGGATCCATTCTCGCCAGGGGATCCGACCGTGACATCCGGTACACCGTCGGCGTTGAAGTCGCCCGAGGCGACCGCCGCGCCGAAGGTGTCGCCCGCCTCGGCGACGCCCGGGACACCGGGCGTGTCCTGGTTCCAGGAAACGGATGTGGCAGCGCCGTCCGCGTCGAGCAGGCCCTGAGCGCTGCCGGAGAGCAGCCAGGCGGCGCCCGCCCCCGCTTCGCTTCCGATGGCCTCGCCCGGAGCGCCCACGATCAGGTCGTCGCGGCCGTCGCGGTTGACGTCGGCGACCGCGAGGGCGGCACCGAAGCGGTCGCCGTCCTCGGCCACGCCCGGGACACCCGCCGTGTCCTGGTTGAGAGTCTGGGTGCGGACGCCGAACGGGCCGCTCGCGGGACTCCCGTAGTGGAGGTGGATGCCGCCCCCCTTGGCGAGTTCTTCGGGGCCGCACGGGTCGTCGATGTTCTCATCGGCGATCTCACGGCACTCGCCGAGGGCCAGGTCGTCGTGGCCGTCGCCGTCGAAGTCGCCGGCGGCCAGGGCGGTCACGCCGGTGTTGTCCGTGTTCCAGAAGTTGGCCATCTCCGACCGGTCGGCGTCCCACTTCCACAGCCGCACGTGGGACTGGGTGTTGGGGCTGCCCGCGGTCCAGTACGCCACGGCCAGGTCGTCGCGGCCGTCGCTGTCGAAGTCGCCGGTGGCCAGGACGGGGGCGCGGCCGCCCATGGGGGCGGCGACGACGGTGGTGATCATGCTGTCTTCACCCTGGATGACACGAGCGACGACCTTGTCCCTGCCGCCGATCACGATCTCCTTGTTGTCGCCACCGGTCAGCTCGGCCGCCGCGACCGAGGTGCCGTACGCGGCCGACGGCGACGGCCCGGTCAGGACCGTCGCCCCCGGTCCCGGCCCGTCCGTCGAGCCGCCTATGGCGATGACCATGCCCGCGTCCGTACCGCGGTCGGTGACGTCCTCACCAGGGACACCGACGAGCAGTTCCGCGATGCCGTCGCCGTTGAGGTCCACCAGGGCCACGGACGCGCCGAAGCGGTCGCCCGCCTCCGGGGTACCGGGAACCTCGGGCGTGGCCTGGGTGACACGGATGCTTCCGTGTGCGCCGACGCCCTTCGGGCCGCCCCAGACGACGTTCACATACCCCGCCTTGGCCTGACCGCCGACGGTCCCGTCCGGGACGCCGACGGCGAGATCCGCGTAGCCGTCGCCGTTGAAGTCGCTCGTGGCGCTACGGGGTGCGGCGGCGGTGGCGCCGGGCGGGAACACGAACCCGGCGGCGGCCACAGCACCGGCCGCCATGGCGTACGTCAGGATGCGGCAGCTGTGCGGCACAGAAGGCTCCCACTCGGTCGACAGGTGCGGGTTATCCGGTGTGACCCTCGAAGGGCGGAGCTGGTTGTACGGAATCCACCGTCAGTTGGCGCCGCATTCATGGTTAGGTGGCGCCGGGTCAGCGGCGGGCGGGCCTTCGGTCCGAGCGGACCCGGAAGGGCGTAGCCGATGGCATCGGCCCGCGTGAACGCGGACGGCTGCGAAGGATCCACGTCCGTGTCCTCCTTCGATTGACGACGTGCGGTGACGGCGTGGTCGTGAACGAGGCGGTCCGCGCGGCGTAGGACCTACGTGCTGTGGCTGCTCGCCGACTTCTTCGACTGCCTGGCCGAAGAACCCGGCGCCACCGACCGGCTCCCGCCGGTCCCGGCCTCCCCGCAGGGCGCGGGTGGCGGGTCGCCGGTTTCCGAGCCGGGCGGGGCACCCGGGACCGTTCGGGACACCCGGGACCGTTCGGGTGCAGGGGCAGGGCAGCGCAGGTGGGTGCCGGCTCGGTCCCCGGTGCCACCGTAACCTGGCCTTCTGCCACACCCACGGCCCCACACGGAAGCGAGGGAACACACCCCATGACCGATCTCGACCTCGAGGACCGGTATCGCGGGTACCTCATGTGCCTGAACGAGCGGCGCTTCCCCGACCTTTCGGAGTTCGTGCACAACCCCGTGGTGCACAACGACCGGACGCTGAGCATCACCGAGTTCCAGGATCTGCTGCGCCGCGACGCGGCGGAGATTCCCGACCTGCACTACGCGATCGAGCGGCTCGTCGTCCAAGGCGAGCAGGTGGCGTGCCGCATCCGGTTCGACTGCACGCCCGCGGCGAGCTTCCGCGGCATACCGCCCACCGGCCGGCCGATCTCGTTCGTCGAGCACGTCTTCTATCGCTACCGGGACGGCAGGATCGCAGAGATCTGGTCCCTGATCGACATGGAGACGATCCGCGAACAGCTCACCCCCGGCCACCCCGACCGGTAGGGGCGCGGCGCGGACTGCGGCCGCGTCGCATGCGGCGCCACGCGGTTCCTGCGCCGGGCACTCCCGCCGCGCCCTCGTCGGCCGACGCATGCAACCCGGCGCCACGGTACCGCCGGTCACCAGCCACCGGGACCGGATCGCCTTGGGCGCGGGGCGGATCAGCAGCACACGGCGAGGCCGGCGGGCGTCAGCCCGGACCGGCCCCGTGGACCCGCGGCCGACGGCGCTCTCATTCCGGCCGGGCCGCGGCGCCGACCGTGTGCAGGTGCCGCATTCCTTGCCGGTAGGAGTCGAGCAGCCCGGTCTCGGCGTACAACACTCCGAGGTCGCGGCAGTGTTCCCGGACCAGAGGCTGTACGAGCCTGAGGTGGGGCCTGGGCATGCTCGGGAAGAGATGGTGCTCGATCTGGTAGTTCAGCCCGCCCAGGAGCCAGTCCGTGACCGGCCCGCCACGGACGTTCCGCGAGGTCAGGACCTGGCGGCGCAGATGACCCCAGCGCTCGCCCGCCGGGTCGGGCATGTCCATGCCCTTGTGGTTGGGCGCGAAGGCCATCCCCAGGTGGAGCCCGAAGAGCGCCTGATGGAGCAGTGCGAACGCGACGGCCTTGCCCACCGGCAGGCAGGTGAGCAGCAGGGCGGCGTAACCGGCCGCGTGCAGCGCCAGCAGCGCGCCCTCGACCACCCGCTCGCGCGCCGGCTGCCGCCGCAGGTGCTGGACGCTGCTCACCTTCAGGGCGATGCCTTCGAGGAGCAGCATCGGAAAGAACAGCCGGGCCTGGTGGCGGGTGACCCAGCGGACCAATCCCCGGCGCGCAGCGGCCTGCTCCGCGGTCCACACGAGTGCGCCGGCACCGACGTCCGGGTCCTTCTCGATGTGGTTGGGGTTGGCGTGGTGCCGGTTGTGCTTGTCGTTCCACCATGCGTAGCTCATGCCCAGGAGCAGATTGCCGTGGAGGAGTCCGATGGCGCGGTTCGCCCGGCGGCCGGCGGCGATCTGCGCGTGCCCGGCGTCGTGGCCGATGTAGGCGGTACGGGCGGACAGGACGGCGAGCGGCACGGCGAGCGGCAGCGTCCACCAGGTGTCCCCGGCGAGGACGAACCCTGTCACCACAGCGGCCAGGGCGAGGAAGTTCACGGTGATCATCCGCAGGTACCAGCCCCTGCGACGCTCCAGCAGTCCCTGTCCTTTGACCTTCCGCAGCAGGGGGGTGAACTCACTCCCCTGCTGCGCGGTGGCGCCGACGGGCGCGGCGGACATGGAAGGCGGGGCGGTCTGAGACATGGAGGACTCCGGTCCTGAAGCGGTCAGCAAGGCTTTGACCTGCTTAAACGTACGGACTGGGAACGCGCGGCACCATGGCGTCAACACCCCGGCCGCACGGGGGCCAGCCCCACGATCCCGAAGGGGGTCAGCGACACCCCGCCCCGGCCTCCGGGAGACCACCACGCCGGAAGCGCCCGGGTCGCGCCGCGCAGGAACCGCTCCCGTGGCGCCGCGCCAAGGCGGGGCGGTGCGCGAGTGGACGCTGTCCGGGCGGTGGTGGCCCGCGATGTGGTCGCCTCCGAAGTCGGCGGCCGCGCCCGGTGCGACGGCGTCCTGACCACGTGCGTACCGGGACTGGTGGAGCGGCCGTCGGCCGGGGCCCGGGCCAGAACCATGGTGGCGAACTGCTCGCGGCCCTCCCGGTGCCCGAGGACATCGGGGGTGCGGGGGCTCCTCCCCGCGCCTGCCCGGCCGCGGCTCTTCGCCCCAGGTGCTCGTGGGCTCAATCAGCGGCATACGCGCGTGGACGGACGACCGCACCGGCCATGCCGCATGGCTAACCTGGCGGGATGGAAGCGATTCTGGTGAGCGCGTGTCTGCGCGGGGTGCCATGCCGGTTCGACGGCCGCCACAAGGCGTCGCCGGAATGCGAGGAGGCGGTGGCCGGTCGCGCGGTCGCCTCCTTCTGCCCGGAGGTCGCGGGCGGGCTCGCGACGCCGCGGAGACCTGCGGAGCTCGTGGGCGGTGACGGGCACGACGTGCTCGACGGGACGGCGCGGGTGGTCGAAGACACCGGACGTGACGTGACAGAGGCTTTCGTGGCCGGAGCACGGCGCGCGCTTGCGGCGGCGAGGCAGGCAGGCTGCACGGAGGCGCTGCTGATGCCGCGCAGTCCCTCGTGCGGACGGGGTGTGGTGTACGACGGATCGTTCGCCGGGGAACTGGTGCCGGGAGACGGGGTGACGGCGGCCCTGCTCGAGCGGAACGGGATCGCCGTGCGGTCCGCACCCGGCGTGTGAAGTCGTCTGTCCCGGCGACCCGGTGCCCGCCTCCCGCACGGCGGGAACCACAGGACGCGGCGGCGGAAGGTGCCGGAAGCGCGGGAGACCCTGGCCGTGGGACGGGGTTCGCCCGGTCGGCCATGCGCCCGTCGCGCCGGCGGGCAACCTCGCCGGTGACAAGGACCACCGGCGAGGTTGCCGATTGCGCGGCCACCGGGGACCACGCGTGCGCGCACGGGATCACCCGCATGCCGCGCCCGGAACGCAGAGCCACCGGTGCCGGCTCCGGGCGGTGGCCGCCCAGTTCCCGCCAAGCCGCCGGCCTGTGCACCACCTCTCTGAACAGGTGAAACCGGCCGTCTGCCCGGCATGCCCGCCCCGACCGGCACCTCCGCCTGTCACGATCCCCGACAGCGCCAGGTACTCGGCAACTACGCGTCCACGGGCCCGGCCGGCGGCCCCACGGGCCGTCAGCCCTGCCGTAGGGCGGCGGTGATGTAGGAGCGGAGGAACTGGTGCTTGCTGCCGGTGTCCGGCTGGCCGGCGATGTTGGTGATGCGGTCGTCGAAGGCGCTTTGGGTCAGTGCCCCCACGGAGAACAGGTAGGCCCAGGCGTGAAAACCCGGCGGCCGACCGGGCAGGATCCGCTCGAGGGCGGCGACGAAGGCCCGCGCCAGCGGGTCGAACAGCTCGGCGATGATGTCGCGTTCCTGGCTCGACGGGTCCGAGGCCTCCCGGAGCACCAGCCGGGCGAACCAGACGTCGGCGGGGTCGTCGTGCAGCGCGAGCACCGGATCGATGAAGGCGGAGACGAGCTGATCGAGCGCGTCCGGGGCCGTGGGGTCGCGCAGCGCCTCGAGGCGGGCCAGGCGCTCTTCGTTCACGTACTGCCGCGCTTCGAAGATCCCCCGGTAGAGCCGGTCCTTGGTCTTGAAGTGGTAGACGACGAGCGACAGCCCGACCCCCGCGGCGTCGGCGACCTGCCGCATCGTCGTCCCGTGGTAGCCGTTGCGGGCGAAGACCCGCTCGCCTGCCCTGAGGATCTGCTCCGCGCGGCCGGGGGGCGGCTTCCGCGTGGCCGTGGCGCTCCGTGCCGTCGTCACTCGGCTCTCCTTCCTCTGCCCATCGGGCCCCCACGTTACTGGCCGGGGGCCGGGCCCGTCCGGCCTTGACGCACTGACTGTACGTACGTACAGTCGCAGAACATCGAGGTCGGGGCAACCTCGGAACACGCGGCCAGGGCACACCGGCGTGCGGAAGGAGCGTGATGAGCCAGACGAGGAAACGGGCCCCTGGAGGGACCGCGCTCCCCACGGTGGTCAAGGCCGGGACGGCGGACTTTGCGGGAGAGCGACCGAGCCCGCCCACACACCACCGGGCACCTCAGGGAGCGTCTGCTCCCCCGCACCCCCCGGTCCGGCGACCTGTCCGCGCCGCGCGACCTGCCCTGCCCGGCCGCCTGTCCGCGCCGCGCGACCGGCCGAGGGAGAACCCGGAGCCCGACGCGCGGGAGGTCCGGGACGCGCTGGTGGGCAGCCCGCGCCGGTGTACCGGCTCCGCGGCCCCGGTCCGCGGCATCTCGCCGCGGCCGCATGGCCCCGCGCCGGTACCCCGGCGGAAAAGCGGTCGTGGTCCGCGGTCGTGCGACGGGCACGACGCCGTACCGCCGGGCCCGGTGCCGGCCGCCCGGGCGGGCAAGCGCGGATCCGGCGCGGGACCCAACCCCTGAGAGAGGACCGATGAACGTGCCGAACGACTGGGTGGATGTGCACGCGCACTTCACACCCCCGACAACCCCCGAGGAACGACGGGCTCGCTGGCAGGCGATGCGCGAGGAGTGCTTCACGCTCCCGGCGCCGTACCACTGGAGCCTCGAGGAGACCCTGCGCGCGATGGACCGCGACGGCATCGCGATGCAGCTGCTCAGCAACATCCCAAAGGACCACGCCGCGCTCGCGGCGTCGAACGACTACGGCGCCTGGCTCGTCCGGGAGCACCCGTCCCGCTTCGGACTGCTCGCCGCCGTACCCACCGACGACCCGGATGCGGCCCTCGCCGAGATCGAACGCGCCCGCACCCAGCTCGGCGCCGACGGGTTCGCCGTGACCACCGTCTACAACGGGGTGCCCCTGGGGGACCCCTCCCTGGACGCGGTGTGGGCCGAGCTGGACCGGCTCGGGGCGACGGTGTTCATCCACCCCGACGCCTACGCGCCCGGGTCGATGGGACGGCCCAGCCCGCTGATCGAGGTCGCCTTCGACACCGCGCGCACGATCACCGACCTGGTCTACCGCGCGCATTTCCGGCGCTTCCCGCACCTCACCCACGTCGTGGCGCACTGCGGCGGGGCGCTGCCGGCGCTCTCCGGGCGGCTCGGGCTGCTGGGAGGCGAGGCATGGGTGCCCAACCCCGAGGGTCTGACGCCCGCGGACATCACCGGGCAGCTCGGTCGGCTCTACCTGGACACCGCCGCCACCGCGACGGACCACACGCTCGCCGCCGCCCTGCTCATGACAGGTCCGGAGCACATCGTCTACGGCTCGGACTCCGGCGTGCCCTGCTCCACCGACCGCACCATCCGGGCCAACCTCGAGGCGCTGCTGGACAGCCAGGTGCTGGACCGTGCCCAGATCGACGCGGTGGGCCGGGCCGCCTTCCGGCTCTTCCCCTCCGCCCGTGCGCGCCACGACCAGGCCCGCGCGGCCACGACGCGGCACGACCGGCCCGGAGGGACAGCGACATGCGCACGCTGATCGACATCTCGGTCCCGCTGCAAGCCGGCATCGCCTCCGACCCGCCCGGGCATCTCCCGCAGATCGAGTACCTCACCCACGCACAGACCGCCGAGGACGTGGTCGCCTTCTTCCCCGGCGCCACCGTCGAGGACCTGCCCGACCGAGAGGGCTGGGCCATCGAGCGGTTGCACGTCACGTCACACAACGGCACCCACCTCGACGCCCCCTACCACTACTCGGCCACGATGGACGGCGGCGCCCGCGCGATCACCATCGACGAGGTGCCGCTCGAATGGTGCCTGCAGCCGGCGGTGAAGCTGGACTTCCGGCACTTCCCCGACGGGTACGTGGTGACCGCGGCCGATGTCGAGGCGGAGCTCGCCCGGATCGGGCACGAGCTCTCACCGCTGGAGATCGTCGTCGTCAACACCCGCGCCGGCGAGCGCTACGGCCGCGAGGACTACGTCTCCTCCGGCTGCGGCATGGGCCGTGACGCCACGCTGTACCTGCTGGACCGGGGCGTCCGGCTGACCGGCACGGACGGCTGGAGCTGGGACGCCCCGTTCGTGCACACCGCCCGCCGCTATGCGCTCGAGCGCGACCCCTCGGTCATCTGGGAGGGCCACCGCGCCGGTCGCGAGACCGGCTACTGCCACCTCGAGAAGCTGCACAACCTGGAACGCCTGCCCGACCACGGGTTCCAGATCTCCTGCTTCCCGGTGAAGATCCACGCCGCGTCGGCGGGCTGGACCCGCGCCGTGGCCATCCTCGACACCTGACCTACGGAAACGGACGCACCCGCCATGAGCGTTGTCATCACCGTCGCCCCCACCGGGCCCATCGCCTCGAAGGAGGACAACCCGCACCTGCCCACCCAGCCCGAGGAGATCGCCGACGCCGTCGCCGGTGCCCACGCGGCGGGCGCCGCCGTCGCCCACATCCACCTGCGCGACGCCGCCCACCGCCCCACGGCGGACCCGGCCATCGCGCGCCGGACGATGGACCTGATCGCCGAGCGCTGCCCGATCCTGGTCCAGCTCTCCACCGGCGTCGGGCTGAGCGTGCCGTTCGAGGAACGCGCGGCCCTCGTCGAGCTCCGCCCCCGGATGGCCACCCTCAACCCCTGCACGATGAGCTTCGGAGCGGGCGAGTTCCGCAACCCGCCGGCGCAGGTGCGCCGGCTGGCCGCGCGCATGCGCGAACTCGGCGTCAAACCCGAGCTGGAGATCTACGACACCGGCCACCTGGATGCCTGTCTGCGGCTGCGCGATGAGGGCCTGCTCGACGACGAGCCCCTGCAGTTCTCGATCGTGCTCGGGGTCGCCGGCGGGATGGCGGCCACGCCCGACAACCTGCTCACCCTCGTCCGCCGGCTGCCCGAGAACGCGGTCTGGCAGGTCATCGCGGTCGGCCGCCGCAACCTCGAGCTCACCGCCATCGCGCTCGCCCTCGGCGGGAACGCACGCGCCGGCCTCGAGGACACCCTCCACCTGCGCAAGGGCGAGCTCAGCCCGGGCAACCTGCCGCTCGTCGAGCGGACCGTGGCGCTCGCACGCAGCCTCGACCTCCAGATCGCCGGAGTGGAGGAGACCACCTCACTGCTGGGCCTCGGCACGGTGGCAGCCTGAACCGCCGGCCTTCCCGCAGTCCGCGTCCGCCGAGGGCCGCGGGACACGCCCGCCGCGCAGCCGTCCCCGTACGGCCGCCCACCGGGCAGCCGCCCGGCCCCCGGCGCCGCGGAGCAGGACACCACCGCGGAACAGGACAGCGCCCCGGCGCGGATCCGCACCAGACGGAAAGGAACTTCCATGCACACGATGGACGCCCAGGCGGTCGTCCGGGTGACGACCGGACTGCTCCAGGGAACCCGTGAGGAGGGTGTCGTCGTCTACCGCGGCGTCCCCTTCGCCCAGCCGCCCGTGGGGCACCTGCGGTTCGAGTCACCACAGCCGCCGGAACCGTGGCCCGGTATCCGCGACGCAAGCCGCCCGGGGCCCGCTTCCTACCAGTTCAACGCCGGTAACCAGGGCGAGGTCGAACGCATCGTCGGGGACATCGACCCCGGCGTTCCCGGCATCATGGCCTGGCCCGCCTACACCAACGCGACCTACCGCCACAACCGGGCGGCGGAGGACTGCCTCTACCTCGACATCTGGGTGCCGGAGTCCGCACCGCGCGGCGGCCTTCCGGTCTACGTCTACTACCACGGCGGCGCGAACGCGGTCAGCTCCGGTTCCTTCGAACTGGAGCGCGGCGCGAACCTGGCCCGTGAGGCCAACATGATCGTGATCCGGCCGAACTACCGGCTGGGCGCCCTGGGTTGGGTCCATTTCGGGCTTGTGACCGGGGATCTGCCGCATGCGGTGAACCTCGGCGTGCAGGACCAGTTCGCCGCGCTGAAGTGGGTGCACGAGAACATCGCGGCGTTCGGCGGGGATCCGGACAACATCACCATCGGCGGGGAGTCCGCCGGCGCCACCGCCGTCTCCCACCTGCTCACCCATCCGGACGCCCACCGGTATGTCCGGCGCGCGGTGCTGCAGTCGCTGTCCCCGTTCAACCTCTGGTGCACCCAGCAGCGGCCGGAGGCCGCCGCCGTCGCCCGCATGTACCTCGATCTGCTGCGTATCGACGACCCGGCCCAGCTGCGGACCATCGATCCGAACCGTCTGCTGGCCGTTCAGAACGTGCTCACCCGCTACTTCCCCCCGGACCGGCATCTGGCCTGGCGCCCACTGGGCGGCGTCGTCGACGGGAACTGGGTCCCCCAGGCCCCGGCGCTGCACCTGTCGGAGAACACGATGGCCTCATCCGGCCTGGAGGTGGCCATCGGTTTCGCGAAGGACGAATGGCAGTTCTTCCGCGGCCACTCCCCGACCGTCCGCCACGGCTCCCGCCAGGATGTGCTGGCCGTTCTGGAGCAGGCGTTCGGCGCGGACGGTGCCGAGGAGATCTATCAGCGCTATCACGCACTCCACCCGGACCACTCCCCCGGTCTCCTGCTCTCGGACATCATGTCCTTCGAGTTCTTCAAACTGCCCTCGCTGGCGATCGCCCAGAACCTCAGCGCTCAGCGGATCCCGGTCCACGTATTCCAGTTCTCCTACGACCTGCCCGGGCTCGGCGGCCGGCTCCGCGCCGTGCACACCGGGGACATCCCGTTCCTCTTCCGCAATCACGGCGAACGCGACCTGGCCTGGTGGCCGGCCTTCGACGGGGCGAGCCGGGAGGAGGTACGCCGGGTCAGCGCGCGCATGGGCGAGCTCTACGCGTCCTTCATCCGCACCGGCGACCCGGGACCCGGATGGCCCCGATTCGACGCCGAGGGTTGGAGCGTCCTGGACTTCGGCCGGCTCATCGAGCCGAAACCGGGCCTGCTCAAGCCGGAATGGGACATCTTCCGGCAACACGGGTTCGGCTCCGTGCGGTCCATGGAGAACGTGCTGGTGGGCAACGTCCGCGAAGCGCTGGCGCACACCGCGGCGACCTGAGAACGACGCCGGCGGGGCGGGTCCCCGGGCCGGTGCTGACCCGGGACGGGAGAAGCGGCACCGCCCGCCGCCGCGGAAGGACGCTCAGTCGAGACAGAACTCGTTGCCCTCGATGTCCTGCATCAGGATGCACGACTCGTTGTCGTCATCGGCGAGCAGCGTTCGTAGGTGTACCGCACCGAGCGCGACCAGTCGCGCGCATTCGGCCTCCAGTACGGCGAGGCGCTCGTCACCCACCAGTCCGGTGCCGACCCGCACGTCGAGATGGACCCGGTTCTTGACGATCTTCCCTTCGGGAACGCGCTGGAAGAGCAGGCGCGGACCGGCACCCGAGGGATCACTGCATGCGAAGTAGATGACCTGATCCTCCGGCGGCAGCGAGCGGTGGTAGTCCTCCCACGTGGCGAACCCCTGCGGGACCGGCGGTACGACGTATCCCAGCACCTCGCACCAGAAACCGGCGAGGCGCGCAGGTTCCGCGCAGTCGAAGGTGACCTGGAACTGCTTGATCGATGACATCGGCGCACCCTAGCAGCAGGACGTGGTTCCGCATCTCCCCCGGCGGGTATCCGCGGCAGGGGGCATAGACGCTCGTCTCCCGGCGGAATCCACGGCAGGGGGACACTCGCCCGTCTCCCGATGGGGATCCGCATGCTGTCGGCTGACCAGCCCCTGCCGGCCGCTGCCGTGGGCCGCCGGCGGCTTCCCCGCCACCGGCGAGCTGCTCGCCCGCCTCCCCGTTCCGGGACTCGCATTGTGCGAAGATCCGGTCGTGACGGCCCCTCACGCCCCTTCGGCGGCGGGCGCGGACGACGTCGAGCGCCACCGGCGCCCGCGCCGCGGCCCCGGCCCCGGTGGCCCTGCCGCCGGTGCGACGGCGCGGTCACCGGCACCCGCCACACCGGCCGGTCCACGAAGGAGCCCCGCCTGAGGAAGGCGCCGCGCGTGCCCGGCCCGGGCCGGCTGGCGTGCTGCCCGGCCACGGGCCGTTTCAGACAGCCGGCCGGAGCACACCCGGCAGGTCGCGCCGGTCAGGAGAGGAGAAGGTGACGCCGCATGTCACATCACACCGCGATGGCGCCCGAGACGACCTGGGTGGGCCGGTGGGCGGGAGCTTTGTTGTGTCTTGTGGTGGCCGCCATCCACGTGGTGGACCAAGGCGGCATCACGGCAACGAGGGACCCCGCCTACATCGGCATCGCCTACCACGTCCTGGAGGTCGCGGCCGTGGTCGCCGCCGCGCTGCTCCTGGTGGGTCCGGTCCGACCAGGGTGGCTGCTGGCGGCCGGGGTCGCCGCCGGTCCCGTGCTGGGCTACGTCCTCTCCAGAGGCCCGGGCCTGCCCGACTACACCGATGACGTCGGCAACTGGACAGAACCCCTCGGACTGGTCAGCCTTGCCGTCGAAGGAGCGCTGCTCCTGTTGTCGGTGCCCCTGGTCGTGCGGAGCCTGCGCCGCGGACCATGAGGCGGCGCCACCCGTGTGCGGCCTCGCGAGCCGCTCAATCCGGACGTCACGGTGCTGCCTCATCGAGGGCGGCGGGGCGACGAGGAGGAGGGCACATGTGAGCGCTGCTCCACGGGGAGCCCGCGCTCCCGCGTGCCGGACAGCGTTCAGGCGGGCACGGGCTCGCCGCGTCCGGCCAGCGCCTCCTCCAGCCGTTGGATGTGACGGTGCTGCAGTCGGGCGGTGCGCTGCAGCTGCATGACAACCCGCAGGAACGAGTCCATGTCCGCGGCCCGGGTGAGGATGTCGTCCGGCACCCGGTCGTCGGCCAGGGCCTCCGGCTCGTCCTGGGCGAGCAGGGCCCGGGCCCAGGCCCGGGTGACCGGCTTGAACATCCCCGGATGGTTGGCCACGATCCTGGCTCGGACGGCCAGGTCGTTCTCGGCCGCCTCCACGTGCAGTCCGTCGTCCTTGTTGCGCGCCCCGAACAGCGGTTGCGGGATGTGCTGAGCCGTGAAGCCGTGTTCGGCGCAGGCAATCCAGAAGTCCCAGTCCTCCCCGGCGCGCATGTCCTCGACGTAACCGCCCACCGTCTGCCACACCTCGCGGCGGTAGAGCGAGCAGTAGAACATGATCAGCCGTCGCAGCAGCAGGTCCCGGTCGTAGTCCGGGAGCCGCAGCACCTGTGCGGGCAGGTCGTCGTCGGTGAAGACGGACACGTCGGTGGAGGCGATGGCGATGCCGGGGTTCTGCTCCAGCACCGCGACCGTGAGCTCCAGCATCGTGGGGGCGATCACGTCGTCGGCGTCCAGCGGCAGGATGTAGCGGCCGGTGGCGGCGGCGATGCCCGCGTTTCGCGCGGCCGAGACCCCGGCGTTGGCCTGCCGCAGCAGCCGGATGCGCCGCCCGGGGTGGGCGGCGATCAGCGACTGGGCCACCGCGGCGGTGTCGTCGGGGCTGCCGTCGTCGACCACGACGAGCTCCCAGTCCGGATAGGTCTGTGCCAGCACACTCTCGACGGCCTGCGGCAGATAGTGACCGTAGTCGTAGCAGGGGATGACCACCGAGACCACCGGCTCGCGCGCCGGCGCGGCCCCCGGGAGGCCAGCCTCCAGGGGGCCGCGTTCCGGACCGGACGGTGCCGAGGTCATCGGTTCCCGCCGCCGTGCGCCCCGCGCTTGGCAGCCCCGGACTTCGACGGCTTGGCGGAGACGGCGATGTTGGCGCACCGCGAGCCCATGGTGGCCGGGGCGGTGATGATCACGTTGCCGGTGCTGGTGACCCCGCTGGAGGAGTCACAGTCGTTCCGCTGCGCCAGGCTGTGCTCACCGAAGATCTCCGCGAAGTTGAGGCAGTTCGACTGCGCCGGCGGCGCGCCGATGCTGGTGGCGTTGCTCGTGTCGCAGTCGTTGGTCTGCTTGACGGAGGTGTCCAGGCCCAGCGCGCCGGCGTTCGCCCCGCCGAAGACCACCGCGCTCGCCGCCGCGGTCACCAGCGCCGCTGTCTTGCCGATGTTCATGCCGTTCTCCTTGTGTTCGCTCCGCGGAGCCTCCGCGGACGCACCTGGCTAACGATCAACGCTCCGCTGGGCTTCGGCGCCAAGACCTGCTTCACCTGTCCGGCTCAGCGGTCCGCCGCCCCAGTGGCGGGGATGCACCACCTCCACCCCGGGCAGCGCCCAGCACTTCACGCCCATGTCCTGGGCCAGCGCGGCCAGTCCCTCGGTCTCGATGAGTTCGCGGTAGGGGACGGTCGGGAACACCAGCCCGTCGCGGTGCAGATTGGCGTGCACCAGCAGGGCCGTACCGCCGACCGCGTCCACGCGCACCCTCTCGTGGCCGCGCAAGTCCTCGAGATAGCTCCGGCCGAATCCCCTGGGCGGCTGCAGGATCCCGTCGCGCAGCCACCGGCTCCAGTCCAGCGCGGCGGCGTTCGGGTGCAGGACGAAGGTGTTCAGGTCGAAGGTCGGCCCGCCGGGTTCGGCGACGCAGTGCGGGACGACGATCTCCTCGCGGGCGCCCAGCAGCCGCTGGATGAGATCGGGCGGATAGTCGGTCACATCGACATCGAGCCACAGCACCCACTCCTCCTCCCCCAGCGCCCGCGACAGCAGCTGGTTGCGGGCCCTGGCCAGCACCGACCGCCGCTGCCGCTGAGCGGCCGGCTCCCAGCGCGGCCCGGTCAACTGGAAGCCGAAATGCCGCCGTACGAGGGTGACCCGCCGGAACTCCGCCTCCAGCGCGGGCAGCGCGTCCCTCAGGGCCTCCCAGGTCCCGTCATGGCTGTCACCCTCCAGCAGACCGACGGAGACCGCGTCGCGGGGATTGTCCAGGGCACGCAGGTTCTCCAGGTAGCGGGGCAGGAAGGTGACGGCATCCTTGACGGGCGTGAGGACCAGGACGGAAGGGCGCTCGGCGGCGGGAGCGGGAGCCGGAGCGGACTCGGCCACCCCAGAGGCGGAGCCGGACACGGCCACCCCAGGAGCGGAGCCGGACTCGGCCACCCCAGGAGCGGAAGCGGACTCGGCCGCCCCGGTGGCGGGCCGTCTGGCGTGCGGGAGGAGGCGTGGCGCGTCCACGGCCGCGTGCGGAGCGGTGTCCGGGGCCGGGCCCGTGGGCGGCCGCTCCGCCCGGACCAGGTCCGCCGGATCGAGGGGCAGCCGGGCCGCCATGGCCCTCAGGTGGCCCGCGTAGGCGGGGCCCGAAACCCACACATGGGTCGCCGCGTCGAAAAGCCCGGCGAAGTGGGGTTCGTCGAAGGTGTTGTTCCCGTGGTAGACGTATGTGTAAAGCTCGGGCGCGTCCACGGACACCACCCGCCCGGCGCGCAGCACCGCCTCCGCGACCGGGGTGTCCTCCCCGCGCCGCTGCGCCGGGTAGCGCGGAAGCACCTCCTTCGCACAGACCATGGACCCCTCCCACACCCGCGCACCGGAGACCGCGAGCAGGCGCCGCTTCGGCCACCACAACCGCTCCCGGGCCAGGAAGCACGCCGTGGCGTCCAATCCCAGCAGCGCCGCCATCTGCACCTCCACCCGCTCCGGGTCGTACAGGTCATCGTCGTCCCACTGGCACACGTACGGCCCGGTGGCCAGGTCCACCGCGATGTTGCGCAGTTCGCCCAGCGTGCGTCCCTCCGGCAGCAGCCGCCGGAAGCGGATCCGTGGGTCGGCCAGAGCGCGTACGTGGTCCTCCAGCGCGCCGTCGGCGCTGTCGTCCACCACGACCAGCTCCACACTCGGATAGGTCTGGGCCAGGAAGCAGCGCAGGGCGCGCATGGCCCATGGCAGCCGGTCCTTGGTCACCATCAGGCAGGACACGGTCGGCGCGGGGGCTCCCGAGGCCCAGCGCTCGCGCTGCGGGTCCAGGTCGAGCCCGCCCTTGGCGCGGGGCCGCAGGTCCTGGCTGGTCCAGAACGGGATCTGGCGTCCGGCCACGGACTGCGCGGAAACGGACACGTCCCGGCCCCAGCTGTCCGCCCAGTGGTGCACGGCGTAGGCGTGGTCGCGGTCGACGGGCCGGTCGCCGAACAGCTCGGCGGCCACCGGGCTCAACAGCGGATACAACGTCCGCGCCGCCAGGACGGTGATCCGGCAGTCCCCGGGGGCCTGGTCGACCGCCCGGGTGAGCATGAACGTACCGGTGGCGTCCAGCGAACCGGAGCGGGTATGGCTGCCCACCAGCTGCCGGTGCACATGGGCCAGGAAGGGATGGCCCGGCCGCGCGGCCAGGAACCCGGTGCCCACCAGACGCGGCAGACCGCTCCGGTGAGCCGACAGCAGCTGGACGTGCTCCTGCGGTTCGAGCCCGACCACCAGCTCCTGGCCCGCGAGCAGCGCGTCCACCGGGCGCAGACACTCAAAGTCCAGGTCCACGTACACCCCGCCGAAACGGTCGAGGATGAAGTACCGGCCGGCCTCGGCCCGCATCACCCCCTCGGGGTAACGGTCGTAGATCGGCAGGAACCACCGATAGTGCTCGGCGAGCAGGGCGCGGCACTCCACCTGCGTCCACAGCCGGTACTCCCACCCAGGGTGATGCCGGCGCCAGGATTCAACCCACGCCTGACACCTCGGCGGTACGTCCTTGTCATGCCAGATTTGGTGAATAATAGGGGTGATATCGCTCTGTTCGGCCATTTGGCCAGTATGTTCGCGTGGTTGGGCGGCCGGGCGTCGGCGTGAGCGGGACCATCCCCCGCCCGGCCCAGCGCACACCCCGGGCACCGGCGGTGAAGGCCCAGGTGGCGCCGGTCAGCGGCGCGGGGACAACAACGGGCGGAACAGCACCCGTTCGGGAACGCCCCGGTCTTCACGCACGCATGCGCGACCCCCGGGGCCGGTGCGGCGGTACTGCCCCGAGCGGCGAATGACGCGCTGACGGGTAACTGGGTGTGCGCCGGCAAACCCCGGCCGTAGCGCGGCCGTCCGGGTGGCCCGGCCGTGCCCGGCGCCGACGGCAGTCCGGGCTTTCCCGTCCTGGCAGCCTCCGCTGCCGATGGTCCGGCCGAGCCGCAGGAGGTCCGCGCGGACCTCCGCCGCCGGGTCACCCCCTGGTCGGCTTGGCGAGACGCCGCGGGCCCGTCCCGACCACCCCTTGGCAGCTCCTCGGAACCCGCGTCTACTCTGGTTGTGTCGGCGCGCACCCTGACGGGGCGCGACCTACTCACCGAAAGGCAGTGCCGTGCTGCGCACCATGTTCAAGTCCAAGATCCACCGGGCCACCGTGACCCATGCGGATCTGCACTATGTGGGCTCCGTGACCGTTGACCGCGATCTGATGGATGCCGCCGACCTCCTGCCCGGCGAACTGGTACACATCGTCGATATCACCAATGGCGCCCGCCTGGAGACCTATGTCATCGAGGGTGCGCGAGGCACCGGCGTGATCGGCATCAACGGCGCCGCCGCCCATCTCGTGCACCCCGGCGACCTGGTGATCCTCATCAGCTACGCCCAGGTCGACGACGCGGAGGCCCGTACCCTGCGGCCTGCCGTCGTCCATGTCGACACCGCCAACCGGATCACCGGGCTGGGCGACGACACTGCCGAGCCCGTCCCCGGCTCGGACACCGTCCGCCCCCCGCACGCGTCCGCGCACGCCTGAGCCGCCACAGCATCCACCGCCGGCATCCCCACGACCTGCGGGAGGCTGGGCCGGCCGACAGGAGACGTCAGGCAATGCAGCGGCATGAACCGCACCGTGCTCCCCCGCTGGAGGAGCGTCGCGCGCAGGTCCGCCACGCATGGCGCGGCGGACCATGCCACGTCGCCCGCCGGGGGCAGGAGCCGGCGCGACCGCGGGCAGCGCCTGGCGCGTGTGCGCGATCCGGCCGATGGGCGCCGTCGCCCGCGGGGGCAGGACGTCGTGACGACCGACGCGGAAACCACCGTTCGCGCAGATGAGTCAGCCCGTCTTCCGCCCGTGGGAGGGGGTGACGAGCCAGGTGGTCGAGACGCCCTCATGGGCGTACCGTCTTTCGCCCGTGGGAGGGGGTGACACCCCATGCTGCGCCCGGCGGTGGCCGCGTGGGAGGGCCACCGGTCGCGCCCTGACGGAGCGGCCCGGGGAAACGTGGCGGCGAAGGGGGGCCGGACGGCCCTTCCGGCGCGCCCGTCGGCCCGGATTTCCTCTGAGTCATGGTCGAGACCCTCATCACCTCCGCACCCCGCCACACCGAGCGTTCCGTCGGCGGGACCACCGTCGTGGCGCTGCACGGTGATATCGACATCCTCACGGCATCGCCGCTCGGGGTACGCCTGGACGATCTGACGGCGGCCCTCCACCCCGACCTCGTGGTGGACCTTCGTGCCGTGTCCTTCATCGACTGCGCCGGACTGCGGGTGCTGTGCCGGGCGCGGAACAGGACCGTGGAACGGCACGGCCGGCTGCGTCTCGTCACGGGCAGCGGCCAGTTCCTTCGCATCCTGGGCGGCGCGGGACTGGACGGCGTGTTCGAGATCTACGACCGCCTGTCCGAAGCCGTGGCTGCCGTGCCCGGCGGGGCCCTCACCACCGCGGCGGGCTGAGAAGGCCGTAGGCCGACGGACCCCGTCGAGGACCCTGAGTCAGCCAGGCGGTGGGGCGGACCCGCCTGGGAACGCTCAAGAACATCCTCACTGTCAGGTGGGCAGGCGGGGCACGCTGTCGATCAGGCGGCGGGTGTACGCGTGGGCGGGAGCGCCGAGGACGCGGGCGGTGTCGCCCTGTTCGACGACCCGGCCCTGCTCCAGAACGGCGGTGCGCTCACACAGGGACGCCACGACGGACAGGTCGTGGGAGACCATCACCAGCGTCAGGCCGCGTTCCCGTTTCAGTTCGGCCAGCAGGTCGACGACCTTCACCCGGGTGGTGACGTCCAGGGCGCTGACGGGCTCGTCGGCGAGCAGGACCCGGGGCTCGCACACCGTGGCGCGGGCGATGGCGATGCGCTGGCGCTGACCGCCGGAGAACTCATGGGGATACCGCTCGGCGGCGTCGGCCGGCAGACCCACCGCCTCCAGCGCCGCGGCCACCTTCGGCGCTGCGCCCGCCCGGGTGTCCAGGCCGAGGGAGCGCAGGGGTTCGGCGACGATCGGGCCGACACGGCGGCGCGGGTCGAGGGAGGAGTAGGGGTCCTGGAAGACGCACTGGACGCTGCGCCGGAAGCGCCGCATCTGCTGCCTGTCGCGCAGGGCGAGGGGTACGCCGTCGAAGCGGACCGTGCCCGCGGTGGGGCGGGCGAGGCCGAGCAGCAGGCGCAGCAGTGTGGTCTTGCCCGCGCCGGACTCGCCGACGAGGGCGAGGCTCTCCCCCGGGCGTACGGCGAGGGACACGTCGCTGACCACGTCGGCGCGGGCCCCGCGGTAGCGGGCGGCCACGTCGGCGAGTTCCAGCACGGGGGTCACGGCGCGCTCCTCAGGTCCAGGGCGGATTCCAGCGTGCGGGCGCTGGCGACCAGGTTCCGGGTGTACTCCTGGCGGGGGGCGACCACGACGTCACGCACCGTGCCCTCCTCGACGGCCCGGCCGTCCTTCATGACCAGGATCCGGTCGGTGACCTTGGCGACGACGGCGAGATCGTGGCTGACGAACAGCACGGCCATCTCCCGTTCCCGGACGAGGGTGTCGATCAGGCCGAGCATCTCCGCCTGTACCGACACGTCAAGGGCGGTGGTCGGTTCGTCGGCGATGAGCAGCGCCGGCTCGCACGCGAGGGCGGCGGCGAGGGCGACGCGCTGGCGCTGGCCGCCGGAGATCTCGTGCGGGAAGGCGCGGGCGATGCGCTCGGGGTCGGGCAGCCGCACCTGGGCGAGGGCGTCGAGGGTGGCGGCACGCAGTCTGCCGCCCTTCAGGCCGGTGCGCCTGGCCAGGGGGCCGGCGACCTGCCGGCCGACCCGCATCAGGGGGTCGAGGGCGGTCAGCGGCTCCTGGAAGACGACGGCGGCGTCCCGGCCGCGGACGGCGGTCAGTTCCTTCTCGCGGGCGCCGAGGATCTGCGTGCCGGCGAGGACGACGCTGCCGGTGGCGCTCATGCCCTCGGGAAGCAGGCCCAGCACCGCGAGAGTGGTCAGGGACTTCCCGGAGCCCGATTCGCCGATCAGGCCGAGGCGTTCACCGCCCGCGACGGTGAAGGACAGGTTGCTGACCAGGGGCCGCCCGTCGGCGGTACGGACGGTCAGGCCGTGGACGTCGAGGAGGGTCATGTCCGCCTCCCGCGGCCGGCCGGGTCGAGGACGTCGCGCAGCCCGTCGGCGATCAGGTTGACGCCGATCACGAGGAGCACCAGGAGGATACCGGGGGCGAGGGCACCGGCCGGGGCGGTGGTGAAGGTGGCCTGTGCCTCCTGGAGCAGGCGCCCCCAGGAGGCGTTGGGCGGCGGGGCGCCCAGCCCGAGGTAGGACAGGCTGGCCTCGGCGAGAACGGCGAGGCCGAACTGGAGGGCCAGGTTGACCACCAGGGTGGGCCAGATGTTCGGCAGGACGTGGCCGGCGACGGTGCGGGGCCAGGAGGTGCCGGAGGTCCGGGCGGCGGTGATGTAGTCCTGTGTGAGGACCCGCTTGACCAGGATGCGCACGAGGCGGGCCACGACCGCGCTCTGCGCCAGACCGATGGCGAGGACCGCCGAGCCGAGGGTGGCCGAGCGGGCGGCGACGACGAGCATCGCCAGCAGCAGCGTCGGGAAAGCGATGAGGATGTCGAGGAAGGCGGAGAGCGTGTCATCGAGCCAGCCCTGCGCGAAGGCCGCGAGCACGCCGAGGGTGACGCCGACGAGGGCGGCGACGGAGACGGAGCCGAGGCCCGCGCCGAAGGCGATGCGGGCACCGGTCATGAGCTGGGTGAGCAGGTCCCGGCCCAGCTTGTCGGTGCCCAGCAGGTGGCCATCGCCCGGTCCGGCGAGCCGTCCGCCGGAGGTGTCGTCGGGACTGTAGGGCAGCCACAGGAACGACACGACGGCGAGCAGCGCGACCAAGCCGGTCAGGACGCAGCCGAGGACGAGGGTGGCGGAACGCCGGCGGGAGCGGCGGCCCGTGGCGGGTTCGGCCGGGCGGGCCAGGAGGTCCGTGGGGGTCATCGGGCGCCTCCGGAGAGCCGGCTGCGCAGCCGCGGGTCGACGATCCGCTGGACGAGGTCGGCGAGGAAGCCGATGAGCAGCACCGCGAGGGTGGACACGAACAGCACGCCCTGGATCACCGGGTAGTCGTGCTGGGTGATGCCGGTGGCCAGCAGCGAGCCGAGGCCGGGCAGTGCGTATACGGACTCCACGACGACGGCGCCCAGCAGGGTCGAGGCGAGTTCGATGCCGAGGATGGAGATGACGGGTACGGAGGCGTTGCGCAGGCCGTGCCGCCACATGGCGGTGCCGAAGCTCTCGCCGAGGGCGCGAGCGGTGCGCAGGTAGTCGCTGCCCAGGACGTCGAGGGTGGCGGAGCGGACGTACCGGATGAGGGAGGCGCTCATCACCAGGGCGATGGTGACGACCGGCAGGACCAGGGAGCGGATCGCGTCGGCGGGTGCCGCCCAGCCGTCCTGCGGGAAGCCGCCGGAGGGCAGCCAGCCGGCGTTCAACGCGAACACCGCGATGAGGATCATGCCGAGCCAGAACACCGGGACGGCGATGCCGAGCTGGGAGACGCCGCTGAGCAGGGCGCCGTACCAGGTGCGGCGGTGGTACGCGGCGACGAACCCGGCGGGGACGGCGATGAGGATCGCGAGGACGAACGCGGCCAGGGTGAGCGGCACGGTGACGTTCAGGCGGGCCGTCACCTCGGGACCGACGGGCAGCGAGCTGACGAAGGAGGTGCCGAGGTCACCGCTCGCCAGCTGCCCGAACCAGTGGGTGAACTGCTCGGGCAGCGGCCGGTCGGAGCCGATGGAGCGGCGGGCCGCGGCGATCTGCTCGGGGCCGGCACCGACCGACGTCAGGGCGTTGGCCGGGTCACCGGGCAGCATGCGCAGCAGCACGAACAGCACCACGCTCGCCAGGACCAGCGACACGGCCAGGAAGGCGAGCCGGCGCAACAGGTAGCGGCCCATCAGCCCTTCTTCTTGATGTCGTAGGCGTAGAACTGGGCGTTCAGGCCGTTGAGCGGGTAGCCGGAGAGCTTGCTGCTGGCCACCACGATCTGCGGGTACAGGTACAGCCAGTCGCTGGCCGCGTCCTCGGCGGTCTTGCGGTTGGCCTTCTTCAGCAGTGCGGTCTGCTGGGCGGTGGTGGATGCCTCCTCGGCCTGCTTGATCCACGCGGTGACGTGCTTGTCGTCGTAGCCCCAGTAGAAGTCGGGGTTGCCGTACCAGACGAGGTCACGGTCGTTGACGTGTTCCTGGAGCGTCGCGGTGAAGTCGTGGTTCTGGTAGACCTTCGTGTACCACTGGTCGGACGTGATCGTGTTGATCTTGACGGTGATGCCGACCTTGGCGAGTTCGGACTTGATGAACGTCGCGGCCGTCGGGTGCGGGTCGTAGTTGGGGGTGTCGAGGGTGAAGGCGAAGCCGTCCCGGTAGCCGGCCTCGGCGAGCAGCCTCTTCGCCTTCTTCACGTTGTAGGCGTTGACGTCGGTGAGGTCCTCGTACCACGGGTCGGTGGGCGGCACCATCGAGCCGATGAGCCGGCCGTAGTCGCCCCAGACGGAGTGGAGCAGCTTCTTGTCGTCGATGGCGGCGGAGACGGCCTGCCGGACCTTGACGTTGTTGAAGGGCTTGGCCTTGTCGTTGAAGGCCAGCAGCAGCTTGGTGGTGGAGTCGCCGTCGTTGACCTTGTAGTTCTGGTTGTTCTTGAACTGGTCCAGGGCGTCGGGCGACTGCTCGCCGGTGACCACGTCGACGGCGTTGGTCATCAGCGCGTTGTTCAGGGCCGTGGCGTTCTTGTAGTAGTGGAAGACGACTTTCTTGTTGGCGGCGGCGTCGCCCCAGTAGTCCGCGAACCGGTCCAGGCTGAGGGCCGAGCCGCGGGTCCACTTGGCGAGGGTGTAGGGGCCGGTGCCGTCCTCGGTCGTCTTGAGGTTCTTCGCCTCGGAGTTGATGATCCAGACGTAGGACAGGTTGTAGACGAAGGAGATCGACTTCTGCGACAGCGTGACCTTCACGGTCTTCGCGTCGGGCGTGGCGATGTGCTTGACGACTTTCAGGTTGCTCTTGCGGGCGGACTGGGAGTCGTCGGCGAGGACCTTCTCCAGGCTGTACTTGACGTCGGCACTGGTGAGTTTCTTGCCACTGTGGAACCTCACGCCGTCGCGGAGGGTGAAGGTGTACGTCAGGCCGTCGTCGCTGACCTTGTAGTTCTCGGCGAGGAGCTTCTCCACGTCGCCGTCGTCGGTGAGCTTGAACAGTCCTTCGTACACGTTGCCGTTGAGGGCCTCGGTGACGCCCTGGCCGCCTCCGGCGGTGTTGTCGAGGTTCTGCGGTTCGTAGAGCGAACCGATGTTGACCGTGGCGTCCTTGTCCCAGGCGCCGCCGGAGGAGCCGGAACTGCTGGATCCGCCGCAGGCGGTGAGGGCCACGGAGAGAGCCGCGACGGTGGTGGCGGCGTACAGGGACGTCTTCTTGAGGCTCATGGCGTACGGGTGCTTTCGTGCTGCGGGGCGGGAGAGGGAGTCGGTCGGTGCTGTCCGGGGAAGCCGTCGCGGAAGACGGGGAGCTTCTCGCCGGCCTCGACGGGCAGGTGGAAGCGGTTCTGCCGCGGCGGCATCGGACAGTTGTACTGATCCGAGAACCCGCAGGGCGGTACGAAGGCCCGGTTGAAGTCGAGGATCACGCGGTGTTCGTCGTCGGTGCGCTCGACGAAGAGGAAGCGCCCGGCGCCGTAGGTGCTGTCACCGTTGGTGGGATCGCCGAAGACGAGGAGCAGGCTGCCGTCGTCGTCGAAGGCGCTCAGGGTGTAGTCGCGCCCGTCGACGGTGACGGCGATATCGCCGGGCACGACGAGGTCGCGGGTGCCGCCGTTGTCCCGGATGTGCTCGAAGGCGACGCGGCGGGCGCCGGGGACCGGGGTGTAGGCGGCCTCGAGGACCCAGGCGGGGTCATAGTCGAAGACGTCCACGTGGTCGAAGGCGGTCAGGGCCGGCGCCGCGGAGTCCCAGAAGCGCAGGCCGTGCTCGGGCTCTCCGGTGACCGGGTCAGTGCGGGTGAGCGTGGTGACGGTCACGGTGTCCGGGCAGCCGGTCCGGGCCGCGTCCGCGTCGGGGCGGTCCCCCGCCGGGAGCCAGCGGGTCTCGACGAGGGCGAGGTTGCCCGTGGCGGCGGTGAGCGCCGCGCGGCGCCCGGCACACCAGTCCTTCCAGCGTTCCTCGGGGTCGACGGGGGCTACGGCGGCGGGGGCGGGCTGGTGCACTGCATGCTCATTCGGCTAGGAGGACGGCCGTCAACGACAGAGCGTTAATGCATGGCCAAAGCAACCCCTTTATCGTCCATAAGCGAATCTAATGTCAAACATGCGTTTCGCATGGTGAGACGTCCGGTCGGCGCGGAGGGCGGCCCGGCCCAACTCGTTCGAGGCCGTACAGGAAACCGCGCACCTCCGGGGGGTGTGAGCGCCCGGCTGTCGGCGTTGAGCACCAGGCGGATCCAGCCCGGTTCCTCGTCGTCGATCACCAGGAAGAACGTCTCGCCCTCCGTGAACTCGTGCGGCGCGACCACCGTGTCCGCCATCGCCGTGCGCAACGCGGCACCGGACACCACGGGCGCCGGTCCCCCGGCCGCCTCGGGCAGGCCGTGCCCCGCCCGGATGTCGTTGAAGCAGTACGACAGGTCGACGGGGGCGCCCCGCTCGCGGGCGACCGCGTCGAACAGGTCCGCCACCTCGTCCGGGTCGTACAGGCCGTTGGCGTAGGCGACGGTGGACGCGGCCAAGGCGCGCCGCGCGATGTCCTCGACGCGCTCACCGCTCAGGTCGATGGTCGCGGCGACCTCGGCGTTCCTGGCCGGAGAAACGCACTCCTCCCCCGGGTCAACCGGTACCCGGACGAATCGTTCGGGACCAGCCATTCGACAAGGCGCCGGCGAACCGGCCGCCACCGCGACAATGCCCGGCATCCGCATAATCCACTCAAGGTTTAATTTTGATCCAGCCCTTGGTTTTCACCCTTGCGGGGCAGGCTTTCGTTTTTCTCGGAAAACCAGTACCGTCCATGCGGCGGCCGACCCGCACCCCCCTGCTCTGCCGTGTGAAACCCGATGACTCAGACCCGTACGACAACTCACGACGCCACAGATATGCCATCTGAGCAGGGCCGGGGCCGGTTCGGCCCGGTGTGCCGCGGCCCGGCCCCGCCACCTTGTCGCGCGCCGGTGGACGTATGGGCCTCCCCCGCGAAGCACATCGCTAGGCCGCGCCCGCTTCCCGCGGCATCCAGTCGACGGCTCGATGAATTGTGAACCGTTCCGGAAAAACCCCGCGCACCAGCCCGGGATTTTCGAGAAATCATGGCCGAAAACCCTGGCCGACAATAATTTCCGGGCCGTCCCGGCCGCAGGCGCGGCCCGGCCCCGACCCAGAGAATGGAGTGCCGATGACCGCCGAGACCGTCCCCGAGGGGAAGGATCCGGCCGACCGTGTGCCCCGCTGGCTGCTGGCGCAGATGCGGCCGTTCCGGCCGTACATCGCCCTGCATATTCTGGGCAGCCTCGTCTGGCAGTCGCTGAACGCGGCGATCCCCCTGGTCATCGGCCTGGCCTTCGACGCGGTCCTCGACCATGGCGGCGACGCACCGGACTTCGGCACCTTCCACGCCATCGTCGCCGGTCTGCTGGCGCTCGTGCTCGTGCGGGCCGTGGGCGGCATCGTGGCCACCTACTGCCTGGAGTCCTTCGCCAGCGGGCTGGAGCGCCAGGCGCGTGCCCAGGTCTTCGCCAGCCTGCTGCGCAAGAGCCAGGGCTACTTCAACCGGCGGCGCGTCGGTGATCTGTCCGCCCGAGCCACCGGCGACGCCGAGTCACTGAACCTGATGGTGTCGCCCGGGTTCGACATGGCGGTCGACCTGGCGCTGAACGTCCTGATGCCGATCGTTTTCGTCGCCCTGGTCGATCCGCGGCTGCTGCTGTTCCCGGTCGCCTTCGTCCTGTTGTTCGCGGTAGCGCTCGCCGAGCACGGACGGCGCCTGGAACCCGTGTCCGACCTGGCCCGGGAACGCTTCGGCGACATGACGGCCCAGGCCACCGAGAGCATCGCCGGAGTCGAGGTGGTCGAGTCGACCGGCGGAGCCGGACAGGAGCGCGGCCGGTTCGCCGAACTGGCCACGGCCTACCGGGACGCCTCCGAGCGCCAGATCCGCACCCAGGCGCTGTCCCTGCCACCACTGCTGCTGGCCCTCGCCACCGCCGGCGCCCTGGTGCACTCGGTGCTCCTGCTGCGCGCGGGCTCGCTGAGCATCGGCGAACTCGTCGCCGTGCTCGGGCTGATGGGAACCCTGCGGGCGCCCACCCAGCTCGCCTCCTTCAGCATCGGGCTCATCTATCTCGGCTTGGCCGGAGCGCAGCGCATCAAGGAGGTCGTCGACGACCCGGACGGCGAGGACGAGACGGGCGGCCGGCACGCCGCGGCCATCACCGGGGATGTCGCCATGGAGCACGTCACCTTCGGCTACGAACCCGGCAAGCCGGTGCTGTCCGACGTGTCGTTCCGGGTGGCGGCCGGCACCACCGTGGCCATCGTCGGCGCCACGGGCAGCGGCAAGTCCACGCTGCTGCATCTGCTGAACCGCACCTACGTCCCCGACGAGGGACGCGTCCTGATCGACGGTGTCGCCACCACCGACTGGGGCACAAGGTCACTGCGTTCGCAGATCGCGGTCATCGAGCAGGACGTGGTGCTGTTCTCCCGCACCATCGCCGAGAACCTCGCACTCGACGCGGAGACCGGCGCCGACCGCGCCAGGCTGGAGGCCGCGGCCCGCACCGCGCAGGCCCACGACTTCATCATGGCGAGCCAGGACGGCTACGACACCGTCCTCGGCGAACGCGGGGTCACCCTGTCCGGAGGGCAGCGCCAGCGCCTCGCCATCGCCCGCGCACTGGTGGCCGACCCTCGCATCCTCGCCGTGGACGACGCGACCAGCGCCGTCGACGCCGCCACCGAACACGATCTGCAACGCGCCATGCGGCAGGCCTCGGCCGGGCGCACCACGTTCCTCATCACCCCCAGGCTGTCCCGTATCCGTGCCGCGCACCACATCCTCGTCCTGGACGCCGGCCGGATCGTCGGCCAGGGCAGCCACGAACAGCTCCTGCGGGACTGCTCGTTCTACCGTCGGATCTTCGCGCCCTACCTGGACGAGCCGGCCCCCGCCGGCCCGGCCCCCGTGGGAGCCAAGGAGGAGAGCCACTGATGGCGCACTTGCTGGAGGGCATCGAGCCGGACGGCTACGGCCGCCGCTACCGCGACCGCGAACTGGCCCGCCGCATCGCCCCCTCCTTCCACGGCAGGGGCGGAACGGTGGCCTTCGTGACCGCCGCCGTGGTCATCGCCGCCGCCGCGGGCAGCGCCGTCCCCCTGCTGCTGGCCAGGACCGTCGACTCGGCCCTGAACGACGGCGACAGCGGGGTGGCGTGGCTCGTCACGGCCGTGCTCGGCGCGGGCATCATCGCCTGGCTGTGCACGTATCTGCAGGAGCGCGCGGCGGGAAGACTGGTCTGTGACGTCGTCCTCGGCCTGCGCAAGCGCGTCTTCGACGCGGCCATGCGCCAGGACATGTCCTTCCACGACTCCCACGCCACCGGCGCGGTGGTCAGCCGGGTCACCAACGACACGCAGGCCTTCGCGACGCTGATCAACCTGGTGCTCAGCCTCCTCGGGCACGTGCTGATGATCGTGATCCTGCTGGCCGCCCTCTTCCTGATCAATGTGGCGCTGGCCCTGGTGACGGCCCTGGTCGCCGCGGTCATCGTCGCCGTCAGCCTCGCCTTCCGGCGCGCCGCGCGCAGCGCCTCCCTGCGGCAGCAGGAGGCGCTGGCCGAGGTCAACGGCTATGTCCAGGAGACCCTGCGCGGCATCGCCGTGGCCCGCAACCACAGCCACCAGCAGGCCGCGCAGCGCGGACTCGACGAGGTCAACCACCGCTGGTTCCGGACGAGCGTGCGGCTGAACCGCATGTTCAGCGGCATCTTCCCGCTGCTGATCTCCTTGACCGGCCTGGGCACGGTGGCCGTGGTCCTGGTCGGCGGCCACGGCGTGGACTCCGGCAGCGTGTCGGCCGGCGAATGGGTGCTGTTCCTGGAGGCGCTGGCCCTGTTCTGGTCGCCGCTCACCAGCATCGCCTCCTTCTGGAGCCAGCTCCAGCAGGGCCTGGCCGCGGGAGAGCGGGTCTTCGCGCTGGTCGACCGCGAGCCCGCGGTACGCCAGCGCGACCGCCTCCCGGTCCCGCGCCTGCGCGGCGAGATCACCCTGCGCGACGTCCACTTCGGCTACGACGACCGGCACCCCGTCCTCAAGGGCGTGAGCCTCACCATCCCGGCCGGCCGCACCGTGGCGCTCGTCGGACACACCGGGGCCGGCAAGTCCAGCCTGGTGCGGCTGATCATGCGCGCGTACGAGTTCCAGAAGGGCAGCATCGCGGTCGACGGGCAGGACGTGCGCACCCTGGACCTGGAGCAGTACCGGCGCTGCCTCGGCGTGGTCACACAGACCCCGTTCCTCTTCTCCGGGACGGTCGCGGAGAACATCGCCCGCGGACGGCCGGGCGCCACTCGCGACGACGTCGAGGCCGCCGCGCGCGCGGTGGCGGGCGGCGACTGGCCGGCCCAGCTGCCGCAGGGCCTGGACACCGTCACCGACGAGGGCGGACGCAACCTGTCCACCGGCCAACGGCAGATCGTCGCGCTGGCCCGGGTCTTCCTGCAGCGCGCGCCGGTACTGATCCTGGACGAGGCCACCGCCAGCATCGATCCCCTGACCGAGGCCCAGATCCAGGAGGGCCTGGACGCCCTGGCCAAGGACCGCACCACCCTCGTCGTCGCCCACCGGCTGCCCACCGTCCGCAAGGCCGACAGGATCGTCGTCGTCGACGACGGACGCATCATCGAGGAGGGCGACCACACCGGCCTGCTGGCCCGGGACGGGGCCTACCGCCGCCTGTACGACCGGTACTTCCGCCACCAGCGGCCCGACGACGACCCTGCCGACGAGCCACACGTGCTGTCCGCCGCCGCCGACAGGAGGCCCTGACCGATGGCCACCCCGACCGGACCCGGGACGGCGCCCGCTCCCGCGACCCTGGACGACGTGCTCGGCAGCGCACATGCCGATGCCGTCCCCCACGAACGCGAAAACGGCCCCACCCTCGCCGATCCCGGCGGCGCACTGCGGCAGACCCTCGGCGTCCCTCCCGGCGGCGCGCCCGGCGCCGGTGGCTATGCCGACCGGCCCGCGCCGGGGGGCGTGACGACCGCATGGCCAAGGACACACGGGCAGGAGCAGAACCTCGGATCCTCGACAGCACGCTCGCGGAGTCCTTCGGCGTACGGGTCCGCTTCGGCCCGACCCGTACCGTCTGCGTCGAGAAGCCCGTGGGGAGGGCATCGAGAAGCGCCTGGGGACGGGTGAGGCGCTGATCGAGCTGGACACGCGCACGCACCACCACCTGCTCGTCAGGACCGGTCCGTCAGGCGCTGGCGCGGGTGACCAGGTGGGTGGGCAGGATCAGCGGGCTGGGGTCCTGTCCGCTGATGAGTGCGACGAGCATGCGCGCCATCTCCCGGCCGAAAGCGGTCAGGGGCTGATGGACGGTGGTGAGGGGCGGATCGGCGATCTGGGCGACGGCCAGGTCGTCGAAGCCGACCACGGCGACGTCCGCGGGGACCAGTCGGCCGGCCTCGCGCAATGCGCGCAGCGCTCCCGCGCCCATGTTGTCGTTGGCGGCGAACACCCCGTCCACGTCGGGATGGTTCACCAGCAGCGCGGCCATGGCGGCGGCCCCGCTGGGCTCGGTGAAATCCCCCTCCTGCGGCGGGAACGGGCCGAGGCCGGCTGCCAGCATGGCGTCCCGGTAGCCCCGGTACCGGGCGCGTCCGGCCTCGGTGTCCAGACGCCCGCAGATCGCGGCTACGCGAGTCCGGCCGCGCGAGACCAGGTACTCGGTCGCCTCGCGCGCTCCACCGACGTTGTCGACGTCCACGTACCACCGGGGAACCGTACCGACCGGGCGTCCGCCGAACACGACGGGAATCTCCGCCTCCTCGGCCATACGGGCCAGCGGATCGTCCTCACGCAGCGCCATCAGCATGACGCCGTCGGCGCCTTTGGAGCGAACGAGCCCCTCCACCCGCTTGCGGCTCCGGTCGGAAGCGGCCAGACACAGCATCAGATGCAGATCGGCCTCCTCCAGAGCTGCCGACGCTCCCACGATCACCTGGGCGAAGAACGGATCCGCGAAGATCGACGGGTCCTCTCCCGAGACGACCAGGGCGGCCGCTCCTGTCTGACGGGTGGCCAGGGCGCGGGCGGTCGGATTGGGGACGTAACCGAGTTGCCGGACGGCCCGCTCGACCGCCTCCCGTTTGGCGCGGCTGACGTGCGGTGCGTTGTTGATCGCGCGGGAGGCCACGGAGCGGGAGACGCCGGCGAGTTCGGTCACCTCGTCGAGCGTCGGCTGCCGACGCGGCGCGTCTTCCGCCATGAGTCATGAGCCCTTCCCCCTCGATCGGACGGGAAGCGTCTCACCCCGGCTCATGCCCCTGCCAACCCGCCGGTGGGCGCCGGAGGACGGGCATGGAGCCCTCGGGAACCGGAAGGTTGGGAGCGCTTCCAGTCATGGGACTGTAGAGCCTTGCCCTCGCCCTGTGAAGGGGCGAGTTGTACGTCGGCCCTTGACAGCTTGACCAGCCCGCAACACGATACCGACCACACTCCAAGTGCTCTCAGCGCTATTGGGAGCGCTCCCAGTGGGAGCGCTCCCAATGCTCGCTGCCGACCTTCGGACCTGTCCTCCCGGCCGGAGAGTCGCCGGCACCAGGAGGGCGTCGTACCACCGCACTTCCTCAGCGCGTCGCTCGCTCGTGACCGAGAGCGCGCGACACACCCCTGCCAGGAAACCGAGGTACAGTCATGCGCCACAGACTCCGCGCCCTGATGGCAGCGCTCTTCGCTCTGCCGCTGGCGCTCGCCATCGCACCGTCCGCCCACGCGGCCGACCCGACCACCATGACCAGCGGGTTCTATGTGGACCCCGACTCCAGCGCGAAGAGGTGGGTCGCCGCCAACCCCGGCGACGGCCGGGCACCCGCGATCAACGCATCCATCGCCAATACCCCGATGGCCCGCTGGTTCGGCTCCTGGAGCGGCACCATCGGCACCGCCACCGGCGCCTACGCGGGCGCCGCGGACCAGGGGGACAAACTACCCGTCCTCGTCGCCTACAACATATACAACCGCGACTACTGCGGCGGGCATTCCGCGGGCGGGGCCGCTTCGCCGTCCGCCTACGCGGACTGGATCGCCCAGTTCGCCGGCGGGATCGCCAGTCGCCCGGCTGTCGTCATCCTCGAACCGGACTCTCTCGGGGACTACGGCTGCATGACCCAGGCTCAGATCGACGAGCGCGAGGCCATGCTCACCGGCGCCCTCACCCAGTTCAGCCGCCAGGCCCCCAACACCTGGGTCTACCTCGACGCCGGCAACCCTGGCTGGGCGGACGCGGCGACCATGGCCCGGCGCCTCCACGAAGCCGGCCTCCGACAGGCCCACGGCTTCTCCCTCAACGTCTCCAACTACTTCACCACGAACGAGAACACCGCCTACGGCAACGCCGTCAACCGTGAACTCAACGCCCGTTACGGCTACACCAAGCCGTTCGTCGTGGACACCAGCCGCAACGGCAACGGCTCCAACGGCCAGTGGTGCAACCCCTCAGGCCGCCGTATCGGCACCCCGACCCAGCTGGGCGGAGGCGCCGAGATGCTCTTGTGGATCAAGACCCCGGGCGAGTCCGACGGCAACTGCGGCGTCGGGGCCGGCTCCTCGGCCGGACAGTTCCTCCCCGAGGCCGCCTACAAGATGATCTACGGCTACTGATCCAGGACTCCCGTGGCCTGGCCTGGTTCATCCCCGCCCCGCGACCGGGCCACGGGCACCGCCCGCCACACCCCGGCCCCGAAGTTCTCCGCTTCCGAGCGGCTTGCGGCCAGGCGATCTCCCGCGCGACGTCCCCGAGCGGTACGCAGTGCCGTCAAGGGGTCCTTGCACCGCGCCCGCCCGGGTCGCGCGGCCTGGCACCGCACCTGATCGCGTTGCCGAAGAACCCTGCTGGCTCGATCGGCGTGACCTGCGGCGTTTCATCCACGCAGCCGTGCGGGACAGTCCGGCGTCGCCCGCGAATCCGGCGAGAGGTATTGACGCCGCTCCCCGGTCCCCTACCATCCAGGTTGCTCGGTACTTCGACCCTCGTTCGATATCGCGAACACAGCACAGCTGCTTCACTCGCACAGCTGCTTCACTCGCACAGCTGCTCCACTCGCACAGCAGGGCACCTCCGGGCCGCGCGGGATACCACAAAGGGGCCGGGCCCGTGCCCGCGGAGCGCGACGAACCGCACCCCACCGACAGTCCGGACAGCCTCTGACGGGGCCGGCCGGAACCGCTCACTCAAGAATCCAGAGGTCCTCATGCGCGGAGGAAGGTTCAACCGCAAACGTCTGTCCGTGATGCTCGGCGCCTCGGTCGCGACCCTGGCCTCGTTGGCGGCCACGCTCGTCGCCAACCCTGCCCAGGCGGCCACCAGCGCGTGTTCTCTCCCGTCGACGTACCGGTGGACGTCGACGGGTGTGTTGGCGCAGCCGGCCAACGGGTGGGTCTCGCTCAAGGACTTCACCAACGTGGTGTACAACGGCAAGCACCTGGTCTACGCGTCGAACGTGTCGGGATCGTCGTACGGCTCGATGAGGTTCAGCCCCTTCACGAACTGGTCGGACATGGCGTCGGCCGGCCAGACCGGGATGAGCCAGGCCGCGGTGGCGCCCACGCTGTTCTACTTCGCGCCCAAGAACATCTGGGTGCTTGCGTACCAGTGGGGTGCGTGGCCCTTCATCTACCGCACGTCGAGCGACCCCACCAACCCCAACGGCTGGTCCTCGCCGCAGCCGCTGTTCACCGGCAGCATCTCCGGCTCCGGCACCGGCCCGATCGACCAGACCCTGATCGGTGACGGCCAGAACATGTACCTGTTCTTCGCCGGTGACAACGGCAAGATCTACCGGGCGAGCATGCCGATCGGGAACTTCCCGGGCAGCTTCGGCTCGTCGTACACGACGGTCATGAGCGACTCGACGAACAACTTGTTCGAGGGGGTGCAGGTCTACAAGGTTCAGGACCAGAACCAGTACCTCATGATCGTTGAGGCGATCGGTGCCAACGGGCGCTACTTCCGCTCGTTCACGTCCTCCAGCCTGAGCGGTTCGTGGACCCCGCAGGCCACCAGCGAAAGCAACCCCTTCGCGGGCAAGGCCAACAGCGGTGCCACCTGGACCAACGACATCAGCCACGGCGACCTGGTCCGCAACAACCCCGACCAGACCATGACCGTCGACCCCTGTAACCTGCAGTTCCTCTACCAGGGCAAGTCCCCCTCCGCGGGCGGTCCCTACGACCAACTGCCCTGGCGGCCGGGTGTCCTGACCCTGCAGCGCTGAGACGTGATGTGCCTGGCCGCGCCATCCGGGTCGCGACCAGGCACATCACCATTGTTCAGGTATGGCGTTTCCTTGGCCCGCGGGAGCGTGAACCGCAGCTCGGTGGCCTCCGGCCGAGTCGGCACGGTGCTGCGGGGCCGGCCCCGCGGGGCCCGGACGGACCCCCGGTTCCTTCAGTTGCCGTCCGCACACAGGAGATGGGCTCCGGGTGACAGTTCGACTTGCGCTCCAGTCCTGGCCAGACACTTCATCTCCACTGGTCATCTCACGTCTGCCCGGCTTCGGCCGCTTCTGATTAGCCTCATGCCGTTTGGAGCGTCTACCTCGAAGGACCCCCATGTGCATCCACAGTGACCGGCCGTCTCCTGACACGGCCGGCCGGAATCGTCGTGGTTTTCTGCGCAACGCAGCGCTGGCCGGTGCGGGAGCGGCAGTCGCCGGAGCCGGCGTGTCCCCGCTCGGCGTCACGCCCGCATTCGCCGCGGACACCCCCAGAACCGGCAGGACCGGCAGGACCGGCAGGACCGGCACATGGAGACCGGATTCGACCTCCCTCCAGTTCACCCTCGCCGTCATGCCGGACACCCAGTTCCTGTACTGGGGCAGCCAGGACAGCGTCAACCGGACGCCGCAGGAGGAATCGTTCCGCTACATCATCCGCAACAGCGGGAGGGACACGGACAACATCGTGTTCATGGCGCACCTCGGTGACCTGACGCAGGATGCCGACCCGTTGTCGTTCCAGCAGGTCGGCAAGGCGTTCGCGGTGCTGGACGCGCACGGCGCCGCGTACAGCGTGGTGGCCGGCAATCACGACGTGTCCGGCGATGACAGCCGTGGAGATACGCCGTACCTGCGGACCCTGGGCCCGAAGCGGTTCAAGCGCTCGAAGACGTTCGCCGGGTCGGACGCGACGGGCTACAACACCGCGCACATCTTCCAGGCTGCCGGCCGCTCGTGGCTGGTGCTGGCCCTGGACTGGCGGACCACCGACCAGGGCTTCGCGTGGGCCAATGGCGTGATCAAGGCCCACCCCACGATGCCGGTGATCCTCACGGCGCACGACATCGTCTACTCGGACTACGACGACAACGTTTTCCCGTACGAGTCCGGCGACCCGGAGAACAATGCCGCGCTCTCCGCATACGGCCAGACGGTCTGGGACGAACTGATCAAGAATAACGACCAGATCTTCCTGACCGTCAACGGCCACTACTGGCCGTCCGGACGCACTACGAAGAAGAACGCCGCCGGCAACGACGTGCACATGCACATCACGAACTACCAGAACCGCTACTTCGGCGGTGGCGGCATGATCCGGCTGTACCACTTCGATCTGGCCCGCAACACCATCGACGTCGAGACGATCAACCCGTGGATCCTGGCCCAGGCCCCGGAGTCCCGCAACCAGCTGGCCGCCGAGCACGCCCGGATCACCGGCCCGGTCGACGACTTCTCGATCGCGATCGACTTCGAAAAGCGGTTCTCCAGCTTCATCCCGGTTCCGGTCCGGCCCGCCCGGCCGGCCGCCGAGGAACTGGTGAAGGGAACGCTGGCGTACTGGCGCTTCGACGGCCAGGGGGCGCCCGGCACCCCGCTCAGCGCGGGCCAGACCATCCGCGATCTGTCCGGCAAGGGCAACGATCTGACGGCGGTGACCGTGCCGGGCACCGCCGCCGATGCGCTGACCTGGTCCGCCGACCACCACCCCGACCAGCCCGGGCACGCCAGCCTGAAGTTCGCCGGCGGCAGGAACCCGCTGCACGGCACGTACCTGACCACGGGGCCGAAGGCTCCGCTGAACACCGAGACGTTCAGGTCCGGGTACACCCTCGAGACCTTCGTGATGATGCCGTTGGACTGGGACGCGGGCAGCAACGGCTGGGCGGCGATACTCAGTCGTCGGGGTTCCGCCGGGGCCGCCGGCAAGCACGGCAGGAACACCAACCCGAACGAGCCCGTGGTCCAGCTCGCCATCTCCAACAACGGCCGCGAGCCGCAGTTCAACCACTACCCGCTGAACGCCACCTATCCGACGACCAACTGGGGTCACGGCTTGGTGGAACTCACGTGGTGGCACCTTGCGGTGGTCAACGACGGCCGTTACACCAAGCTGTACGTCGAGGGCGCCCCGGTCGTCGACAACCCGAAGCGGGTGTCGGTCGGCCTCACCTCGCTCGGGCTGCCCTGGCTGCTGGGCGGCCACGAGAGCGCGGGGGCCATCGACATCGTCTTCCACGGCAACGTCGGTGACACCCGCATCGTGAATCGCCCCTTGCCCGTCGACGAATTCCTGACCGCCGGTTAAGGCGGATTCTTCCGGCGCTTTCCATTCTGCTGTTCCTCCCCGCTCCTCCCGTACCTCTCGTCTCCGGGCGTCCACCGGCCGGAGACGAGGGGAGCCGTCGGCGAAGGCGTTCCGGCATGGCAGTTCGATATGCTGTTCGATCCGCGGATGCGGGGCAGTGCGATTACGCTATTCCCCTGACTCCGGAGTACATGATTCCGGAGAAAAAGCGATAGGGGTGGAATACAGATGTCCGTAAGCATGTCGCACGGTGTCCGTACCGTCGTCACATCCTTCGCGATCGCCGCCGCGATCACCGTGGGCGCACCGTTGGCCGGAGTTCACGCGGACTCGGTGGCGGTAAGGACGTACAGCGCGACGGTCAAGTGTGCCAAGGTGCGTATCAGTGACAACCACGGCACCGGCTTTGTGTATGGGCATGGGAAGGGAAGGACCAAGCCCTCAGCAGTGAAGGACGCGAAGAAAGACGCGAACGAGCGGGTCGGCAGGGGCTACCGCGCCAAGCACTGCCGGACCGTCAGTGCCAGCTAAAGGACAGCGCCCGTGAGGACCAGGAGCCGGAGAGATGGATTTGTTCGAGCTGCGTCTTGGTGTGTACGCCAGTCGGCCGGATACCGAGGCCCTGGCGGACAAGGCATGTCGGCTGCTGGACGAGTATGCGGCGTCGGGAAGGTCTGCGGTCGTGAAGTGGACACTCGCCGCCGCCCTCGCTGATCAGCCGGCCGAACCGGGCAGCAGCGAAGAGCTGACGGTGGCCGGGCTGTACGAGGAACTACCGGAGCAGTGGAGCGAGGAGCACCCGGGAGAGGATCCTGGTGGCAGGGCTGTCACGGAATTGCGCGTCGGCCTGCTCGGGGACCCTGAGCAGGCCCAAGAGTTGCTCGGTGACCTCAGCGCACTCGCCTGCCCCGATCCCGAACACTCCGGTGTGTGCAGTATTCCGTGGTCAGCGGATTTCATCCAACCATTCGATGAGCACTATCGGGCCTACCTCGAGTCCCAATACGGGAATCTCCGTAGTTGTTGATGCGATGAGACCGCGGCCCCGGCCCGAGCAGCCACGGCGGTGCAGGGCACGGCGTTGGGCAGATGCCCTGCCCGCGCCCTTTCTTGGGCGTTGAGCCGCCCCCTGGGGCCGCCCCAGGAGAGGCCGCCCCAGGGGGCGCCGAAGCCATGCCCTCCTCGAACACCAGCCGGACGGGGCAGACGACTTCGGTGCGGTGCCTCGGCGATGAGGTCGATGGTGTCCTGTGGTGTGTTCTCAATGCGAGCGGTCAGTCATCGGCGCGCCAACTCCAGTCCTCGCCCGAGACGGTGCTCGCCCCAGACGGTGCCCACCAAGAGCAGACTCAGTGCCCCGGCGGGGATCTCAGTCGCTCTGGGCGACCGGCTCGGGACCGGCGTCGAGCGCATCGAGCACGGCGTCGCCGTTCGCCATCGCCCACTCGGTCAGCATGTGGATCGGATCGATCAACGTCGCCCCGAGCGGGGTGAGCTCGTACTCGACGCGGGGCGGCGCCTCGGCGTAGGCGTGGCGGCGGACGAGTCCGTGCGCCTCGAGCCGCCGGAGCGTCTGGGTGAGCATCTTGCGGGAGATGCCGCCGATCAGCTCGATCAGCTCGCCATGGCGCACCGGGCCCTCGCTGAGGCCGTAGAGCACGACCACCGTCCACTTGTCGGCGATCAGCTCGACCGCCAGACGCGCCGGACAGTCGGCGAGAAAGAAATCACCGGGACCGAAACCGCTCATGGCGCCAAAGGTACCTGCTGGTTCCTATCGCAAACATAGCCTGGGTTCTCTTCCCCCCTGCCAGAACCAGGAGAGTCATGCGAGTCATCACCCAACACACGCTCGGCGGTCCCGAGGTGCTCACCATCGTGGAGGCGCCCGAGCCCCAGCCCCTCCCGACCGAGGTTCTCGTCCGCGTCAAGGCGATCGGACTGAACCCGCTGGAGGCGCTCCTGCGCGCCGGCGCGTTCCCGCCGCTGATCGGCCGGCCGCCGTTCATCCTCGGCTGGGACATCAGCGGCGTGGTCGAGGAGGCACCGCGGACGTGGCGGTTCAGGCCCGGTGACGAGGTGTTCGGGATGCCGCTGTTCCCGCGGCCGGCGAGCGCGTACGCCGAGGTCGTGTCGGCGCCGGCGCTGCACCTGGTACGCAAGCCGGCGTCACTCTCGCACGTCGAGGCGTCGGCGCTGCCGATCGTCGGGCTGACGGCGTGGCAGGGGCTCGTCGATCTCGGCGGCGTGACCGAGGGCGACCGCGTCCTGGTCCACGGCGGTGGTGGCGGGATCGGTCACGTCGCGATCCAGATCGCGAAGGCGCTCGGCGCGCACGTGATCGCGACCGCCGGCGGGAGCAAGCGGGCGTTCGTCGAGGGGTTCGGCGCCGACGAGGTGATCGACTACACGGCCGTCGACTTCACCGAGGCGGTCCGCGACATCGATGTCGTGCTCGACACGATCGGCGGCGACACCGCCGAGCGGTCGCTCGAAGTGCTCCGGCCAGGAGGTCACCTGGTGACGGCGGTCGCCATGGAGGATTCGGAGCTCGCCGCCGCGTACGAGGCGGCCGGCATGCGCTTCAGTGGCATCGCGGTCGACCCCGATCCGGTCGCCCTGCGAGGTCTCGTCGAACTCGTCGAACAGGGCAGGCTCCGGGTCCATGTGCAGGAGACGTTCCCGTTCGAGCGCGTCGCCGACGCGCACCGGCTGCTCGACGGCGGTCATCTCCAGGGCAAGCTCGTGCTCACCGTTTGATCCAACCGTTTGATCCAACCGTTTGATCCAGGGCCGTCCTTCTCGATGGGCCGGGGCCCAAGCGCCCATGGCCCCGACGGCCCGGCGGCGGTTGGTCGCTGCGTGGACGAGCGATTGGTCACTGCGTGGACGAGGCGCGGCTGTGGCGGCTGTTCGAGGGCCAGGGCGAGCGGGGGCCGCTGGTCACCCGCGGCGAGGCACTCGCGGCCATAGGGGTGCCGCAGTGGCTCGGCGCACAGGGCTGCGAGTCGGGCGGCGAGTCGGCCGACGTCGCGGCCGGGCCGGCAGGGAAGCCCGGCCGCCGACTGCCCGCCGAGCAGGCCCTATCCCGCGGGCTCGCCGCTGACCGGCCACCGCCGGCCGGTGTGCGCGTCCCGGCACCAGGCGTACTGGCCGTCCGGCTCCACGGTCAGGCCGTAGTCGTACAGCTGCGGCTCGCCGAGCCGCAGCCACTCGTCCCAGGCGGCTTCGAGCTCATCGGCGAGGCGCCGCGGGCCGCCTTGGGCCGCGCTCGAGCGGCCGCCACCGATGGCGGACAGCACCGCCCAGGACGAGGCGCCGTCGTGGAGCCAGGCGTTCAGCCCGTCGTCGTCCTCGGCCAGCGTGACCTGGACCTCCGGCAGGGCGACGCGGAGTGCGAACCGCAGGTGCCAGTCCGCCTGGAGCGGAGTGAGGTCGCGGGTGACGGGCCGCTCGTCGGCGGCCGGGCCGTCGCCGCGTACCTGGGCGAAGTCGCGAGCGCGGCTGGTGCCGCGGACGGGCATGAAGGTGGCCAGGCCCTGGACCCAGCCGGACGCCGACCGGCCGTCGTCGGCCACGGTGAGGGCGACGTGCCCGAGCCGACCCCACGGGGTGACGATCCGTCCGCCGGGCCGGGTCTGCTCGATCCACGCCCACGGGACGCGGTCGACCGCGTACGTGGAGATCACCCGGTCGTACGGCGCGCCCATGGGCCAGCCCGTGCTGCCGTCGCCGAGGTGTACGGCCACGTTGGCGCCGGCTGTCGTGAGCCGCTCGGCCGCGGCCGCGGCCAGCTCGGCGTCGACCTCGACACTCACCACCTGTCCGGGGCCGGCGCGGTGGGCGAGGAGAGCGGCGTTCCAGCCGGTGCCGGTTCCGAGTTCCAGCACTCGCTGGCCGGGCTCCACCAGCAGGGAGTCCAGCATGTCCACCACGACGGCCTGACAGGACAGGCTGGACGACGGCAGGCCGTCGCTGATCTGGGTGACCGCGGCCGTGTCCGGGGAGCCGTACACCTCGGCTGCCCACCGCTCGGGATCGGTTCTCCGGCCGACCGGTACGTAGGCGCGGCCGTCCCAGTGCCAGAGCTGGTCCGGCGCGAACCGGTGTCGGGGGACGGCGCCGACGGCCTGTCTGATCCACGGGGCCCGGTCGGGCCAGGCGCCGCGCTGGTCCATGGCGGCATCCAGCGCGGCCCGCAGCTGTTCGTGATCGGTCACTTCTTGTGCTTCCCGTTCCCGGGTTGGGGCGGTGGTACCTGCCCGTCGCTGTTGCCCGGTGGGGGCTTGCCCTGGCTGGTGTCCGGCGGCGGCTTCTCGTGCTTCCCCACGGATCATTCCCCTTTCGTCGTCAGTGCGGGACGTCCATGGTGATGCGGGGCAGGGGCACCCGGTAGGGCGTACGGGAGCGCCGTGTGGGCCGGACCCGGGTGCGCGCGCCGGTCCGCGACCGCACGCTGAACGCATGGCCCCTGGCCCACGCGTCATCGTGCAACCGCCCACGCCGGCAGGACGACCCGCCTCGCGGAAGCCCGCGGCTAGCCGCGGGCCTCGGATGAGGTGAGGCCGGTCAGCAGGAGCCGCATGCCGCGGTGGAAGTGGGCGTCCCAGTCGTCCTCCTCCAGAAGCGGGAAGTGACCTGCGAGGGTGGGGTATTCGTCGATGTGGGCGCGGAGGTGGGCGTCCACGGCCGAGCGGGTGGCCGCCTCGTCGGAGCGCCTGCGCCACACCGCTTCTGAGGAGGCGGAACCGATCACGTAGTGGGTGATCGTGGCCGCGGCGGACGAGAGGTGAACCCCGTCGAACCCGCCGGTGGCGAGCGCGGTGTAGGCGAACTCCGAGGACCGCAGGGCGTGGGGGCCCAGGAGGGGGCGGGAGCCGGCCAGGGCCGCGGCCCAGGGATGCCGCAGCAGCACGGACCGCAGTCCGGTCATGAACGCCTCGACATCGCCCTGCCAGGAGGCGCTGTGCTCGTCGGGGAGATCGAGTTCGGCGAGGACCGCGTCGAGGGCCAGATCGAGGACGTCCTCCTTGGTGGCCACATGCCAGTAGAGGCTCGTCGCGTGGGCGCCGAGCCGCTCCGCGAGCCGGCGCATGCTCAGTTTCTGCACGCCGTCGCGGTCGAGTAGCTCAACGGCGGTGGCGATGATCCGCTCGTGTGACAGCTGAGGCCGTGTGCGGGAGGTCTTCTCCGCGCGGAACCACACCGCTCCCGGTGCGTTCTCCAGCGTCTTCTTTCCCTTGTCCCCGCTCGGCTTCGCGCTCACGAGGCCGCAGCCTACCTCGTTGCCGATCCCCCTCCGCGACTCCTACAGTGATGGATGTACTCAAACACTGTAGGAGAACATCAACGAGGGAGGACCATGAGCGACGAAGAAGGTCATCCGCGACGGTGGGCGATCCTGGTGGCGCTGTGTGCCGCGCTCCTTGTGATCGTCATCGACAACACGGTTCTGCATGTCGCGGTGCCCGCCATCGGCGATGCCTTCGATGCCTCGACGGGCCAGCTCCAGGGGGTGATCGACGCCTATGTCGTGGTCTTCGCCGGGCTCCTCGTCACCGCGGGGGTGACCTCCGACCGGTACGGCAGGCGGCGCACCGTCGTCGTGGGGCTGCTGGTGTTCGGCGTGGCGTCGGCGCTCGCCGCGGCGGCCCCCTCGGTGGAGTGGCTGATCGCGATGCGGGCCCTCATGGGCGTCGGTGCGGCGCTGGTGATGCCCGCGACGCTCGCGGTGCTCGTCGCGGTGTTCCCCGAGCAGGAGCGCCCGCGGGCCTTCGCGGTGTGGAGCGCGGTCGCGTCCGTGGGCATGGCCGCAGGGCCCCTGCTCGGTGGCGCATTGGTCGACGTGTGGAGTTGGGCCGGGGTTTTCCTGATCAACATCCCCGTGGTGACGGTGGCCGTGGTGGGCATCGTCCGGCTGGTGCCCGAGACGCGGGCCGGGGACGGCCGGGAGCTGGACCCGCTCGGCACCGTCCTGGTCACGGCGGGGATGACCGGCCTGGTGTGGGCGCTGATCGAGGCCCCGGCGTACGGGTACACCTCCCCCGCTGTGCTGGGCGGGGCGCTGGTGGCGGTGGTGGCGCTCGTCGCCTTCGGGGTACGACAGGCCCGTTCCACGGTGCCGATGGTCGATCTGCGGCTGTACCAGGATCGGAGGTTCTCCGGAGCGAGCTTCGCGGTGGCGGTGATGACGGTCGCGACGGGCAGCACGCTCTTCATCCTCAGCCAGTACCTGCAACTGGTCCTGGGCCACAGCGCGTTCGAGACCGGGCTCGCGGCCATACCGCTGGCAGCGGGGGTCGTCGCGGGCTCGGCGGTGGGCGGCCGGGCACCGGCCAGGTTCGGGCCGCGGGTCTGCATCGTGACGGGATTCGCCGTCACCGCGGCCGGTTTCGCGGTACTGGCCTCGCTGTCGGAGGACAGCGGCTACGTGGCGGTGTCCGCCGGGCTGGCGCTGGCCGGTGTGGGATCCGGCATCGCGGGGCCCTCGGCCACCAGCACCGTGCTCGATGCGGTGCCCCGGGAGCGGGCCGGTATGGGCTCCGCGCTCAACGACACCCATCAGCAGCTCGGCATCGCGCTGGGGGTGGCCGGGCTGGGCAGCCTGCTCGCCACCGCCTACCGGGGCGCTCTTCCGGACGGTCTGCCCGGTCACGCGGTGTCCTCGTTGGGGGCGACGCTGTCACACGCGAAGGACCACGCGGGCGGAAGTGCCCTGGCGGAGTCGGCCCGTTCGGCCTTCACCGAAGCCCAGTCCCTCACCATGACCGTCGCAGTGGCGGCCGCCCTGGCCGGTGCGGCCGTGGCGTTCTTCGCCCTCCCGGGCCGGGCCGCCCCGGGCGCGGCGCCCGAGCCGGAGTCGGAGGCGGCCGGACGAGCGTCCTGAGCGACGCACGGCCCCAAGCCGAAGGCCAGTCCGCGGCGCTCGGTGAACCAACGCCGGACCACCAGGCCGGCCGTCACCCCGGAGGCCGCACTGAACCCCAGCGTGGCCAGGATGCCGTACAGGCCCAGCAGGCCCGGTACGGATGACGCGGCAGACGACAGCAGCAGGCCCGCGCCCGCGACGATGGTTTCCGCCCTCGCGGCGGCTTGTCTCGCCCGGCGGGACCATGCCGCGCGGGGGCGGGGGTGAGGTGACGGCGTACCGCCCGGAGCCCATTGCGGCACCTGCGGGCCGTACGTGCGTGGGCCGGGGCGGGCGGCTCAGCCGATGGCGGGGGCGGCGGGATGCTCATGCCTTCGGGTCCGCGAACGCGGGCCGCGTGCCGTACTTCGCGACCGCTTGCGGGTCGAGGGACACTCCGAGGCCGGGGCCGGAGGGGATGTCGAGGTATCCGTCGGCGTCGAGCCGCCAGCCCCCCGCGACCAGGTCGTCCACATAAGCCGACCCGGTCTTGTACTCGACGAGGTCGGTGGACACGAGTGCGGACGACAGCTGCAGATCGGCGGCGAGACCGATGGCCGTGTTCCATCCGTGCGGGATCAGGCGGATGCCGAGGTCCTGGGCCTCCCAGCCGATCCGGCGCGACTCGCTCAGACCGCCTCCCTTCGTGGTGTCGGGCTGGACGATGTCGAAGGCACGGCGCCGCAGGTAGGGGGCGAAGCTCTGCCTTCGGGTGAGGACCTCGCCACCGCTGATGGGGACGGGTGAACCCGCGCGCAGTTCCGCGAAACCCTCGAGGTCGTCCGGCGCGAGTGCCTCCTCGAACCAGGCGACGTCGTAGTCGGCGAGCATCCGCGCGGTTCGCTTCGCCCATGCCAGACCGCCGGGGAAGAAGCCTTCGGAGCCACCGGCGTCGACAGCGAGCAACCGGTCGCCCACCGCGGCGCGGGCGGCGGCGACGGTGCGCTCGTCGGTGGCGGCGTCCACCCGTCCGAACTTCCACCAGCCGATCTTGAACGCGGTGAATCCCTGCTCCACAAGGCGAGTCAGGTTGTCCGTCATGGGTCCGGCCTCGTCCATGAGCACCGACGCATAGGGGCGCACCCGGGTGCGGTGGCGCCCGCCGAGCAGCCGGCCGACCGGCTGGCCGAGCGCCTGGCCGGCGATGTCCCACAGGGCGATGTCGATCGCGCTCGTCGCGTGCGTGAGCGCGCCGCCCCGGCCCATCCAGAACGCGGTCCGGTGCAGCGTTTCGGTGATCCGCTCGACCTCCACCGGGTCCTGTCCGACGAGGTGCGGAAGCAGGAGGTCGATCGCTCCCCGGACGAGGTTCTCGGTGGTGAACGCGCTTCCGATGCCCGTGACGCCTTCGTCGGTGTGGACGGCGACGAGCGTGTGCACGACATCGTCCGGGCGCAGTTCGTTCGACCAGCCGCCTTCGGGGGTCGCCCCACGAAGACCGCATGTCTCGACCCTGGTGATTTTCATGAGTGCCTCTCGTGACGGGTGTCATCGCCGCGGGCACCGAAGAGGTGGCGGCGGCTGTGTGGGGACCGTACCCGACCGGGAAGGGCATTGTCGACAATCGACGATTGGGCTACAGTCTGCCGGACGGCCGCCCACCCAGGGCGCCGCACCACCACGGGAGCACCCATGCGACAAAACGCCACTCCCCCGTCCCGACCACCCCCGAGCCCCGCCGCACCCGCCTCCACAGGTCCGCGCCCGCCGACCGCAGGAGCCATCCCCGGCCGATTGTCGACAAAGTACGATCCTGTTACGCTCCGGCCATGTCTGCTCTTCCCGCGCTTCCCGCGCTTCCCTCCGGCTCCCTCGCCTCCCGCCGCGAAACCGTCGCGGACGTTCTGCGCGAGGCCATCACCTCCGGCCGTCTCGAGGCGGGTCAGAAGCTCACGGAGTCGGGAGTCGCCGAACAGCTGGGCACCAGCCGGGCGCCGGTCCGCGAGGCACTGCGCCAACTGGAGCAGGAGGGCCTCGTGATTTCCTATCCCTACCGCGGTACGGAGGTGCTCGGCGTCTCCCAGGAGGAGATCGAGAACGTCCTCGTACCAGTCCGCATCTCCCTGGAGAAGTTCGCCTTCCGCAAGGCGATGCCCCGCCTGACCGACGCGGACTACGCCCATCTCCAGTCGTTCGTCCGCGCCATGGAGACCGCGGCCGACACGGCCGACGCGGCGCTGCTCGCCGACGAGGACATCCGCTTCCACGAGGCGGTCGTGACCTTGTCAGGGCAGCAGCACTGCCTGCAGATCTGGCGGTCGATCCAGCCCCGCGTGCGCGCCTATTTCCGGCGCGACGCGAGCCACTACTCGGACCCGACCGTGGTCGCCGCCCAGCACCGCGAGCTCCTCGACGCACTCCGGGCGGGCGACGAGCAGGCACTGGACCGCACCGTCACCGCCCACATCAAGACCCATTTCACAGCCACCAAGGACCCCTCCCCATGACCAGGACGATCTTGATAACCGGCGGCGGAGGCGGCATCGGCCGCGCCACCGCGCTCGAAGCCGCCCGCCGGGGCTGGGCCGTCGGCATCATCGACCGTGACGGCGAGAGCGCCGAGCGGGCGGCGACCGAAGCCCGGCGCGCCGGCGCCCGCCGGGCCTGGTCGGCCGCGTCGGACGTCACCGACGAACAGGAACTCATCGACGCGTTCGGCGCGGCGAGCACCGCACTGGGCCCGGTGGACGGGGTGACCGCGAGCGCCGGCATCGAGATCAACGCGCCCCTGCCGCAGATGCCCCTCGACACCTGGCGCCGCGTTCTCGAGGTGAATCTCACCGGCACCTTCCTGACCGTACGCACAGCCGCCCAAACCCTGCGGGACGCCGGGAGGCCCGGCTCCATCGTGTGCGTGTCGTCCCCGTCCGCCTTCGTCGGCTTCGCGGGCGGCTCGAATAGCGCGTACGGAGCGTCCAAGGGCGGAGTCTCCGCGTTCGTGAGGGCCGCCGCCATCGATCTCGCCCCTCACGGCATCCGCGTCAACGCGGTCGTCCCCGGCGCCACCGACACGCCCTTGCTCTACTTCGGCCTTGCCGGTGACGAGCTCGAAGCGGAGCGCGCACGCCTGAAGGACGCCGCGGCACGGCAGATCCCCCTCGGACGGATGGCCGACCCCATCGAGATCGCACGTGCCGCCACCTGGCTGCTCTCCGACGACGCCTCCTACGTCACCGGCAGTCACCTGGTATGCGACGGCGGACTCATGGCCAAGAGCGCGAACGACTTCTGACAAAGACCGAAACCCACCACAGAAAGCGGACTCACATGACGACTCAGGCGATCGGCACCACGACATGGGTGGTCGCGGACGGCTACATCCCTCCGGGCAGCACCGGGCCGGCCCCCGCGATGACCAGCCATGACAGCATCTGCATGCTCAACGCCGGGGATGACCCCGCACACGTCACCATCGAGGTCTTCCACACCGATCGCGAGCCGGTCGGACCCTATGGGCTCACCGTTCCCGCACGCCGCGCACACCACCAGCGGATCAACGACCTGAGCGGCCCGGAGCCGATCCTTCCCGGGATCGACTACTGCCTCGTGATCCGAAGTGACCGGCCCATCGTCGTCCAGCACACCCGCCTGGACTCGCGGCAGGCGGAGAACGCCCTGATGTCCACCATCGCCTACCCCTCCTCCCTGTAAGCAGCTTGGTCGACAATCCACAATCGACAAGGACTCACCATGTCCCCTCCACGCCCCAGAGAGAGCGGCCGCCTGACCCGCCGCGTGGCCACCATGGCGGTGGCCGCCGCCATCGGCGGCTTCCTCTTCGGCTTCGACACCGCTGTGATCAATGGCGCCGTGAACGCCATCGAGGGCAACTTCGGGCTCGGCTCCATCGGACTTGGCACCATCGTCGCCGTCACCCTGCTGGGCGCCACACTCGGCTCGTTCAGCGCCGGCCGGCTCGCCGACCGCATCGGGCGCCCGCGCACCATGACGGTCGCCGGCACCGTCTTCCTTGTCGCCGCGATCGGCTCCGGCCTCGCCCAGGGCCTCTGGGACCTCGCGATCTGGCGCCTGCTCACCGGCTACGGGGTCGGATTCGCGACAGTGATCGGGCCGCTCTACATCTCGGAGATCGCGCCGGCAGACGTACGCGGCCGCCTCGCGTCCCTGCAGCAGATGGCCATCGTCCTCGGCATCTTCACCGCCCTTCTCTCCGACAGCTCGATCGCACTCGTGCTCAAGGGCGCGGACGCGCAGACGTTCCTCGGTCTCCCCGCATGGCGGTGGATGTTCATCGTCGGCGTCGTGCCGGCCCTGACCTACCTGGTCATCGCGCTCGCGGTGCCCGAGTCGCCGCGGTTCCTCGTCGCACGCGGGCGAGCCGCCGAAGCGCGCGACGTGCTGCGAAGGCTCCAGGACATCACAGAGGAAGAAGCCACCACCCTGACCGACCGCATGGCCGCGACGCTGCGGACCGACCGCTCCGCCCGCTTCCAGGACCTCCTGGACCGACGGCGCGTTCTCCTTCCCGTCATCTGGGTGGGGATCGGGCTTGCAGCCCTGCAAGCCCTCGTCGGCGTCGACGTCATCTTCTACTACTCCACCTCACTGTGGCAGTCGGTCGGTTTCGAGGAGTCGTCGGCCTTCGCCCTGTCGGTACTGAGCTCCTTCGTGAACGTGGCCGCGACGGTAGTGGCGATACTCCTCATCGACAGGGTCGGCCGCCGTCGGCTGCTGCTCGCTGGATCAACCGGCATGTTCGCGAGCCTCGTCACGGTGGCGGTGGGCTTCTCCACCGCCACCATCGCCGCGGACGGCGAGCCCACGCTGTCCGGGGTGTGGGGACCGGTCACTCTCGTCGGCGCAAACGTATTCGTCGTGGCCTTCGCGGTTTCGTGGGGTCCGGCCGTCTGGGTCCTCCTCGGCGAGATGTTCCCCAACCGCATACGCGGCGTCGCGCTGTCCGTGTGCGCCGCCGCCAACTGGCTCGCGGGCGTCCTGCTCAACTTCTCGTTCCCGAGCCTGCGTGACCTCTCACTGGCAGGAAGCTACGCGGTCTATGCGTTCATGGCCCTGCTCTCGTGGCTGCTCGTGTTCTTCTTCGTCGGCGAGACGAAGGGGCGCTCGCTGGAAGACATGCAGGAGGACGCCGCACCGGTGCTGAGCCCCTTGAAGTGACGCACGTCAGCGACCCCGTTCCGGCACCGCTCCCGGCCGGTCCGCACGCAGAGCGGCGAGCACGGCGACCGGCTCACGGTCCGCCTGCGGAGGCTCCGCAAGACCCTACGAGGCGGAGTTCCACCGGATCGCCAAGGGGCGGCTGGCCGTTGCCGGCTTGGGGACCGTCGAAGTCTCCTTGTGCGGTCCCGGCCGGGATCTTCGCCGATGCCGTCTCGCTCGCCGTGTGCTCCGCCGTCGTCAGCCCTGCCCGGCGCCGGCGACCAGGCCGAGCAGCACGGCCGGCGCCTCGTCGTCGCTGAGTATGAGCGGAGGCGAACTGGTACCCGGGAGGGAGCCGGTACCCGCCCGATTCCACCGGCACGTCCAGGTCGATCAGCTGGTCCACATAGCGGCGCACGGTGCACCCTTCGACGCCGAGCCGGTCGGCGAGTTCGGCCACCGTCCGGGTGCCGCCCGACTGCAGCAGCTCCAGGAGCGTCAGCACGCGGGCAGTGGGGCGGGGCATGTCCGCAGCCTCACGCGGATACAGGACCGATTCTGTCCACTATTTCTCCTAGGCTGCGACGTGCACGCCTCCAGCACAGCCAAGGAGATTCCCATGGAGTTCGTCTCGATCCGCATCATCACCAGCGACGTGGCGCGCCTCGTCGAGTTCTACGAGCGAGCCACGGGAGCGCGGGCGACGTGGGCCACCGAGGACTTCGCCGAACTCAAGACCGCGGGCGCCACCCTCGCGATCGCCAGCACCCGCACCGTCCCGCTGTTCGCCCCGGGCTCTGCCCGCTCGGCGGACAACCACAGCGTGATCATCGAGTTCCTCGTCGACGACGTGGACCGCGTTCACCAGAACCTGACCGGCTTCGTCACCGACTTCGTCAACGAGCCCACCACGATGCCCTGGGGCAACCGGTCGCTGCTGTTCCGCGACCCCGACGGCAACCTCGTCAACTTCTTCACCCCCGTCACCCCGGCGGCCATGGAGAAGTTCGCACGCTGACGCCACGGACAGCCGGTCACGCGGGAGCCCGGAGACCCCGGGGCTCCCGGTGAACGCGGCCGCCGAGTCCAGGAACGCCACCAGCGGGGGTCAACCGCCGTCTCCCCGGCCGCCGTGGCCCAACTTTTCTGGAATAACGGGTTCCTGATGCGGTTTCGGCGCGCGTGGGTGATCATCACCTCACCTGAAGTCCGATCACGGAGGCGTACCTTCATGAGACCGACGCGTGCCGCTCTGCTCGTCGTGGCCACCGCTCTGACACCAGCCCTCCTCTTCACCGCCCCGGCGTTTGCCAGTGGTTCGGCCGCTCCGGCCACCGCCACGACCGCGGCGGCCGTGTCCGGCACACCGGTGGACGAGATGTCGGAGGACGGACTGCGTGCCGCGATCGCCGTCATCCTGGCCGACGAGGACAGCGGCAAGGCGGTCGTCCGGGAGGCCGACGAGGCCCTCAACGGCACCGTGGAGGACATGCGGACCTTCTTGAAGACCGGCTACCGGCTGGCCCAGGCCGAGGACGACCGGGTCGCCATCGCCCGTATCCTCCACATAGCAACACAGAACAAGGACAGGCGGGTCATCGAGGAGGCCAACAAGCTCCTCGACAGCGACTCTCCGGAGGAGATGCGCGCCTGGCTGGAGACCGGCTACCGGCTGGCCCAGGCCGAGGACGACGCCGTCTACATCGTTCGCATGCTCACGGACCCGGACATCGGCGACGCCCTCCGCGCCGCCGTCAACGCGGCCCTCGACGACGGCTCCCCAGAGACCCTGCGCTACTTCCGTGAGGTGGGGCAGTACGAGGTGGACGGCTAGGCCGAGCGGGGGCGCCGCCACGCGACGCGTCTGGCGGTGATCCGGTCGGTGCCCGGTGGGCGGCCGCCACCACAGACCGCGTGGACGTCCACGCGGTACCGCCGCGGTCCACCGGCCACCGGTCCGCTGCCGGAGGTTGTCGCGCCGCAGCAGGATCAGGATGCGGACCTGCTCGGCGGGCGTGAGGGGTTGAGGTACGGGCCATCCCGGCGAGATCGTTCTCGGCCGGGATGGCCTGCTTATGGGATCGCCGAGGTGAGCCCGGGAGGGACGGGGCGGGTAGCCCCCGTACGCCTCCGATACGCGAGGACAAGACCACGAACGGGTGACATGCCGCGTTCGAGTGCGCCTGAGTCCCGTCACAGTGCAGCCAGACCAGTCACCACCCGCCAGGGGAACATTCGTCCACGATCTCCTCCCGAGGAGCCCGTTACGGACCCCCTGCGGGGGCGTTCTTAGAGCACCAGTACCCCTCGCGCGCCCAGATGGAGGATGCCATGAAGGAGCCTCTTGGATTCGAACAACGGCGGCTCGGCCCCTTCTCCCCCACCACACACACGGTTGACGCCGTCACCCGCCCCTCAGCCCAACCGGATAGGGGGTGGGCAGCATGAGCGAGCCCACCGACGCATCGGCGGG
>NZ_BBOX01000002.1 GCF_001553455.1 Streptomyces hygroscopicus subsp. hygroscopicus
CCCCTCAGCCCAACCGGATAGGGGGTGGGCAGCATGAGCGAGCCCACCGACGCATCGGCGGGCGGTGTCCCGGGGCCGCGCACCGCCCCGGTGTCCTCCCCGTCCGCGGCGCCGTCCGCCCGGCCTCACGACGGACCGGACGCCGACACGTCACAGACCGGGCCGGGCACGTCCTCCGCGGCGGCCGCGACGCAGATGCGCTACGTCGACCTGACCGGCAGCCGGGAAGCTGCCGGGCGGTCCATCCGGCTGCGGGACATGGCCCGGCGTCTGCCCCAGTTGGTGCGCCGCTCACTGGCGCTCGCCTGGCAGGTCGACCGACGCGCGACCATCGGCCTCCTGCTGTGCCAGGCCGTCACCGGAGTGATGCAGGCCCTCGGTCTGGTCGCCATCAGCGGCACCCTCACCGCGCTGCTCACCGGCGGAGACGTCTACGACCGGCTGCTTCAGGCGTGGCCGTCCGTGGCCCTGCTGGCCGGGGCCGCCGGGGTGCGCGCTCTGCTGAGCATCACCGTCAGCTGGCTGTCCTCCCGGCTGGGCCCGCTGATGTCGCGTGAGGCCGAGCACATGCTGCTCACCGGCTGTGTCGAGGCCGAGCTGTGCGCCTACGACGATCCCGACTTCAACCGTGCCCGCGAGGCGGCCGACCGCGGAGCGCAGGTCACCGGGGACCTGATCAACGAGGGGCAGGACCTGATCGCCTCGTCGGCCTCGTTCGTCGCCGGGGCTCTGGTGCTGGCCGGAGTGAACTGGATGCTGCTGCCGCTCCTGATCGCGGCCAGCCTGCCGCAGGCCCTGGCCCAGATCAGTGCCGCACGGGTGCGGTACCTGGCGAATCTGCGCAGCAACGGCGACCTGCGGATGCTGTCGGTGCTGCGCTGGCACATCTACACCAAGGACGCCGCCGACCAGATCCGCGCCGGCACCATGTCCGCGTTCCTGTCCGGCCGGTACCGGGAGACGGTCGCCCGGATCAACCGCGAGGACCGGGCCGCAGCCGACACGGGCGCCCGCATGTCCCTGGTCGGCGCGTTGTGCGGGGGCCTGGGATCGGCCATCGTGTGGTCTGCGGTCGTCCTGCTCCTGGCCAACGGCCGCATCAGTGTCGGACACGCGGGAACCGCCGTCTTCGCCCTGCAGACGGTGGGCCAGTCCGTCCGCGGACTGGTGGCCGTCGGCGCGCGGGCCGTACGAACCGGGCTGTACATGGACGACTGGAGCAGCTTCCTGGACAAGGCCGGCGGGTTCCGGATGCGCCGGGGTCCGCGCCGACTCGAGCCGCCGAAGACGATCGAGGTCACATCGGTCACCCACCGCTACGCGGGCAAGGACCGCGACGCCCTGTCCGACATCTCGCTCACCCTGCGCCGCGGCGAGGTAACCGCCCTGGTCGGCTACAACGGCTCGGGGAAGTCGACGCTGTCCAGGCTGGTCTGCGGCCTGCACCTGCCCACGAGCGGGCAGGTGCTGTGGGACGGGGTGCCCATCAGCGAGGCGGATCCGCAGGCCCTGTGGCAGCAGGTGGCCCTGGTGCCACAGGACTACGCGCGTTGGCCGTTGACGGTGCGCGAGAACGTGAACCTGGGACAGCCGACGGCGCGCGGCGACGCGGCGGTACACGAGGCGTGCGAGGCGGCCGGCGCCGACGAGGTCGTCGGCACACTCGGCGCCGGCCTGGACACCCTCCTCGCCCGCGAGTGGCTCAACGGCGAGGAACTCAGCGGCGGCCAATGGCAGCGCATCGCTCTGGCCAGGGCATTCTTCCGCGAGGCGGGGCTGCTGGTGCTCGATGAGCCGACCGCCAACCTCGATCCGCGCGCCGAGTTCCGGATCTTCCAGCGGCTGCGGGAGCTGGCCCGGGACCGGGCGGTGCTGCTGGTGACCCACCGCATCACCAATGTCGCCGTGGCCGACCGGATCGTGGTCCTCGACGAGGGCAGAATCGTCCAGGAGGGCACCTACGCAGAGCTCGCCCAACGGCCGGGCATGTTCCAGCGGTTACTGTCCTACCAGGTCAGCTCCACTGAACGGGGTCGCCGCTAGCCGAAGTTCACGGAGAGCTTGCCGTCCGAGGCGAAGGACCAGCGCAGCGCACCCGAGTACGACGAGCACGCGGATCCGTTCGTCCCGGACCAGAACTGGTTGGAGCTGTCGGCGTCGCCGATGACGCGGTCGTTCGTCCCCTTGCTCGCGCGGCACGAGACGTTGTCCCGGAACACCGACGTACCGCCGTCGAAGTTGTAGTTGCGCTCGGTGTTGTCGATGCTGACGTTGCCCGACACCGACATATGGCCGGGGTTGCTGTTGTAGGTGAACCCGTGCTTGCCGTTGCGGTAGGCGATGCTGCGGCGGACGACGTGGTCGACGGCGATGTCCGAGCCGCCGAGCTTGTAGCCGTTGCGGTCGCCGTCCGAGGCCTGGCTGCCGTCGGAGAGGGTGCCGTTGCTGAACGAGAGGGAGTCCTCGATGGTCACCGGGCCGATGGCACCGGTGTCGTCCTTGGTGTAGAGGTCCCAGCCGTCGTCGATGTTGTGGTGCGACACGTCGTAGCGGAAGACATTGCCGGGGCCGACCGTGAGCTTCGCGGCGAACCCGTCGGCGTCCTCACCGTCGGAGTCGGCGTTGTCGTGCGACTCCGAGCTCAGGACGAGGTTGTTCGACGGCCACTGGGCTTTGGGGGTGCTGGAGGCGATCCGCGAGAGCTGGAGGCCGGTGTCGTGGTTGAAGCGCGTGACGGCGCGCTCGATGACGTTGTTGCTGCCACCGACGAAGATCCCGTTGTCACCGGCGCGCTCGACGGTGATGCCGTAGAGGTGCCAGTACGACCCGTTGAGGGCGAGCCCGCGGTTCGCGGAATCCTCGCTCATGGCAGCGAAGTTCAGCACCGGGGTCTCGCCGGGGTAGGCGGACAGGTGCTTGAGGGAGCCCGCGGTGCCGTTGTTGCCCGCCGGGATGGTGACCGTCCGCGCGTACGGGTACGTCCCGCCGCGCAGGTAGATCGTTCCGCCGGCGCCGATCCGGGTGATCGCCGAGGTGAGCGTCGTCGGGGAGGACTCCGTCCCGGGGGCGCTGTCGCTGCCGTCCGGCGCCACATACAGATCGCCGGCCTGGACGGACGCGGCCCGCGAGACGGTCGGCTGGACGGCGAGCAGGCACGCCGGCGCGACCACGGCCGCCGCCGCGGCGGCCCGCAGCCGCCGGGCAGTAGAGAACCGAATGTGCTTCATGGCGCTGAACCTCCTGCTTGTGAGGGCGTTTCCGGCGCGGTACGCAGCACATGAGAGCGGTTGCACAGAGCATGCACGAGAGCGATTGCTGCCACCTTCCCGCCCACAAAGGAGCAGGATCGAGCGGCGTTGCCCGAAGTGACGGCTCATCAAATTAGCAAGCGCTTTCGGAGGCGTCAACGCCCCTCTTGCGCGGACGTCGGCACATGGCGGGCACGGCAAGCACGGCCGGTGGCCAGGGCCCCACGCGCTCGGGCACCCCCGACCGCGCCGCAGACAGCGGGTCCCGCGGACCGGACTCCCGCGCTCCGGGCCCGGTCCTTCAGGTGGAGGAGGCGCCGCGGTCCTGCCTGCTCTCCTCCTCGCGCCGCCGGTAGTCGTCGAGCAGCAGGCGTGTGGTGATGGTGATGTGCCGGCTGAGCGCCTCGACCACGCCTGGTACGTCCCGTTCGATGGCGCGATCGCACATGGCCTTGTGCTCGGCCGCGATATCGCGGCCGCTGTGCTCGGTCGGTGTGCGGGCCCAGCAGCGGTAGACCTCCGCCACCTCGCGCAGCTGTGTGGCGATGTCCCGCAGCGGCCGGTTGGGGCATCCCTCCAGCAGGACCCGGTGGAAGCGGGCGTGGGCGTTCAGCCAGCCTTCGTTGATCTCACCGGCGTCGCCGAAGAACGGAACGCGGGCGAGATGGTGGTGCGCGGCGAGCAGATCGGATTCCCATTCGATGGTGCCGGCGGTGACGGACTCCCGGACCAGGTGGGTCTCGATGAACACACGGGCCTCGGTCAGCTCCTCCAGGTGCTCGGGCGAGACGGTGACGACCCGGAACCCCTGCTGCGGCGCGAAGGTCGCCAGTCCCTGGCCGACCAGCCGGGGCAGTGCCTCCCGCAGCACCCCGCTGCTGGCGCCGTACTTCTCCTTCAGCGCCTCCACGCGCAGACGTGAACCGGGTTCGTGCCGTCCGTTGAGGATGTCCGCGCGCAGCCGCTGGTAGATCTCCTCGGCACGTGTCATGGAGCTGGTAGTCGCCATGTCGCGGATTCTAGCGCACCTAGATATTTCAAAAAAATCTCGAGATTTCGTTGACGTGTCGACGGGCGAGGGCGTTGACTCCTGTCATCCAGAAGCAGGAAGACCGGAGGCAGCGCGCTATGCGGACGACAACCAGAGCGGGACGGATGTGCCTGGTGACCGGAGAGGCGGTGATCGATGTCGAGCGGGCCAGCGCAGGCCGGTTCCCGGCCGATCCGCTGACCGTGTTCGAGGAGTGGGGGGCGTTCCGGGCCTGGGCCGCCGAGCTGGAGCCCGGAGGTGTCCAGGCACCGGCGGGGCCGGACGGCGGTGTCTCGCCGACGCCGCGCCAGGTGTTCGCGATCGGGCTGAACTACCGCGACCACGCCGACGAGGCCGGCCTGGCGCTGCCCGAGTCCCCGTCGGTCTTCACCAAGTTCGCCACGGCCCTCACCGGCCCGGACACCCAGCTGCGGCTGCCCGGCGACCGCGTCGACTGGGAGGCCGAGCTGGTGGTGGTGATAGGGCGCCGGGCGGAGCACGTCGCCGCCGGGGACGCCTGGTCCCACGTGGCCGGGCTGACCGTGGGCCAGGACTACTCCGAGCGCGGGGTGCAGTCCGTGGGCCCCGTGCCGCAGTTCTCGCTCGGCAAGTCCTTCCCCGGATTCGCGCCGACCGGCCCGGTCCTGGTCACCCCCGACGAGTTCGCCGATCCGGACGATCTGGCGATCGAGTGCCTCGTCAACGGGGAGAGCGTCCAGAAGTCCCGGACCTCTTCGATGATCTTCTCCGTCCCGGAACTGATCGCACGGCTGTCCGCGGTGTGCCCGCTGCTGCCGGGCGACCTGATCTTCACCGGCACCCCCTCCGGAGTGGGACACGCCCGCACCCCCCAGCGCTACCTGCGGCCGGGGGACGAGGTCGTCACCCGTATCGAGGGCATCGGACAGCTCCGGCAGACCTGCGTCGCCTCCTGAGAAGGGCATCTCCACCATGGCATTGCACAGGCTTCAGTCGCTCACCGTCGGAGTGCCGGATGTGGCCGGGGCGGCCGGCTACTACGCCGACTTCGGACTCGAGCAGGTGGCACCCGGACGGTTCGCCACCGTCGAGGGCGGTGAGCAGTTCTTCCTCGAGCACTCCCCCGTCCGGCGCCTGCTGGGGATGGCGGTCGCCGCCGACGACGCCGACGACCTGGACCGGATCGCCGCGAACCTGGACCGGCTCCAGCTGCCGTGCGAACGCGACGCCGGCGCCCTGCGCACCACGGAACCCGTCGCCGGTATCTCGGTCGAGGTCCGTGTCGCACCCCGGCTGGCCCGGGCCACCGTCCCGGCCACCCCGTACAACGGCCCCGGACGCCCGGACCGCGCCGGCACCCGGGCGCCCGTGCTCTCCCGCACCGACCCGGTGCGGCCCCTGGCCCTGGGCCACGTCGTCATCGGTTCGGTGGAGCAGTCGTCGACCCAGCGGTTCTTCACCGACGGGCTCGGCTTCAAGGTCAGCGATGTCGTCCCCGGCACGGCCGCGTTCCTGCGCTGCTCCACCGACCACCACAACGTCCTGGTGCAGCAGGCGCCGCTGAACTTCCTGCACCACACCTCGTGGCAGGTGACGGATGTCGACGAGGTGGGCCGGGGCGCCACGCGCATGCTCGCCGAGCACCCGGAACGCCATGTGTGGGGGCTCGGCCGCCACCACATCGGCTCGAACTTCTTCTGGTATCTGAAGGATCCGGCCGGCAACTTCAGCGAGTACTACGCCGACATGGACTGCATCGTCGACGACCAGCTGTGGACGCCGCGCTCCTTCGAGGGCATGCAGGCGCTCTACACCTGGGGACCTCCGCCTCCGCCGTCGTTCCTCGCCCCCGAGGACCTGGCCGCGCTGATGACCGGCGCCCACACGGCCAACGGCTGACCGTCCCCGGCACCGTGAAGCGCGGCGAGACACGCGGCCCCGCCGCACCGGACACGGCCGCCCCGCCCGCTTCACACGGATGAGGGCCCGAACCGCCCCTCCCCCAGCCGATGCGCCGCCGGCGCGCCGCACAGAGGTACGTCCGCCCTTTCCCGCAGCGCCGCGGTCACCGGTCGCGACGGGTGAGAGCGCCAAGATCGGAGTCGGAACATTGAGCACACCAGCGTTCGCCCGCCGGGGCGGCCGATCGTCCCCGGGGGCGTCGTCGCCGGCAGCCACCGCGCTCGCCGTCGGCCTGGCAGTGATGACACTGGAGGGTTTCGACCTCGTCGCCTTCGGCGCGACGACGCCCCTGCTGCTGGACTACCGTCCCTGGCACCTCTCGGTTGCCTTCGTCGGCCTGCTCGGCAGCCTCACGCCGATCGGCATGCTCATCGGCTCCTTGCTGGTCGGCCAGTTCACCGACCGGTTCGGCCGCCGCCGCACGACGCTGATCAGTATCGGGGTGGTCAGCGCCGGGATGTTCGCCTGCGCCGCGGCCCCGATCCCGGCGCTGTTCGGCGTGGGCCGATTCGTCGTCGGGCTCGGTGTCGGTGCGATCTATCCGGCGATGGGCCCACTGATCTTCGAACTCGCCCCAGCCGGACGGAAGAACCTGTTCTCGGGAATCGTGCAGTGCGGGACCGCCGTCGGCGGTTCGTTCGCGGCCCTTGTCGCCAACACGCTGCTGACCGGGCACGGCTTTCATCTGGAGTACCTGGTCGGCGGCATCGCCGGTCTGGTTCTGCTGCCCATGGCCTTCGTCTGGCTGCCCGAGTCCACGGAGTATCACCGGGCGGTCAGCGCGTCGGCCCCGGTCATGGACGGCCGCGGCCGGTGGCTCGTGCTCAAGCCGCCCTACCTCGGCACCACCGTGATGTTCTGCGCCATGGCGGGCCTGTCGTTCCTGCTCATCTTCGGCGTGAACACCTGGCTGCCGAAGCTGATGCAGACGGCGGACTATCCGTTGCAGGACTCCCAGACCTTCCTCGTCCTGCTGAACCTCGGCGCCACCGTCGGCGGGCTCGCCATGGCGCTGCTGGCCGACCGTGCCGGATCACGCGGGCCGATCACGGCCTGTTTCCTCCTCGGAGCCGCCGCGATCATCGCCATGAGCGCCCGCCTTCCGCTGCCGGTGCTCTACGCCGTCGTGATCATCGGCGGCTGCGGGGCGGTCGGGGTCCAGGGACTGATCAACGTGTACATCTCGCGTTCCTACTCGGTGACCATGAGGGCGAGCGCGGTGGGCGTCGCGCTCGGTGTGGGCCGCCTCGGCGCCATCGCCGGCCCGACGCTCGGCGGCTGGATCCTCGCGGCCGGCCTGCAACCCCGGTGGAACTTCGTCTCCTTCGCCGTCCCCGCCGTCCTCGGTGCGGCCCTCACCCTGGCCGCCGGCGGACGAGCACTCCAGAATCAGGGCCGTTCCGCTCCTTCGCCGCGCGTCAAGGAGCCGACGGCCGGACCCACACAGTGAGAGAGCACACCATGGACACCTATGACGTCGCCGTCGTCGGCTGCGGCCCGGTGGGGCTGACCCTCGCACGGCTGCTGGCCATGAAGGGTCTGCGGGTCGCCGCCATCGATCCCAACCGGCTCGTCTGCCACCATCCGCGCGCCACCCATCTCGACGACGAGATCATGCGCCTTCTGCAGACCCTCGGCGCGCAGGACATGGAACACCGGTTCCTGCGCCAGACCGCCTGGACACTGCACCGGGAGGACGGACACGCCTTCCTCCAGCAGATGCTGCCCGAGGAGGAGTCGGACCAGGGCTGGCGCACCGACTACCAGTTCCACCAGCCGGACTTCGAGTCGCGGCTGCGGGGCCTGCTCGCGGCCGACGCGAACGTGGACCTCTGGTTCGGCTGGACGGTCAGCGCGATCGAGCAGGCCGACACGGCGGTGCGGCTGACGCTGCTCGACCGGTCGACCGGAGCCGAAACCACTCTCACGGCGGGCTACGCCGTCGGCTCGGACGGCGCCAACTCCTTCGTCAGGCGGACGATGAACGCCGAGGTCGAGGACCTGCACGGCACTCAGCGCTCCCTCATCATCGACGTCCACCCCTTCGAACACCCCGCACGGCTCCCGACGGACAGCGGATTCATCCTGTGCCGGGGGAAGCGGCCGGTGACCTACCTGCCGATCTTCCCGCCGATGCTCCGCTTCGAGTTCATGCTGCTCGACGAGGACGACGCCGCGGAACTCGAACAACCACGGTCGGTGTACGAGTTGCTGGCCCGCTGGCTGGAACCGGGCAGCTACCGGATCATGCGCACCGACACCTACGAGTGGCACGCCCGGCTCGTGCACGGCTGGCGGTCCGGCCGCCTGCTGCTCGCCGGCGACGCCGCCCACCAGATGCCGCCCATGCTCGGCCAGGGCATGTGCTCCGGGATGCGCGACGCCGCGAACCTGGCGTGGAAGCTCGCCGCCGTCGTGAGGGGCGAAAGCCCCGCGGAGCTGCTCGACACCTACGAAACCGAGCGCGCCCCGCATGTGCGCCCCTACATCGAGGAATCCGCCCGGCAGTCCAATCTGATCGAAGCGCTCGGTACGGGCGCGGTGCCCGAGCCGAACGGAACGCAGACGGTCGAGAGGTTCCGGCCGCTGCTGGGACCGGGCCTGGTCGCCCAGCCCGGCGGCGCCACCGGGCAGCTGAGCCCGCAGCCGCGCGGTGTGGACGGGGAGCGGCTGGACGATGTGAGCGGATACGGCTTCACCGTCGTCGGCAACCGGGCCCTGACCTCCGCCGTGTCCGAGGAGGCGCGGCAGATGTGGCATCGGCTCGGCGTGGTGGTCGTCCCGGAGACCGGGCCGGCCGTCGACCGCTGGCTGACCGCCCACGCGGCAGCCGCGGCGATCATCCGTCCGGACCGCTACACCTTCGCGCTGGCCGCCGACACGGCCGAACTGGAGCAGGCCACCAGGAACCTGGCGCGGACGGTACTGACGCAGGAGGTGAGCGCGTGAAGACGTACGCGGCCGGGATGAGGTGGGGGGAAGGTCCCCGCTGGCAGCGCGGTGCGCTGTGGCTGTCCGATACGCAGGGCGGGAAGCTGTGGACCGACCACGACGGTCCCTGGCGGGGCATCCCGCTGGACGCGGTCCCCAACGGCCTGTGGTTCCTGCCGGACGGGCGGCTGGTCGGCGCCATGATGCACGAGCGGCGCATCGGTGTGTGGACCGGTGAGCGGTTCGCCACCTACGCGGACCTGAGCGCGGTGGCCACCGGTCCGCTCGGCGACATGGTCGGCGACCCGCACGGCAACCTGTACGTGGACGACGTCGGCTTCGCCGCGCACGCCGGTGAGCCGCCGAGGCCGGGCCGGCTGGTGCGCGTCGCCGCGGACGGGTCGGTCGGCGTGGCCACCGAAGACGTCGAGTTCCCCAACGGCCTGGCCTTCGTCGACGAGGGACGCACCCTGCTCGTCGCCGAGACCGCCCGGCAACGGCTGACCGCCTTCACCGTCGCGGACGACGGGGCGCTGACCGACCGGCGCACCTATGCCGACCTCGCCCGCCTGGTCGGCGGTGATGCCCGGCCGGACGGGATCTGGGCGACCCGGGACGGTGTCTGGGTGGCCACCACGACCGGACACATCGTCGCTCTGGTCCGGGAGAACGAGCTGGTCACCTCGGTGGACACCGGGGCGCTGCTGCCGATCGCGTGCTGTGGCGACGGCGGGAACCGGCTGTTCGTCACCCTCGCCGACGCCCAGGGCCTCCCGCTGGGCGAGGCGCTGGCCGCGAAGGCGATGCGTACGACGGTCGCGCTGCTTCAGACCACGAAGGCGGGGAACGCCGGGTGAGCGCGGAGCAGCCGGACTGGACCCCGACGCCACAGGCCGTCGAGCGCGCCCGGATCACCGACTTCGCGCGGTTCGCCGGGCGGCGCGCCGGACGTGACCTGAGCGGTGACTACCACGCGCTGTGGGCGTGGTCGGTCGACGACGTGAACGGCTTCTGGGCCGCGGTGTGGGACTACTTCGGCCTCCCCCAGCGCCCGGCGGGGCCCGCGCTGGCGGCCGAGGCGCTGCCGGGAAGCGTGTGGTTTCCCGGAGCCACGCTGAACTACGCGGCCGAGGTCTTCCGCGGCCGGACCGGCACCGACACCGCCGTCATCACGGTGACCGAGGACGCCGGCCCGGTGGCCCTCACCTGGGACGAACTGCGCCGCCAGGTCGCCTCACTCGCGCAGGCGCTCACCGGACTCGGCGTGCGCGGGGGTGACCGGGTGGTGGGATACCTCCCCAACGGCGCGCAGGCCGTCGTGGCCTTCCTCGCCACCGCCGCCCTGGGCGCGACCTGGGCGGTGTGCGGGCAGGACTACACCGCCGCCGCGGCCGAAGCACGGTTCGCACAGCTCCGGCCGACCGTGCTGATCGCCGCGACCGGCTGCCGCCACGGCGGAAAGCACATCGACCGCAGCGCCGATGTACAGGCCCTGCGCGAGGCGCTGCCGACCCTCTCGGCGACCATCGCCGTGGGGGACGCGACACGGATGGCACCCGATGCCCTCCCGTGGTCCGCGCTCACCGATCGCGACGCCGAACTGGCCCCCGTACCCGTCCCGTTCGACCATCCGCTGTGGGTCGTGTTCTCCTCGGGCACGACGGGACGGCCGAAGGGCATCGTGCACGGGCACGGCGGGGTCGTGCTCGAGCAGCTGAAGAACCTGGGTCTGCAGCTGGGCCTGCGCGCCGGGGACCGCTTGCTGTGGCACACCACACCGAGCTGGATGATGTGGAACGTCCTGGTTTCCGGTCTGCTGCTGGGGGCCACGGCCGTCTGTTACGAGGGCAGCCCGACGTATCCCGGCACCGATGCGCTCTGGCGGCTCGCGGCCCGCCTGGAGGTGAACGTCCTGGGCACCAGCCCCGGCTACCTGGCGGCCTGCCGCAAGGCCGGTGTGCGGCTCGCCGACCACCATCCGGCCTCGCTCGAGCGCCTGGGGGTCACCGGCTCGGCGTTCCCCGCCGACCTGCAGCACTGGGTCGCGGGCGGGCTCGGGCCCGGGACGCAGGTGATGTGCACCAGCGGCGGCACCGATGTGGTCACCGCGTTCCTGGGCGCCGCGCCCACCACCCCGGTGCGGGCCGGTGAGCTGTCCGCCCCCTGCCTGGGCGTGGCCGTGGAAGCCTTCGGCCCGGACGGCAAGCCGGTGCGGGGCGAGGTGGGAGAGCTGGTGGTGCTCCGGCCGATGCCGTCGATGCCGCTGTACTTCTGGGACGACCCGGACGGCTCGCGTTACCGCGGCGCCTACTTCGACGCCTACCCCGGGGTGTGGCGGCACGGCGACTGGATCACCGTCACCGGCCACGGCTCGGTGATCATGCACGGCCGGTCCGACGCGACACTGAACCGCCACGGCATACGCATGGGGAGCAGCGACATCTACGGCCCGGTGGAGCGGCTCGAGGAGATCGCGGAAGCCCTCGTGGTCGGGGTCGAGCAGGACGGCGGCGGCTACTGGATGCCGCTGTTCGTCACCACCGCCGACGGCACCGGCCTCGATGACGTGCTGCGCGCGAAGATCCGCGACGCCATACGCCACGGTGCCTCCCCCCGCCACGTCCCCGACGAGATCATCCAAGCCCCCGGCATACCGCACACCCGCACCGGCAAGAAACTCGAAGTCCCGGTGAAACGCCTGCTGCGCGGAGACCCGCCGCACACCGTGGCCGACCCCGGCGGCGTCGACCGACCCGAACTCATCGACTGGTACGCCCACATCGGCGCCGTCCACCGCACGCGCGACGGCACCGCTGCCGGCTCCGTTCCGTCGCGGTCGCCGAACGGCTGACCGCGCGGCGCCGACCGGCGCCCCGGCGGCGGGCCGGGGGCCGGAATCCGCCGGGCGGGCGGACACACCCCGCCCGGCGGGCAGCCGGTCTTCGCCCTCTTTCCGCCGCCGCCCACGGCACACCACCACAAGGACAGACGACGAAGGAGTCCTGTCATGACCTATATCGCGCTGGAAGAAGCATTCATCATCCCGGAGCTGTTCGCGCGCCAGCCCCCGACGCCCCAGAAGATCCGGGTCAGCGACCAGTACGCCGAGGACTGCCGGCGCCGCCTGGCCGACTTCGAGGAGCACCGTCTGCCCGAGATGGACGCGCACGGCATCGACATCCAGGTCCTGTCGCTGAGCGTCCCCGGCATCCAGGCCGACACCGACGCGGGCGCCGCCGTCGACAACGCCCGGTTCGCCAATGACCACCTGGCCCGGACCATCGCCCGCCACCCGACCCGCTTCGCGGGGTTCGCCGCCCTGCCCCTGCAGGACCCCGCCGCCGCCGTGACCGAGCTGGAACGCTGCGTCGAGCGGCTCGGCTTCAAAGGAGCGCTGGTCAACGACCACACACAGGGCCGGTACCTGGACGATCCCGCGTACGGGGAGCTGTGGAGCGCGCTGGAGGAGCTCGGTGTGCCGTTGTACCTCCACCCCGGCTCACTGCCCCAGGACGACTGGCACGTGATGCGCGGACGACCCGAGATGTACGGGGCCAGCTGGAGCTGGCAGGCCGAAACCGGCGGCCACGCCATGCGGCTGATCTATGCCGGAGTGTTCGACCGGCACCCCGGTGCGACCCTGATCCTCGGGCACCTCGGCGAGTTCCTGCCGTTCCAGCGATCCCGCTTCGACTCGCGTTACCGCACGCTCCAGGTCGACGCGCCGCTCGAGCGGATGCCGTCGCAGTATTTCGGGAGCAACGTCCTGATCACCACGAGCGGGGTGCCGGCCCCGGAGGCCGTGCAGGCCGCCGTGCTGAGCATCGGGGCCGACGCGGTCATGTTCGCGATCGACTACCCGTACGAGGCCACCGCCGAGGCGGTGGCCTCGATCGAGAAGTGCGACCTCGCGCCCGAGGTGAAGGAGAAGATCGCCCATCTGAACGCCCGGCGCGTGCTGGGCCTGTGACCAGCGCGCACGCCAGGGCCGGAGGAGACGCACGGCTGCCCGGCCGGTCACCGGCGCGGCGCCGGACCCGCCGTCGAGGAGGCAGAGGCAGGTTGCGCGTGCCTGTCTCCGCGGCCCCGCGTGCCGCGGAGACGGGCGGGGCCGCGTCACCCCTCGCGCTGGGTCAGGAGAGGCGTGATCTCGGCCGCCGGCCGGCCGGTGTGCACGCTGATCAGGTCGGTGATGAGGTGGTCCAAGGGCGGCCAGGGGATGGCGCCGTGGTCGTTGTAGAGGCTGACCAGACCGTGCAGGGCGGTCCAGAGCATGAGTCCGGCCTGCCACTGCTGATCCGCCGCGGACCGCTTCCGCTCCCCGGTGGCCGCGGCCGCCAGGGAGGCGACGACGGCACCGAGCAGCTCGGCCCCGGCACCGTGGGCCGCCCCGGGGACGAGGTCGGCGGGCATCCGGCCGCCGAAGAGGGTGCGGTAGTGGCCGGGCTGGTCGACTCCCCAGTGCACGTAGGCCGCGCACCGGGCGACGAGGTCGGCCAGCGGGCTCGCGGCGGGCCGCGCGGCCTCGTCCATCAGCCGGGCCAGTTCCTCGTAGCGCAGCCGCAGCACATGCTGGATCAGTGCGCTCAGGTCGGGGAAGTGGCTGTAGATGCTGGCCGGCGCCACGCCGACCTCACGCGCGACCTGCCGGAGCGTCAGCGTCTCCGGTTGGTCGAGGGTGGCCAGCAGCTTGGCCGCGGCGTCCACGAGCTGGGCCTTGAGCACCTGCCCCTGCCCGCGCGGATTGCGGCGACGGGGAGCGGACCGCTCCTGAGGCGACACCTTCGCCCCCCTTCCGACCAGTGTGAATGACTCAGCGACAGATTCACCCTACAGGTCGCCCGCGCTTTGACATTCCTAACCAACGGTTGTTTACTCAAGTCACCAACAGTTGTTCAGTCAAGGAATGGTTGATCATGCGCATCGCAGTACTCGGAGCGTCGGGCCGCACCGGCGGCACGCTCGTCGGCCAAGCGCTGGAGCGCGGACACGAGGTCGTGGCCCTGGTCCGCACACCGGCCAAGGTCACCGTGCCCGCGCCGCGGCAGGTCGAGATCCGGCAGGCCGACGTCACCGCCCCGCAGAGCTTTCCCGACCTGACCGACGTCGACGTGGCCGTCTCGGCCATCGGCATCGGCAAGGGCGACGGCCCGGGCGCGCTGATCGCCGGGGCCAGGAGGCTCGCCGCGGCGAACGTCCGCACGGTGTGGCTCGGAGCACTGGGCTCGGGTGTGTCACGGCGGTCCGGCGGGATGATCTACGCGGGGGTGATGCGGATGTTCGTCGGGTCGGAACTGGCCGAGAAGGCCGAGGCCGACGCCATCGCCCTGAAGGCCGGCGCCACGGTGTTCCACGCCCCGGACGTAACGGACGGCCCGCTCAGCCCCACCCGCCGCATCGTGCCGCTGGCGGAACTGCGGCGACCGCTGCTGCCGCCCAGGATCTCCCGCACCACGCTGGCCGCGCTGCTGCTGGACGAGGCGGAGACGGGCAAGCACGGCAACGGCATCGTCGTACCCCTCGGCTGACCGGCGGCCGATGCGACGGCCCCGGCGCCCACGGGGCGCGCACAGGATCCCGCCGCCGACCGTGCTCGCGACCGCGCGGACGGCCGCGGCCGGAACCGAGGCGTGACGAAGCGGTCCACCGCGCCCCGCCTGCACGAGGCCATCCATCACCAGCCGTCGCCCTACCCGTACAACACCGCCTGGGCGGATCAGGAATCGCCTGGCGTGAGTCACCGCATCGAAAGGTCATCATGAACAACTTCTCCGGAAAGATCGGACTCGTGACGGGTGCCGGCAGCGGAATCGGCCGCGCGACGGCGATCGAGCTGGCCCGGCAGGGCGCCACCGTCACCGTCACCGACATCGACGAGGCCACAGCGGCCGAGACCACCGAGATGATCAGGAAAGACGGCGGGGAGGCGCTGGCCGTCACGGTCGACATCGCCGACGAAGACTCCGTGCGGGCGGCCGTCGAGCGCACGGTCACGGCGTACGGCGGTCTCGATTTCGCCGTGAACAACGCCGGTATGGCCTCGCACCA
>NZ_BBOX01000003.1 GCF_001553455.1 Streptomyces hygroscopicus subsp. hygroscopicus
CCGCACCGCCGGGCCGCGGCCCGGCGGTGATGTCCTCCGCGATGCGCTCCGCGAAGACCAGGCCCTCCAGGAGGGAGTTGGAGGCCAGGCGGTTGGCGCCGTGCACGCCGGTGCAGGCGACCTCCCCGCAGGCGTAGAGACCGGGGACGGTGGTGCGGCCGCGCAGATCGGTGCGGACCCCGCCGCTCGCGTAGTGCGCGGCGGGGGCGACCGGGATGGGCTCGGTCACCGGGTCGATGCCGTGCGCACGGCAGGCGGCGAGGATGGTCGGGAAGCGCCGCTCCCACATCGGCGCCCCGAAGTGGCGGGCGTCCAGGTACATGTGCTCGGCGCCGCGCTCCCGCATCCGTTGCATGATGGCCTTGGCGACGATGTCACGGGGCGCCAGCTCGGCCAGTTCGTGCCGGCCCCGCATGAAGCGCACCCCGTCGGCGTCCACGAGGTGCGCGCCCTCGCCCCGCACCGCCTCCGAGACCAGCGGCTGCTGGCCCTGTGCCTCCGGGCCCAGCCACAGCACCGTGGGGTGGAACTGCACGAACTCCAGGTCGCTGACCTCGGCCCCCGCGCGCAGCGCGAGCGCGACCCCGTCGCCGGTGGAGACGGCGGGGTTGGTGGTCGCGGAGAAGATCTGGCCCATACCGCCCGTGGCGAGGACGACCGCGTCCGCGCGCACCGCGCCCACGCCGTCCCGCCGGCCCTCGCCCATGACGTGCAGGGTGACCCCGGCCGCCCGGCCGGAGCCGTCCTTGAGCAGGTCGAGCACCAGGGCGTTCTCCACGGTGTCGATACCGGCCGCGCGCACCGCCGTCACCAGGGCCCGGGAGATCTCCGCACCGGTCGCGTCGCCGCCCGCGTGGGCGATCCGGCTGCGGTGGTGGCCGCCCTCGCGGGTCAGCAGGATCTCGCCCGTGTCCTCGTCGGCGTCGAAGCGGGCGCCGGTGGCGATGAGCCGGCGCACCGCGCCGGGCCCCTCGGTGACCAGCGTCCGTACGGCCCGCTCGTCGCAGAGCCCGGCGCCGGCGACCAGGGTGTCGTCCAGGTGCTGCCCGGGGGTGTCGCCCTCGCCGAGGGCGGCGGCTATGCCGCCCTGGGCCCAGCGCGTGGAGCCGTCGTCCAGGCGGGCCTTGGTGACCACGGTGACCTTGGCCCCGGCCGCGGCGCAGCGCAGCGCGACGGTCAGCCCGGCGACACCGGAGCCGACGACCACGACATCGGCCTCGGTGGCCCAGCCGGGGGCGGGGGCGCGCAGGGCGGTGGCGGGGGTCGTGGCGCCGGTCGCCGGCCGCCCGGTCGGACGGCTCATCGGGCGGCTCCGAACCACAGGCGGATGTTGTCTATCAGGCGGGTGGCGCCGACCTTGGCCGCGACGGCCAGCACCGCCTCGCCGGTGTGTCCGTCCGGGACCTCGGTGAAGTCGGCGGGGTCGACCAGGGCCAGGTAGTCGAGGACCAGCGGCGGTTCGCACCGGGCCGCCTCGTCGAGCACCGCACGCGCCGCCGAGCGCACCGCGGCGGGGGACGCGACCCGTATGAGCTCGTGCTCCTCCGCACCGGCCGAGGCCTCCCCGGCCGCCAGCAGCCCCGCGTCGCGCCCCGCGAACAGCGCCCGGGACAGGGCCAGCGCGGTGTCCCGCTCCTGGGCGGACAGATAGCGGTTACGGCTGGAGAGGGCGAGCCCGTCGCCCTCCCGGACGGTGGGGACGCCGACGATCTCGACCGGGAAGTCCAGGTCGCGCGCCATCCGGCGGACCAGCGCCAGCTGCTGGGCGTCCTTCTCGCCGAAGAAGGCGGCATCGGGGCGGGTGAGGTGGAGCAGCTTGGCGACGACGGTGAGCATGCCGTCGAAGTGGCCGGGCCGCGACGCGCCCTCATAGCGCTCGCCCATGGCGCCGGCCGCCATCCGGACGCGCGGCTCACCGTCCGGATAGACCTCCTCGGCTGCCGGGGCGAAGACGATGTCCGCACCCGCCCCGGCCGCGACCTCCAGGTCGGCGTCCAGGGTGCGCGGATAGCGGTCGAGGTCCTCGCCCGCGCCGAACTGCAGCGGATTGACGAAGACGGTGACGGTCACCAGGCCCTTGGCGCCCACCCGGGCGCGGGCGGCGCGGATCAGCGAGGCGTGCCCGTCGTGCAGCGCGCCCATGGTCATCACGACGGCCGTGCGCCCCGGCATGGCGAAGTGGGCGAGCGCCGCGTCCAGCTCCGAACGATGGCGGAACAGCTCCACATCAGGCTCCCCGTACGACGCCTTGGTCCACAGCTTCGGGCTCATGCCTCGCTCCCTCCCCGGCCCCGCACATCGCTGACGTCGGAGAGCACGCCCAGCAGGTCCTCCGCGAGCTCCGGCTTGAGCAGACCGTGCGCGAGCGCCCGGTCCGCGGTCGTACGGGCCATGGCCAGATAGCCGGCGACGGCCTGGGGGGCGTGCCGCCGCAGCTCGGCGACGTGTGCGGCGACCGTGCCCGCGTCGCCGCGCGCCACCGGACCGGTCAGCGCGGCGTCCCCGCTGCGCAGCGCGTTGTCCAGGGCGGCGCCGAGGAGCGGGCCGAGCATCCGGTCGGGGGCCTCCACCCCGGACGCGCGCAGCAGCTCCAGGGACTGGGCGACCAGTGTGGTGAGGTGGTTGGCGCCGATGGCGAGGGCGGCGTGATAGAGCGGACGGGACTCCTCCGCGATCCACTCGGGCTCACCGCCCATCTCGATGACCAGCGCCTCGGCCGCCAGCCGCAGCTCCTCGGGGGCGGTGACGCCGAAGGAGCAGCCGGCCAGCCGCTGGACGTCCACCGAGGTGCCGGTGAAGGTCATCACGGGGTGCAGCGCGAGCGGCAGCGCACCGGCCCGCAGGGCGGGCTCCAGCACACTGACGCCATAGCGGCCGGAGGTGTGCACCAGCAGCTGGCCGGGGCGCACCGCACCGGTTTCGGCAAGGCCGCTGACCAGCTCGGGCAGGGCGTCGTCGGGGACGGTGAGCAGCACCAGCTCGGCCCGCGCCAGCACCTCGGAGGGCGGGACGACGGGGACTTCGGGGAGCAGGGTGGCGGCCCGGCGCACGGAGGCGTCGGAGACGCCGGACGCGGCGACCGGACGGTGCCCGGCCAGCCGGAGCGAGGCGGCGAGGGCGGGGCCGACGCGACCGGCGCCGACGACCCCGACGGTGAGCCGGGCAGGTCGGTCCTGCGGCTCGGGAAGTGGTTGTGCGTTCACGCGACAGCGGCCTTCCGTTCCAGTCCTCAGGGGGTACCGGACGATTCCCCGCCATGCTACGCGAGTGTTTCCGGGGGGTTTGGCCGCACGCCCGGGGCTGTGGATAACTCTGTGGTCCGATGGACGCCCGTACGACATCATCGCCCCATGGCGGACGAGACGGGCGGCGCGGGCAGCGGCGCGGAAGGCCACACGGACCAGGTTGCCGACAACGCCGACAACGCCGACAACGCCGACAACGCCGACAACGCCGACGACACGGTCGAGGCGACCGGGGCTCCCGGCGAAACGGGCGGTACGGACAGTACGGGCGGCGACGGGGGCGGGACGGACGGCGGCGGGGGCGGGACGAGCGGCGGGACGACCAGCGGGACGACCGGCGGTAAGGCCGGTACGGGCGGGACGGGCGACGGTAAGGCCGGTACGGGCGGCGACGGGGGCGGGACGGACGGCGGGACGAGCGGGACGGACGGCGGGACGGACGGGACGGACGGCGGGACGGACGGCGGGACGGACGGCGACGGGAAGCAGGCCGCCCGGGCGCGCCGCATCGCGGCCTGGCACGGCTCCGAGCGGACGCTCGCGCACGGGCCGGCGGAGGGGCGGATCGCCGACTGGCTGGCCGCCCTCGCCCTGACGGCCGACGACCCGTCCTACGGCGGCGACGGCTGGGTGGACGTCTACGGCGACGGGGTCGTGGAGGAGCTGGAGCGCCGGGTCGCCGCGCTGCTCGGCATGGAGGCCGCGGCGTTCTTCCCCACCGGCACCATGGCGCAGCAGATCGCGCTGCGCTGCTGGGCGGGGCGCACCGGCGTCCCGGTGGTGGCGGTGCATCCGCTGGCGCATCTGGAGGTGCACGAGCGGGACGCGTATCTGACGGTGAGCGGGCTGCGCGCGGTGCGCCCGACGAGCGAACCGCGGCCGCCCACCGCCGAGGAGGTCCGCGACCTCGACGAGCCGTTCGGCACCCTCGCCCTCGAACTGCCGTTGCGCGACGCCGGATTCGTCCTGCCCTCATGGGAGGAGCTGGTCGCGGTCGTGGAGGCGGCCCGGGAGCGGGACGCGGTGGTGCACTTCGACGGGGCGCGGCTGTGGGAGTGCACGGCGCACTTCGGCCGGGAGCTGCCGGAGATCGCCGCCCTGGCGGACTCCGTCTACGTGTCCTTCTACAAGTCGCTGGACGGCATCTCGGGGGCGGCGCTGGCCGGGCCGGAGAGCCTGGTGGCGGAGGCCAGGGCGTGGCGCCACCGGTACGGCGGCCAGCTCTTCCAGCAGTGGCCGGCCGCGCTCGCCGCGCTGGCCGGTCTGGACCGCGAGCTGCCGAGGCTTCCGTCGTACGTGGTGCACGCCCGGGTCGTGGCGGAGGCGCTGCGGAAGGCGTTCACGGCGGCGGGGGTCGGGTGGTCCCGGGTGCATCCCGAGGTGCCGCACACCCACCAGTTCCAGGTGTGGCTGCCGTATCCGGCGGCGGTGCTGGACGAGGCGGGGGTGCGGCTGGCGGAGGAGACCCGGACGACGCTGTTCCGGCGCTGGCAGGAGCCGGGGCCGCCCGGTCTGGCCATGACGGAGGTGACGGTCGCCTCACCCGCACTGGAGTGGACGGCCGAGGACGTCACGGCCGCGGTCGACGCCTTCCTCGCACGGGTCCGGGAGCTCATGCGGCGGGACGGCTGACCGGCGCCGCAGAGCGGCGAGCCGCTCCGGCAGAGCCCTTGGCGCCTTGAGGCCCCGTACGGCCCGTATGGCGCGCACTGTAAGGCGGCTTTGAGCACGCAACGCGTCCATAAGGCGGCCTTGAGCGCGCATCACGTCCGTGAGGCGGCCATAGGCGCGCGGCGCGTCCGTAAGGCCGCCATGGGGGCGCATCACGTCCGTAAGACCGCCACGCGCACGCGGCGCGCCCGTAAGACCGCCATGAGCACGCGCCGCATCCGTAAAACCGCCATGGGGGCGCAGCACGTCCGTAAGACCGTCACGAGCGTGCAACGCATCCGTGAGGCGGCCACGGGCACGAAACGCATCCGTAAGGCGGCCGCGGCGGGCCGGGCGCTCCGCCATTACCGCCCGGAAGTCGCGGTAGGTCCGCAGCTCCCGCAGGGTGTGCCAGTCGTGCCGGCCCGGTGCGGGCGGGGCGGCCTCGCCGCGCTGGGCGGCCCGGTACAGATCGAGTACGTACTGCTCGGTGAGGGACATGGCTCGACCGTCCGCCCGGCGCCGGGCGGACGTCACGCCGATTGACGATCGCCGTCAAACGAGGGCGGCGGCGGGTGCGGCCTCCCGCACCATGGGGTCATGGCCACCGTCATCGACATCGCCGGGCTGCCACCCGAGCGCATCGTCTTCAGCCCGTCCCCGCTCGCCGAGCTGGGCGCAGCGCTCCATGTGCTGTCCGAGCCCGGCCACCACCCCGGGCTGCACGGCTGGGCCACCGCCACCGCCTCCGGTCTCAAACCGGATCTCGCGGACCGGCTCCACGAGGCGGACTTCCTGTGGCGCTCGGCGCGCTCCGATCTGCTGCTCCCGGCCGTCCCCGGGGCGACGCTCGCGGAGGAGCTGGACGCGCTGGACCGGATCGACGACGAGACGTTCGTGGCCGCCGCCTTCGAGATCGCCTGCTCCGCCTCGTACGCCCGGCACACCCCCTCGCCGCTGGTCGACGCGGGCGAACGGGCCCGGGTCCGGGAGATGGCCGCCGCCCGGGGGCCCCGGCAGGCGGCCTTCACCGATCGCATGCTGGCGGACCCGGACGGGCTGCGGGTGTGGTTGCGGCGGCTGCTGGAGGACTGCGACCAGGCGTTCTTCGCGGACACCTGGCGGCGGGTGGGGATCCAGCTGGCCGCCGACGCCCGCCACAAGGCGGAGCTGCTGCAGCGCAAGGGGCTCGCGGAGGCGCTGGCGTCGGCCTCGGCCGCGCTGTCCCTGTCCGGGGACGGGGACAGCATCCTGGTCGACAAGCTGGCGGGCGGCCGTACGACGGCGTCCGGCGACGGCGTCACCTTCATCCCGACCGCCTTCGGCTGGCCGCATCTCTTCGTCGTCCACGCCCCTGGCTGGCGGCCGGTGATCCAGTACCCGATCGCCGCCCCCGAGCTGCCCCCGCCCGCCGCCCTGGAGCTGGTCCAGCGCCGCCTCGACGCCCTGGCCCACCCGATGCGCATGCGCCTGTGCCGCACCCTGGCCCGCGGCCCGCACACCACCGGTGAGCTGTCCGAGTCGTACGGCATCACGCCCCCGGAGGTGTCCCGCCATATCGCCGTCCTGAAGAAGGCCGGTCTCCTCACCACCCGCCGCCGTGGCCGCTATGTGCTGCACCAACTCGACCTGACCTCGGTGGCCCGCCTGGGCAGCGACTTCCTGGAGAGCGTCCTGCGATAGGCGCCTTGCGACAGAGCGCGGGCCCTTCCCCACCATGCGGAAAACCGCCGCGAAACGGGCCGTAAGGCGCCCGCCCCTGCGGCGAAACGCCCGCGCCCACCGTAAGACGTCCACGCCGGCACCACGGCGGTCAGGGCCAACGACGGGACGGCCCCGCGAAGACCAACCGCAGAACACCCGCACCGACCACAAGGCAGCCGTCCCCGGGCCGCCTCAGCGCGCCGGTCCGGCCGGTCCCCCGGCCCGCACCAGCCCCGTCTCGTAGGCCATCACCACCACCTGCACCCGGTCGCGCAGCTCCAGCTTGGTCAGGATGCGGCCCACATGGGTCTTCACGGTCGCCTCGGACAGCACCAGCCGCGCCGCGATCTCACCGTTCGACAGCCCCTGGGCGACCAGCAGCATCACCTCGCGTTCCCGGTCGGTGAGCCGCTCCAGCTCCGGACGGGCCCGGCCCCCGGACCCACCGGCTCCCCCGCCGCCCGGCAGCATCGGTGCGAACCGGTCCAGCAGCCGGCGCGTCGTACTGGGCGCGACCACCGCGTCACCGCTGTGCACCGCGCGGATCGCCGCGAGCAGTTCCCCCGGCGGCACATCCTTGAGCATGAAGCCGCCCGCCCCGGCCTTGAGCGCGGAGAAGGCGTACTCGTCCAGGTCGAACGTGGTCAGGATGATGACCTTCGGCGCCCCCTCCCGCTCACATATCCGCCGGGTCGCCTCCACCCCGTCCAGCTTGGGCATCCGGACGTCCATGAGGACGACGTCCACTTCCGTGGCGCGCAGCACCTCCAGCGCCTCCACCCCATCGCCCGCCTCGGCGACGACCTCCATATCGGGCTGGGCGGCGAGCACCATCCGGAAACCGGTGCGCAGCAGCACTTGGTCATCGACGAGCATGACGCGGATCGACATCCGGACGGGTCCCTTCCCTCTGGCCTGGCAGTCGGCCTACAGCACCTATCAGATCAACGGACCGGCTTCAGCGGCAGCAGCGCGCTGATCCGGAAGCCCCCGCCCGGCCTCGGCCCCGCGTCGAGCGTGCCGCCCACCATGCCGACGCGCTCCCGCATCCCGATCAGCCCGTGGCCGCTGCCGTCGGCGCCGCCGTCCTCGTACATCTCGCGCTGCGATCCCCGCCCGTCGTCCTCGACCAGCAGCCCGAGCCCGTCGTCGAAGTAGGTGAGCTGGACGCTCGCGCCCACGTCCGGGCCGCCGTGCTTACGGGTGTTGGTGAGCGCCTCCTGCACGATGCGGTACGCGGTCAGCTCGACCCCGCTGGGGAGCTGGCGCGGGCTGCCCACGACCTTGAACTCCACCGGCAGCCCGGCGCCGCGCACCTGCTCCACGAGCTCGTCGATCTGCTCGACGTCCGGCTGCGGGACGTACTCGTTCTCCTCGCCCGGCTCCCCGGTGCGCAGTACACCCAGCAGCCGCCGCATCTCGGCGAGCGCCTGGCGGCCGGTGCTGGAGATCGTCTCCAGCGCCTGCCGGGCCTGTTCGGGCGAGGCGTCCATGACATACGCGGCGCCGTCCGCCTGGACCACCATCACCGACACGTTGTGCGCCACGACGTCGTGCAGCTCGCGTGCGATCCGGGCGCGCTCGGCGGCCACCGCGACCTTCGACTGGGCTTCGCGCTCCTTCTCCAGCCGGGCGGCGCGCTCCTCCAGCTGGGCGTAGTAGGCCCGGCGGGTGCGGATCGAGTCGCCGAGCACCCAGGCCAGCACGAAGGGGATGGACATGAAAACCGCCGAGACCGCGGTCTCCCACCAGGTCTGGTGGGCGTGCGGCGGCCAGCGGAGGGTCGCGAGGGGGGGCGCGCAGACCGCCGCGCCCAGCGCGAAGCGGGAGACCTGACGCGAGGAGGTGACCGCCACCGTGTAGACGATCACCAGCATGGCGAAGTCGGTGGGGTTGGGCCTGATGTCCACGGCCATCTGGGCGAGACCGCACAGGATGGCCAGCCCCAGCATCTTCTCGGGGGCCCGGCGGCGCAGCGCGATCGTCGTACCCAGCGCCAGGACGATCGGCCCGCCCACGATCCGGGAGTCCGCGCCGATGGACGCCTCTACGAGCCACAGGAACCCGGAACCGACGAGGAGGACGGCCCAGAAGGTGTCCACCCCTGTCGGATGCCTGCGGAGAAATTCGTAGAGGCGCTGCACGTCACCCAGCGTAGGCATCGCCCCGACCCTCCCGGGTCAGCCCGAGGGGCGATCCGTACCGGCCGGTCCTACTCCCCAAGGTGGATACGAACGCGCTTAGCGTGGCGGGGTGGCAACTGAGAAGCACGAGTGGACCGGATGGCGTACAGCGACCGAACGGGCGCTGTACGGGGCGGGCGGCTTCTACCGGAGCGCGGAGGGCCCGGCGGGGCATTTCCGCACGTCCGTGCATGCCTCACCGCTCTACGCCCGAGCGGTCGCGGAGCTGCTGGGCCGGGTGGACGAGGCGCTGGGCAGACCGGCTGAGCTGGCGCTGGTGGACCTGGGCGCCGGCCGGGGCGAACTGCTCACGGGAGTGCTCGCCCTGGCGCCCGGCCTGCCGCACGGGCTGGCCCGGCGGCTGCGGCCGTACGCGGTGGAGCGGGCGGAGCGCCCGGCGGGCCTGGACGGGCGGATCGCCTGGCTGGACGCCCCGCCGGACGGGTGCACGGGGCTGCTGTTCGCCAATGAGTGGCTCGACAACGTCCCGGTGGACGTCGCCGAGACCGACGCGGACGGCGTGCCGCGCCGGGTCGAGGTGGATCTCGCGGCGGGCGACGGCACCGAGCGGCTCGGCGCCCCGGTGGACGGCGCCGACGCCGAGTGGCTGGCCCGCTGGTGGCCCTTGGCGGGCGCCGAGGCGGGGCTGCGGGCCGAGATCGGCCATCCGCGCGAGGCGGCCTGGGCGCGGGCCGTGCGCTCCCTGCGGGCGGGCCTGGCGGTCGCCGTCGACTACGCCCACGAGCGCGCCGCCCGGCCCCCCTTCGGCACGCTGACCGGCTTCCGCGAGGGGCGCGAGGTCCGGCCCGTCCCGGACGGCTCCTGCGATCTGACCGCGCACGTCGCGATGGACGCGTGCGCCGCCGCGGCCGGGCCCGGCTCCGGGCTGATGACCCAGCGCGAGGCGCTGCGCGCCCTGGGCGTCGACGCCCGCCGCCCCCCGCTCGCCCTGGCCTCCACCGACCCCACCGGCTACGTCCGCGCCCTCGGCGCGGCGGGCGAGGCCGCGGGGCTGACCGACCCCGCCGGTCTGGGCGCCTTCACCTGGCTCCTCCACCCGGTGGGCCCCGCCTGCGCCGCCCTCCACCACCTGCGACCAGCCCCGTGAGCGAGGGCAGACGCCACCCGCGGCCCGCCCGTGAGCGGCGGCCCGGTGCCCGGTGGAGTCCTACCCGGGGGCGGGGTCCGGGCCGGAGTCCGGGCCAGGGTCCGGGCCGAGGGCCGGGGCAGACCCGAGCCGAGGGGCGGGCGGGG
>NZ_BBOX01000004.1 GCF_001553455.1 Streptomyces hygroscopicus subsp. hygroscopicus
GGGGCGGGCCGGGGTCCGGGCCGGATCCGAGCCGAGGTCCGAGCCGGGCCCGAACCGAGGTCCGGGCCAGACCCGAACCGGGATCCGAGCCGGGCCCGAACCGAGGTCCGGGCCAGACCCGAGCCGGGGTCCGGGCCTGGGTCCGGGCCGGACCCGAGCCGTTGTCGGGCCGGACCCGGGCCGTCGCCAGGCCGGTGGTCCGGGCCGTCGCCGGGGCCGGGGAGCGCCCGCGGGGAGGCGTTCGGCGAGCTGAGAGACTGGGGACATGACGGAGACGACGGTCGGCGTCGGCGGCGCCGCGGAGAGCACGGACATGGTGCTCAACATCGGCCCGCAGCACCCCTCCACCCATGGGGTGCTGCGGCTGCGGCTGGTCCTCGACGGGGAGCGGGTGCGGAGCGCCGAGCCGGTGATCGGCTATATGCACCGGGGCGCGGAGAAGCTCTTCGAGGCGCGCGACTACCGCCAGATCATCATGCTGGCCAACCGTCACGACTGGCTGTCCGCCTTCTCCAACGAACTCGGCGTCGTCCTCGCCGTCGAGCGGATGCTGGGCATGGAGGTCCCGGAGCGGGCGGTGTGGACCCGTACGCTGCTCGCCGAGCTCAACCGGGTCCTGAACCACCTGATGTTCCTCGGCTCCTACCCCCTGGAGCTGGGCGGCATCACGCCGATCTTCTACGCGTTCCGGGAGCGCGAGGATCTCCAGCACGTCATGGAGGAGGTCTCCGGCGGCCGGATGCACTACATGTTCAACCGGGTCGGCGGCCTCAAGGAGGACCTTCCGGCGGGCTGGCTGGGCCGGGCCCGGCAGGCCGTGGCCGAGGTCCGCTCGCGGATGGGCGTGTACGACGACCTGGTGCTCGGCAACGAGATCTTCCGAGGCCGCACCCGCGGCGTCGGCGTACTGGCCCGCGAGACGGTGCACGCGTACGGGGTCAGCGGCCCCATCGCGCGGGCCTCGGGCGTCGACTTCGACCTGCGGCGCGACGAGCCGTACCTGGCGTACGGGGAGCTGCGGGACGTCCTCGAGGTCGTCGTCCGCGAGGAGGGCGACTGCCTCGCCCGCTTCGAATGCCTGCTGGCGCAGACCCACAACTCGCTGGCGCTGGCCGACGCCTGCCTGGACCGGCTCGAGGAACTCCCGCCGGGCCCGATCAACCAGCGGCTGCCGAAGGTGCTCAAGGCGCCCGAGGGCCACACCTACGCCTGGACCGAGAACCCGCTCGGCCTCAACGGCTACTACCTCGTCTCCAAGGGCGAGAAGACCCCGTACCGGCTGAAGCTCCGCTCGGCCTCGTACAACAACATCCAGGCGCTCACCGAGCTGCTGCCGGGCACCCTCGTCGCCGACATGGTGGCGATCCTGGGGTCGCTCTTCTTCGTCGTCGGCGACATCGACAAGTAGGCGCCACCCCCGGAGGCACCACCGAGCACCACCGAGCACCACCGGACGGCGTCGGCGGGCCGCGCGGGCGATTCCCTGACGGGGCCTGACGGGCCTGACGGGGCCTACGAGATGGCGCTGCGCAGCTCCCCGAGGTCGATCTGCTCGGTGTCGTCGTGCGCGGTCAGGTCGATGACCTCGCCCACCGCGCCCTTCCTGGTCTCCGCGAGGGTCTCGTCGCCGATCACGTCGGCGAGGTCCTCCTCCTCGGCCGGATCGGGCTCCCGCTGCTGCTTCTTCGGGTGCTTCTTCTGGGTGCCGAAGTAGTCGAAGCCGCCCTCCGAACGGGAGGCGGCCCGGCGTGCCGCGGCATACGGCACCACCGCCGAGGCGGCCGTACGGGCGTGGGTACGCGGCTCCTGGGGGCCGTCGTCGTCCTGCCCGCCGGCCGCCGGGGACTTCCCCGGCGCGGCGGCACCGCCCTGGTCCCGGTTCTCGCCCCGGGCGTCCCGGGCCGTCCGGCCGTCCCGCTCCGCACCCTTCTCCTGCCCCTCGATCCGGTCGCCGGACCGGGTGTCGGCCCTGTCGTCGGGCCGGATGCCGGACCTGTCGTCGGACCGCATGTCGGACCTGTCGTCAGACCACGTGGAGGACCTGTCGTCGGGCCGGATGTCGCGCCTGCCGTCGGGCCGTGCGTCCGCCGCGGCGGCCCGCTCGCGCCGCTCCTTCTGCCGCCGCGCGCTCTCCCTGAGCCGGCTCAGCGCCTCGTCCGCCTTGGCGTACGCGGTGGCCGACGGCACCGCGGTCCCCGTGGCGGGCTCGTCCGGCTCCCGCGACCCGGCGGGCCGGGCCGCCGCCGCCTCCAGCTCCCTGGCCGGGGACGCGGCCTCCAGGGCGAGCCGGCGGCGGCCCTCCAGGGCGCTGGCCCGCTCGGTCTCGGCCGTGGCGTAGCGGCGCAGCAGCTCGGCGTGCTCATTGCGCAGCCGGGCGAGCTCGGCCCGCTTGGCGCGCAGCCGGGTGTTGAGCGCGGCGCGCAGCTCGCTCGCCTTCTCGGCGTCCGCCTCCAGCTCCGCGATCCGCTCCTCGTACTTCATCTCCTGGCGCGCGGTCTCGCTCGTGGCC
>NZ_BBOX01000005.1 GCF_001553455.1 Streptomyces hygroscopicus subsp. hygroscopicus
CGTCGCTCGTCCGTCTCGGCGTCCGCCTCCAGCTCGCGACTCCGCTTCCCTCGTACTTCATCTCCGTGGCGCGCGGTCTCGCTCGTGGCCTCCGCGACCCGGCGGCCGGCCGAGCGGTCCCAGCGGCGCATCAGGACGGCGCCGACGACCGCGGCGGCGGCCGCGGTCGCGGCGAGCCCGCGGATCACGACCGTGTCGCCGACCAGCCAGGCACCGGCGGCACAGGTTATTGACGCGACTGCGACCGAAGCGGGGAGAAGGAGCCTGTGCAGGGGTGGGGATTGGCGGTGGCGTCCACGTGACATGGCCCGAAACTTACCGTGCAAAGGGGTCGCTTGGGTGCCCGCCGGGCCAGATCCGTTGTCAATCCGTTGGCAAATACGGCGGGGGCGCGGTCATGATCCCTTGCCAAGCCTCTCCCCGGGCGGGGCTTTGATCCTACTTCACCAGTCCCTTGTCCCGGAGGTACTCCTCGGCGACATCCGCCGGCTTGAGCCGCTCGGCGTCGACCTTCTTGTTGAGTTCGGTCAGATCGGCGGTCGTCAGCACCTTGTTGAGCTTGTTCAGGGTGTCCGCGATCTTCTGCGAACCGGCGGACTTCGCATTCACCACGGGAAGCACGTTGTCGGCATTCTGCAGATTTTTGTCATCGTCGAGCAGCACCAGCCCGAACTGATCAAGCGTGCTGTCCGTGGTCGTGGTCAGGACCATCTGGTCCTTGCCGTCCTTGACCGCCTGCTTGGCCTGGACGCTGCCGATGTCCAGCGGGTCGATCCCGGCCACCTCGATGCCGTACTTCTTCTCCAGACCCGGCTGGCAGAAGGGCCTCTTGGGGCATTCGTCGCCCGCCGCGAGGGTGACCTTCTGCTTCGACTTCCCGAGGTCGGAGAGCGTCTTGAGACCATGCTTCTTCGCGAAGTCACGGCTGACCGCGAAGGCGTTCTGGTCCACCGCCTTACCGGGTTCCAGCACCTTCAGCCCGCGCGGTTCGGCGAGCTTCTTCAGCGCCGTGACCGTGTCGTCGACGTCGGAGGAGGCCACCGGGGCGGCATTCGACCCGTTCTTCTTCTGGTTGAGGAATTCGGCCAACGTCGCCGCGTACTCCGGTACGACATCCATCTGGCCCTTCTCCAGGGCCGGTTCATACAGCTCGCGGGCGTCCACCGTCTTGATCGAAGTGGAATAGCCGGCGTCCTTCAGAAGCCCCGCGTACAGCTCCGCGAGGATCTTCGACTCGGCGAAGGAGGCGGACCCGATCACCAGCGAGCCCTTGCCCGGCTTTCCCGAGCTGTCGCCGCCGCCCGACTTCTCCAGGCTGTCGCCGCCACAGGCGGTCAGACCGGCCGTCAGTGCGGCGACCCCCGCCACGGCAGCCGCCGCCCGATAGATCTTGCTCATGGGTTTCCCATCCATAGTTGTCGAAGTTGTGCGCGCCGTCCGGGCCCGGCATCCGGTCGCGGGCGTCCTCCGCCCGGGGGCTCCTGCGGCTTATGCCGTCAGCGCCGGTGACTGCGGCGCCTGGTCGGCGGGCAGCCGGGCCGCGGCCCGCCGCCCCGTCCTGCGCCGCATCGGGTCCAGCACCCACCCCAGCACCACGAAGACGCCCTCGACGACCAGCGCGAGGGCCGCGACCAGCACCGCACCGGCCACCACCTGCGGGGTGTCGGTGAGCCGGAAGCCCGCCGTGATGATCCGGCCGAGCCCGCCGCCGCCGGGCAGCGCGGCCAGTGTCGCGGTGGCCACGACCTGCACCGCGGCGGTCCGCACGCCCGTCATGACGAGCGGGAACGCCAGCGGCAGCTCGACCCGGCGGATCAGCTGGCCGCCGGTCATCCCCATGCCGCGGGCCGCCTCCACGACCTCCCGGTCCGCCTCGCGCACGCCCACGTAGGCGTTGGTGAGCAGCGGCGGGACGGCGAACAGCACCAGCGCGATGATCGTGGGCCACTGGCCGTGCGTCCCCAGCGGGCTGAGCAGCAACAGCACCAGGACGGCGAAGGTGGGCACGGCGCGTCCCGCGTTGGAGATGTTGACCGCGAGCGCGCCGCCCTTGCCGATGTGGCCGAGGGCCACGGCGATCGGCAGCGCCACCGCGCAGGAGATCGCCAGGCAGACGAAGGTCAGGAACAGATGCTGGCCGAGCCGGTGCCACACCCCGTCGGGCCCCGCCCAGTGCGAACCGGTGGCCAGCCAGGTCCACGCCTTGGCGACGACGTCCATCAGGTGGTGCCCTTCCGACTCTTGCGCGCCCACGGCGTCAGCAGCCGCTGGAGGGCGAGGAGCAGCAGATCCGCCACGACCGCCAGTGCCACGCACAGCACCGAGGCGGTGAGCACCTCCGCCTTGAAGAAGCTGCGCATGCCCTCGTAGATGAGGTTGCCCAGACCGCCGTATCCGATGATCGCGCCCACGGTGGTGAGCGAGACCGTGGAGACGGTCGTGATCCGCAACCCGGCCATCAGCGCGGGCAGCGCGAGGGGCAGCTCCACGCCGAAGAGCAGCCGCAGCGGGCCGTACCCCATGCCCCGGGCCGCCTCCCGCGCCTCCTCGGGCACCGAGGCCAGACCGGCCATGATGTTCCGCACCAGGATCGTCAGCGAATAGAGCACCAGACCGGTGATCACCACCGCGGCCGAGACCCCGAACACGGGCAGCAGCAGCGAGAACATCGCCAGCGACGGCACCGTATAGAGGATGGTGGTCATTCCCAGCACCGGCCCCGCCACGACCCGCCACCGGCGGGCCAGCAGGGCCAGCGGAAAGGCGACCACCAGGCCGATCGCGACCGAGGCGAGCGTGATCCACACATGCTCGAGCGTCGCGTCCGTCAGCTCCTGACCGCGTGTGCGTACATACTCACCGCATATCCACTCGTTACTGATCAGACAGTTTCCGTCGGCCATACGCTCACCTCCCCCGCCGGGGTCGCGGGCCTGTTCCCCTTCACCAATTCCTGGTGACCCTAACCCCGGGAGATGACAATCTCGTCCGATCGCCACACAACAGCAACAATCTCTGCCACGAATGCGGCAACAATGGGGAGCCATGATCCGTTTCGAGCATGTCACCAAGCGCTACGCCGATGGCACGACGGCCGTGGACGACCTCTCCTTCGAGGTGGCGGAGGGTGAGCTGGTCACGCTCGTCGGCCCCTCGGGCTGCGGCAAGACGACGACGATGAAGATGGTGAACCGGCTCATCGAGCCGACGTCGGGGCGGATCGCGGTGGACGGCGAGGACATCGCCGAGGCGGATCCGGTCGCCCTGCGCCGCCGCATCGGCTACGTCATCCAGCAGGTCGGGCTCTTCCCGCACAAGACCGTGCTGGAGAACACCTCCACCGTGCCGCACCTGCTGGGCTGGCAGCGGAAGAAGGGGCGGGAGCGCGCCGCCGAGCTGCTCGACCTGGTCGGCCTCGACCCGTCCGTCTACGGCGACCGCTACCCCGACCAGCTCTCCGGCGGTCAGCGGCAGCGCGTCGGGGTGGCCCGCGCGCTGGCGGCGGATCCGCCGGTGCTGCTGATGGACGAGCCGTTCGGCGCGGTGGACCCGGTCGTACGCGAACATCTGCAGACCGAATTCCTGCGACTTCAGTCACAGGTACGCAAAACGGTGCTCTTCGTGACCCATGACATCGAGGAGGCGGTCCGGCTCGGGGACCGTATCGCGGTCTACGGGTCGGGGCGGATCGAACAGTTCGACACCCCCGCCACCGTGCTGGGCGCGCCCGCCACCCCGTACGTGGCCGACTTCGTCGGCGCGGACCGCGGGCTGAAGCGGCTGTCGGTCACCCCCATCGAACCCGGTGACCTGGAGCAGCCGCCCGTCGTCCACCTCGACGACCCGCTCCCCAAGGCGGCCGCCCGGCTGGCCTCGGACGGGGCGCGCTGGGCCGTCGTCCTGGACGACGCGGAACGGCTGCACGGCTGGATCCCGGCGGACGCGGCCGACGGCGCGGAGGGGCTGGTACGGGACCACGCGCGCCGGATGGAGGCGTGGCTGCCGGTCGGGGCGCCGCTCAAGCAGGCGTTCAGCACGATGCTCCAGCATGACGCGGGCTGGATCGCGGTCCTGGACGAGGACCGCTTCCTCGGCGTCCTCACCCCGGCCCGCCTGCACGAGGCCCTCCGCCGCTCGATCGACGCCGACGCGGGCGGTATCGCCCGCGGGGACGTCCGGCTCCAGACCGTCGCCGACGCGTAGGGCTCCGCCCCGCCCGGCCACGGCCCGCGCCCCGGCCGCCCCCGGACCCCCGCGGGGAAGTCCCCCACCCGGTGCGACCCGCGCGGACGGCGGGTCGCACCGGGTGACCCGGGCCACGGGCCGCCCGAGGTCCGGCGCCACGGGCCGCCCCGGTCCGGGATCACGGGCCTGACCGGGTGACCGGGGGACCGGACCGGGTGACCGGGTGACCGGGTGACCGGGTGACCGGGTGACCGGGTGACCGGATGGCGCGAGACGCGGTCTCAGCGGTCGCTGAGACGGCCGCCGAGCCACTCCAGCGCGGCCGGGACCTCCCGCCGCCAGGTGTTGAAGTTGTGGCCGCCGGTGCCCAGGATGATCGACGAGATCCGGGTCGGCTCCCCGCGCCGGTTCAGCCGCTTCACCTTGTTCACGAAGCGCACGGTGTCCTTGTAGTTCTTCTCACCGTGCTCGCTGCTGGAGACCAGGAGCGACACCGGCGGCGCCGGCTTGTGGTCCAGCCGCCACATCAGGTCGTTCTCCCGCTTCAGCCGCTCGCTGCCGCCGAAGAGGTCGCCCGTGGTCGCGTCGATGGGGGCCTCGTACGACGGGGAGAGCCCGGCGGCGGCGGAGAACGCGTCGGGGTGGCGCATCGCCATCTTCAGGGCGCAGTAGCCGCCGGTGGAATTCCCGATGACACCCCAGTTACGGGCCTGTTTGCCCACCCGGTAGTGCTGGGACACGGCCTTGGGTACGTCCCTGGTGAAGAACGTCTCGGTCTGCGGCCCCCGGGGGACGTCCACGCATTCGGTGTCGCGCGGCGATGCCACGGTCGGCCGCATCATCACCAGGACCAGGGGCTGCATTTTCCCCGATGAGGCCAGTTTGTGGGCGTTCTGCGGGTATTTCAAGCCATTGATGAGAGCTTCGGTGGTTCCCGGGTACCCGGTCAGCACCAGCGCGGCCGGGAAGGTCCGCCGGGCATACTCGGGCCGGAAGTACTCCGGCGGCAGATACACGTACGCGGGGCTGGCGATCCCCGAGACCGGTCCCTGGATGTTCACCTTCTCGATCCGCCCGGCGACCTCGGGTGACGAACTGCCCGCCACGGCCAGATGGCGGGTGTCGGTCACCCGCACCCGGGTGCCCGGGGTGTCGTGGTCCACCACGACACCCGGCTCGTCCTGGGTACCGAAGAGGTCCGACCAGGAGCCGTAGAACCCGAAGGACTGGTTGGCGAACAATCCGAACGCCATGAACACGGTCAGCTGCGTCCCCAGCAACAAGCCGACCCGGCCGAGCACCGGAACCACCCCGCGCCCGGCCAGCCGGGGCCACAGCCATACCGTGGCGGCGAACAGCAGCAACGCCGCGACGGCCGCAGCGATCACGATGTTGTTGCTCGTGAGACCCATCACTATCTTTCTGCCGGGCGGCCGGTTCCCCTTGCCGCCTGGGGCACCTCCCAGCGGTGCCGGAGAAGCAACCCCACTCCCTCATATGCCGTCTTACTGGACGCAATCGTGCGGATACCGCGCAACAGAATCAAAGATCCCCTTGACCGATGCGACGGGAATACAAATGTCTGACAGTCAAGATGCCGAAACGTCCGGAGAGGTTCCCACCCGGTTTCGGCGCCTGCTGCGCGGCCCCAGGCCGGAGGCGGTGCCGACGGCCGTCGGCACCGCCTGCGGGCTGATCGGGCTGATGGACATCGTCTTCCCCCGGCTGCGGCACAGCAGGGTGCACGCCCTCGCCGAGCTGCTGCCGGGCGCCGTGAGCTCCCTGGCGGCGGCCGCCTCGATCGTGGTCGGTCTGCTGCTGCTGATGCTGGCCCACGGCCTCAAACGGCGTAAGCGGCGGGCCTGGGTCGCCGCCGTGGGGCTGCTGCCCATCGGCGCCGCCGCACAGCTGCTCTACCGGCACTCGGTCGCCGGCATGGCCCTGTCCCTGATCCTGCTGGGGGTGATGGTCCGCTACCGCGCCGAGTTCGCGGCGCTGCCGGATCCGCGCAGCCGCTGGATGGCGCTGACCAACTTCGTGGGGATGGGCGCGGTCAGCGTCGGTGTGGGGCTGCTCATCGTCCGCTCGCACCCGGACACCATCCAGGGCCGCCCGTCGTTCGGCAAGCAGCTGGAACACGTCCTGTGGGGCCTGTTCGGCTTCGAGGGGCCGGTGGACTACCGCCACGGCGCGGACTACACCGTCGGCTACTCGCTCGGCGCGCTCGGCCTGCTGACCGTCGCCACCACCGTCTACCTCGCCTTCCGCCCCGAACACCCCGCCGCCCGGCTCACCCCCGAGGACGAGGAGCGGCTGCGGGGCCTGCTCGCCGCCCACGGGCACCGCGACTCGCTCGGCCACTTCGCGCTCCGCCGCGACAAGGGCGTGGTCTTCTCCCCCAGCGGCAAGGCCGCGGTCTGCTACCGGGTGGTCTCCGGGGTGATGCTCGCCAGCGGCGACCCGGTCGGCGACGTGGAGGCGTGGCCCGGCGCGATCGCCCGCTTCATGGAGGAGGCGCGGGCCCACTCCTGGACCCCCGCGGTGATGGGGTGCAGCGAGACCGGCGGCGAGGTGTGGACCCGGGAGACCGGTCTGGACGCGCTGGAGCTCGGCGACGAGGCCATCGTCGACGTGGCGGACTTCACGCTGTCCGGGCGTGCCATGCGCAACGTGCGCCAGATGGTCAAGCGGATCGAACGGGCCGGCTACCAGACCCGGGTGCGGCGCGCCGCCGAGCTGAGCCCCGAGGAGCTGGAGACCATCCGGCGTGCCGCGGCCGGCTGGCGGGGCACCGACACCGAGCGCGGCTTCTCGATGGCGCTGGGCCGGATCGGCGACCCGGCGGACGGGGACGCGGTGATCGCCACCGCCCACAAGGCCGCCGCCGAGGGCGCCGAGGAGGGCCCGTACGGGGACCTCAAGGCCGTACTCCACTTCGTGCCGTGGGGCTCGGACGGGATGTCGCTGGACCTGATGCGGCGCGACCGGAGCGCCGACCCGGGCATGAACGAGCTGCTGATCGTGGCCGCGCTGCGGGCCGCCCCGGAGCTGGGCGTGAAGCGGGTGTCGCTGAACTTCGCGATGTTCCGCTCGGCCCTGGCGCGCGGCGAGAAGCTGGGCGCCGGCCCGGTGCTGCGCGGCTGGCGGGGGCTGCTGGTGTTCCTCTCCCGCTGGTTCCAGATCGAGTCGCTGTACAAGTTCAACGCCAAGTTCCAGCCGCGCTGGGAGCCGCGCTTCGTGGTCTTCCGCAACACCCGCGACCTGCCCCGGATCGGCCTGGCCGCGATGCAGGCCGAGGGGTTCGTCTGTCTGGCCCTGCCCCGGCTGCTGCGCCGCGGACCGCGCCCCGAGCCCCGACCCTGCGCCCACCGGCACCTGGCCGACGGCCACGAGCTGCGGCAGGCGGCCTGATCCAGACGGCATCCTCTGCGCCCAGGGCGTGTTT
>NZ_BBOX01000006.1 GCF_001553455.1 Streptomyces hygroscopicus subsp. hygroscopicus
TAGGCTGGGGACATGAGCACGTTGCATGGGCGGGGCCAAGTGACCGGACTGCCGCGGTGGGACCGGTGCGCGGTGATGGGCGTGGTGAATGTCACGCCCGACTCCTTCTCCGACGGCGGCCAGTGGTTCGACACCGAACTGGCCGTCAAGCACGGTCTCGACCTGGTCACCGCCGGGGCCGACCTGGTGGACGTCGGCGGTGAGTCGACCCGCCCCGGTTCGGCACGCGTCGACGAGGCCGAGGAGCTGCGCCGGGTGATCCCGGTCGTCCGGGAGCTGGCCGCGGCCGGGGTCGTGATCAGCGTGGACACCATGCGGGCCGCGGTGGCCGAGCGGGCCGTGGAGGCCGGCGCCCGGCTGGTCAACGACGTCAGCGGCGGCGCCGCCGACCCCGCGATGGTGCCCCTGGTGGCCGCGGCCGGGGTGCCGTTCGTGGTGATGCACTGGCGCGGCCAGTCGATCGACATGAACAACCGGGCGGTCTACGCGGACGTGGTCGGCGAGGTCGTCGCCGAGCTGCGCACCCGCCTGGAGCAGGCGGTGGCGGGCGGTATCGCCCCGGAGCGGATCGTGGTCGACCCGGGCCTGGGCTTCGCCAAGGACGCCGGGCACGACCTGACGCTGCTGGCCCATCTGTCCGCGCTGCGGGAGCTGGGCCGGCCGCTGCTGGTGGCCGCCTCCCGCAAGCGGTTCCTGGGGCGCGTCCTGGCCGGTGCCGACGGCGCCCCGCCGCCCGCCCGGGAGCGGGACGCCGCCACGGCGGCGGTCTCCGCGATCGCGGCGCGCGAGGGCGCCTGGGCGGTCCGGGTGCACGAGGTACGGGCCAGCGCGGACGCGGTGCGCGTGGCGCGGGCCATCGAAGCGGCCGAGAACCCGGCGGGAGCGCTGTGACTTCCCTTACGGACAGCGAACGTGTGGCGCTGGTGAACACCGCGCTGTACGAGGCCGTGGAGCAGGGCGACCACGCCGCCCTGCAACGGCTGTGGCTGGACTCACCCGACACCGAGGTGTCCTGTGTCCACCCGGGCTGGCCGGTGCTGCGCGGCCGGGGCGAGGTGCTCCGCTCCTATGCGCTGATCATGGCGAACACGGACTACATCCAGTTCTTCCTGACCGATGTCGAGGTGTCGGTGATGTCCGACACCGCCCTGGTGACCTGCACCGAGAACATCCTGAGCGGCGCCCCCGCGGAGGAGGAGGGCCAGCTCGGCCCGCTGGTGGGCCAATTGGTCGTGGCCACGAACGTGTTCCGCCGCACGGAGGACGGCTGGAAGGTCTGGTCGCACCACGGCTCCCCGGTGCTCGCGGAGAGTGACGACGACGAGCCGGGCGGTCCCGGAGGCCCCGGCGACGACCGGTTGGCGCCGGGCTGAGCCCGCCTTCGTTCGAGCCCCCCGAGGTGGGGGTAGAAGGCTGTGGCACGGAGCGCCGGCAGCGGGCGCCGCCCACCCCATGGGCGGGTGCCGCCGGGGCCCGCAGGTAGATTCGAGGCAGGTACCCCCGCAAACGGCGGGGGACGGGTGGTGCGTTCCGGCCGGGCCGGGGCGTGCCCGCGTACCGACGACCAGCAGGAGTGATTCAGGTGGATCGTGTCGCGCTGCGCGGCCTGAAGGCTCGCGGGCACCACGGCGTGCTCCCCCAGGAGCGCGAAGAGGGCCAGGACTTCGTCGTGGACCTCGTGCTCGGCCTGGACACTCGGCCCGCCGCGGCCGACGACGACCTCGGCCGGACCGTCCACTACGGCGTGGTGGCGGAGGAGGTCGTGGACGTGGTACGGGGTGAGCCGGTCGATCTGATCGAGACGCTGGCCGAACGGATCGCGGACCGGTGCCTCCAGCACGAGGTGGTACGGGAGGTCGAGGTCGTGGTGCACAAGCCGCAGGCCCCGATCACCGTGCCCTTCGACGACGTGACCATCACCATCACCCGGAGCCGAGCATGAGCAGCAGCGACCCGACCGTGCAGCCCGTTCCCACCTCCGTGCTGGAACAGGTGGACGCCGCCGATGTGACGTTGAGCAACCCCAAACGGGCGGTGATCTCGCTCGGCAGCAACCTGGGCAACCGTCTGGAGACCCTCCAGGGCGCCATCGACGCGCTGGAGGACACCCCGGGCCTGCGGGTCAAGGCGGTGTCGCCGGTGTACGAGACGGAGCCGTGGGGGGTGGAGTCCGGCACCCAGGCCACGTACTTCAACGCGGTGGTGCTGATCAAGACGACGCTGCCGCCGTCCTCGCTGCTGGAGCGCGGTCACGCGATCGAGGAGGCGTTCAAGCGGGTGCGGGACGAGCGCTGGGGCCCGCGCACCATCGACGTGGACATCGTGGCGTACCAGGACGTGGTGTCCGACGACCCCGAGCTGACCCTGCCGCATCCGCGCGCCCATGAGCGCGCCTTCGTGCTGGTGCCGTGGAACGACGTGGACCCGCAGGCCGAGGTCCCCGGGCGGGGGGCGGTCGCGGGGCTGCTGGCCGCGGTGGGCCAGGAGGGGGTCCGGGTCCGCACCGATCTGGAACTGCGACTGCCCGAGTAGACGTTGGTCCGGGTAGGTTCCGGGGACGTTGGCACGTACTGAATTGAGGGGCGACCGCTCGGTGAGGCAACTTCGGATCGGGGTGCTGGTCGGGCTGTTCGCCGCGGCCGGTCTGGTGTCGTGGGCGGGGGCCCGGCTGTGGGACACGTTCGGCTCGCTGCCGAGCGTCCCGGTGGCCGCGCCCATCGTGCTGGCCCTGATCGCGGTCGTGCTGACCGCCACCGCGCTGTCGCTGCGGTCCCGGCTGCGCGCCCAGCGGGAGCGTCAGCCCGGCGCCAAGGGCGTGGACCCGATGGTGGCCGCCCGCGCGGTGGTCTTCGGGCAGGCCAGTGCGCTGGTGGCGGCGCTGGTCGCGGGGATGTACGGCGGTGTGGGCGTCTTCCTGGCCATGGAACAGCTCGATGTCCCCGCCCGCCGGGACCAGGCGCTCTACGCCGGGGCCTCGGTGGTGGCGGCCGTGGGGGTGGTGGCGGCCGCGTTCTTCCTGGAGCGGGTCTGCAAGCTCCCGGAGGACGACGACCGCGACGGCAACGGCCCGAGCGCGGCGGCCCGCGCCTGAGCCGCCGGAGCGCCCCGAGCAGCTCGGCCGGCTCGGTACAGCGGCCGGCCAGGCCGCCCGAGGGGTGCTGAGCGGCCCCTCAGCGGGCCATGATGAGGCTCATCGCCTCCGCCCGGGTGGCCGGGTCGCGCAGCTGGCCGCGGACGGCCGAGGTGAGGGTCTTGGCGCCGGGCTTGCGCACCCCGCGCATGGTCATGCACATGTGCTCGCACTCCACCACCACGATCACCCCGCGCGGTTCCAGTATCCGCATCAGGGAGTCGGCGATCTGCGTGGTCAGCCGCTCCTGGACCTGGGGGCGGCGGGCGAAGACGTCCACCAGCCGGGCCAGCTTGGACAGCCCGGTGATCTTGCCGTCGAGGGACGGGATGTAGCCGACGTGCGCCACGCCCACGAAGGGCACCAGGTGGTGTTCGCAGGAGGACATCACCTCGATGTCCTTGACCAGCACCATCTCGTCGTGGCCCAGGTCGAAGGTGGTGGTCAGGACGTCCTCGGGTTCCTGGCGCAGCCCGGCGAAGATCTCCTTGTACGCACGGGCCACCCGCCCCGGCGTCTCGCGCAGCCCCTCCCGGTCCGGGTCCTCGCCGACAGCGATCAGCAATTCGCGGATCGCGTTCTCGGCGCGCTTCTCGTCGAACACGCCAATAGGGCTCTCGCCGTTCAGCGTCACCGGGTCGATCATGGAGCTGCCTCGTTCCTCACATACGCACACGAACGCGAAATACCGTGTCCACCAGGCTAGAACCTGGTGGACACGGCGTTCATTCCGGGTCCGCCGGGGACGGGCACCGCCCCCGGCGGGGGGATATCAGCTCTCCGAACCGGAGCCCGATCCCTCGGGACGCTCGGCGTCCTCCGGTGCCGCGCTCTTCGTCAGCGAAGCCGCCGAGGTGGGCTGGGCGCCGTTCGCCGGGGCCAGCTCCTTGGGGGAGAGCACCGGCGGACGGGTGGAGGGCGTACGCCGCGAGGAGCCGGTCCACGCCGGGCGGGCCGGGCGCTTGACGACCGGGGCGAAGATCTCGGCGATCTCCTCCTTGTTCAGCGTCTCCTTCTCCAGCAGCGCCAGCACCAGGTTGTCCAGGACGTCCCGGTTCTCGACGAGGATCTCCCACGCCTCGTTGTGCGCGGCCTCGATGAGCTTCTTGACCTCCTCGTCCACCAGGGCGGCGACCTCTTCGGAGTAGTCGCGCTGGTGAGCCATCTCGCGGCCCAGGAACGGCTCGGAGTTGTCGGAGCCGAACTTGATCGCGCCGAGCCGCTCGGTCATGCCGTACTGCGTGACCATCGCGCGGGCCGTGGCGGTCGCCTTCTCGATGTCGTTGGACGCGCCCGTGGTCGGGTCGTGGAAGACGAGCTCCTCGGCCGCCCGGCCGCCCATCATGTAGGCGAGCTGGTCCAGCATCTCGTTGCGCGTGGTCGAGTACTTGTCCTCGTCGGGCAGGACCATGGTGTAGCCCAGGGCCCGGCCGCGGGAGAGGATCGTGACCTTGTGCACCGGGTCGCTGTTCGGAGACGCCGCCGCGACCAGGGCGTGACCGCCCTCGTGGTACGCGGTGATCTTCTTCTCCTTGTCGCTCATGATCCGGGTCCGCTTCTGCGGACCGGCCACGACACGGTCGATCGCCTCGTCCAGGAAGTGGTTGTCGATCAGCTTCTTGTCGCTGCGGGCCGTCAGCAGGGCGGCCTCGTTCAGCACGTTCGACAGATCGGCACCGGTGAAGCCGGGGGTGCGGCGGGCGACGGCCGACAGGTCGACGTCCGGGGCGACCGGCTTGCCCTTCTGGTGGACCTTGAGGATCTCCAGTCGGCCCTGCATGTCCGGACGGTCGACGGCGATCTGCCGGTCGAAGCGGCCCGGCCGCAGCAGCGCCGGGTCGAGGATGTCGGGCCGGTTGGTGGCGGCGATCAGGATGACCCCGCCCTTCACGTCGAAGCCGTCCATCTCGACGAGCAGCTGGTTCAGCGTCTGCTCGCGCTCGTCGTGACCGCCGCCCATGCCCGCGCCGCGGTGCCGGCCGACGGCGTCGATCTCGTCGACGAAGACGATGGCCGGGGCGTTGGCCTTGGCCTGCTCGAACAGGTCGCGGACGCGGGAGGCGCCCACACCCACGAACATCTCGACGAAGTCGGAGCCGGAGATCGAGTAGAACGGGACGCCCGCCTCACCCGCGACGGCTCGCGCGAGCAGCGTCTTGCCCGTACCGGGCGGGCCGTACAGCAGTACACCCTTGGGGATCTTGGCGCCCACGGCCTGGAACTTCGCCGGCTCCTGCAGGAACTCCTTGATCTCCTGGAGCTCCTCGACCGCCTCGTCGGCGCCCGCCACATCGGTGAACGTCGTCTTCGGCGTGTCCTTGGTGATCAGCTTGGCCTTCGACTTGCCGAAGTTCATCACCCGGGAGCCGCCGCCCTGCATCTGGTTCATCAGGAACAGGAAGACCACGACGATCAGCACGAACGGGAGCAGCGAGAGCAGGATCCCGACGAAGGGGTTCTGCTTCGACGTCGAGACGTTGTACCCGTCGGGGATCCCGTTCGGCTTCTGGGCATTGGCCTGCAGAGTCTTGGCGAGATCGACGCCCTGGTCACCGATGTAGGTGGCCTGGAGCTTGTTGCTGCCCGAGATCTTGGCGACGTTGTCCTTGAGCTCGATCTTTACCTTGTGCTCGTCGCCGGTCGTCAGCTCGGCGGACTGGACCTGGTTCTGGTTGATCGCCTTGACGACCTGACTGGTGTCCACCGACTTGTAGCCGCCGGACGAGCCGACGACCTGCATCAACACGACCACGGCGAGGACGGCCAGCACGATCCACATGACCGGCCCACGGAAGTAGCGCTTCACGTCCATCCATACGGGGCGAAGCCGCCCCGTCCCTCCTGCCACAGTGAGGCACGGCAGCCCTGGAGGGGCGCCTGTGCGTGCGGTGTATTGCGGTGTATTCGTGGTGTATGAGCTGTGTAATCCTCAGTCTCGAAAAAGACTGACCTTCGGACGGTACCCCAGCATTGTCACCCGACGCCGCCGTGGACTGTTAACAAAACCGCCTTCCCCTGCTCCAACGGCGGAAAACCCCGCCAGGTTCCCAGCAGGCCGCGGCGCCCGTCAGCCGCCGTAGACGTGCGGGGCCAGAGTGCCGACGAACCGCAGGTTCCGGTACCTCTCGGCGTAGTCCAGTCCGTAGCCGACGACAAACTCATTGGGGATGTCGAAGCCGACCCACTTCACATCGATGGCGACCTTGGCCGCCTCCGGCTTGCGCAGCAGGGTGCAGACGTTCAGCGAGGCCGGCTCGCGCGAGCCCAGGTTCGACAGCAGCCACGACAGCGTCAGTCCGGAGTCGATGATGTCCTCGACGATCAGGACGTGCTTGCCCTTGATGTCGGTGTCCAAGTCCTTCAGGATACGCACCACACCGGAGGACTGGGTGCCCGCGCCGTAGGACGACACGGCCATCCAGTCCATGGTGACAGGTGTGGACAGGGCGCGCGCCAGGTCCGCCATCACCATGACCGCGCCCTTGAGCACGCCGATGATCAGCAGGTCCCTGCCCGCGTACTCCTCGTCGATGGCGGCGGCCAGCTCGGCCAGCTTCGCGTTGATCTCTTCCTCGGTGATGAGGACCGACTTGAGGTCGGTGCCCATGTCCTTGTCGTCCACCCGCGCCACTCTCGTTCGACTACCGGCTCATCTGGCTCGGGCGGATCAGCCCTGCCGGATGACCAGTCTGCCACCCTCTCGGCGGACCTCGACGCGGCCGGGGAGGTTGAGGGCCCGCTGGCCCCGCCAGCCGGTGATCAGCCGGTCCACCTCTTCGATGTGGCGGGCGAAGAGCGACCCGGCGGGCGCGCCCGCGGCGATGGCGGCACGGCGCAGCACCCGGCGGCGGACCGCGGCGGGCAGTCCGCGCAGGCCGCCGGTGTCCAGATGCACGGCCTGCGCGCCGCCGGCCGCCGCCGGTGCGGTGGTCATCACCTCGGCCTCGGCACGGGCGGCCCAGGCGTCGAGGGCGTCGGCGTCGTCGCGGGAGAGCTGGGCGGTGCGGGCGAGCGCCTCGACGACACCCTTGCCCAGCGCCTTCTCCAGGATGGGCAGCGCCTCGTGGCGGACCCGGGAGCGGGTGTAGGCCGGGTCGGCGTTGTGCGGGTCGTCCCAGACGGGCAGCGACTGGGCCAGGCACGCCTCCCGGACGGTGTGCCGGTCCAGCTGGAGGAAGGGGCGGCGGTAGCGGCCGCCGGTCCCGGAGACCCAGGCCATACCGGACAGCGAGCGGGTGCCGGAGCCGCGGGCGAGGCCCAGCAGCACCGTCTCGGCCTGGTCGTCCCGGGTGTGGCCGAGCAGCACGGCGGCGGCTCCGTGGCGCTCTGCGGCGGCGTCCAGGGCGGCGTAACGGGCGTCCCGGGCGGCGGCCTCGGGGCCGCCGCCGCGGCCGACGGACACGGCGACGGCCTCGACCGGCGCCAGCCCCAGGGACCGCATCCGGTCGACGACCTCGGCGGCCCGGGCGTCGGACCCCTGTTGCAGACCGTGGTCGACGGTGACCCCGCCGGCGCGCAGACCGAGCCTCGGGGCCTCGAAGGCGAGGGCGGAGGCGAGCGCCATGGAGTCGGCGCCGCCCGAGCAGGCGGCGAGCACGAGCGGCGCGTCGGCTCGCGGAGCGGAACGGCGGAGGGCGGAGGCCGAACGGGCCGAACGCGCCGGAGGGGACGCGGCGGGCGAGGAGGGCCCGGAGGGCCCGGACAGCTCAGAAGGCGAGGAAGGCGAGGAGGACGCTGACGGGGTGGGCGAGGAGGAGGATGCGGCCGAGTGGGCGACGAGGACGTCGTGGAGGACGCGGCGGACCGCGAGGCGTATCGCGGCGACCGCTGGATGGGGACCCATGTCCGTTTCCCATCTGTCATTCGAGGGGGTGCCTCGGGGGGCGAGCTTGGGGGTGCGAGCTTTTTCGTCACGCTGCGTATGTCGATGGTGACAGAAGCGGGCTGTTCCCCGAGCATCGCACGCCTACCCGTCGCCAACGGTCCCTCGGACGGGTGATTAAGGAGGGCGTTCGTCCGTTTTCGCGAGTGCGAGGGGGCGTGCCGGTTCTATGACTCCGCCCTGCGGTGCACCCGCGCGACCCACTCCGCGGGTTTGCTGATCTCCGCCTTGGTCGGGAGGGTGTTGGGCGAGGTCCAGACCCGGTTGAAGCCGTCCATGCCGACCTGGCTCACCACGGCCCGCACGAACCGCTCACCGTCACGGTACTGCCGCAGCTTGGCGTCCAGCCCCAGCAGCTTGCGCAGCGCCTGGTCCAGCCGGCCCGCGCCGCTCGCCCGGCGCTTCTGGAACTTCTCCCGGATCTCCGCCACGGACGGCACGACCTCCGGCCCCACCCCGTCCATGACGAAGTCGGCATGGCCTTCCAGCAGCGACATCACCGCGGTCAGCCGGGCCAGGATCTCGCGCTGGGCCGGGGTCTGGACGAGCTCGATGATGCTGGGCGCGGCGCGCCCCTCCGCCTCGTCCACCTCGTCCGCCGGACGGCCGCCGCCCAGGGACTGGACGGCCTCGCGGATCCGCTCCAGCAGGGTGGCCGGGTCCACATCGGTCTCGCCGAGGAACGCCTGGATCTCCGATTCGAGGTGGTCGCGCAGCCAGGGCACGGCGGTGAACTGGGTGCGGTGGGTCTCCTCGTGCAGCGAGACCCACAGCCGGAAGTCGTGCGGGGCCACGTCCAGCTCGCGCTCCACATGGACGATGTTGGGCGCCACCAGCAGCAGCCGGCCGCCGCCGGGGGAGCCGGCGGGCAGCTCACGGGTCGCCGGGGCGAAGGTCTCGTACTGGCCGAGCACCCGGGAGGCGAGGAAGGACAGCAGCATCCCCAGCTCGACCCCGGTCACCTTGCCGCCGACCGTGCCCAGCACGGCCCCGCCGCGCAGTCCGCCGCGCCGGTCCTGCATCTTGCCGAGCAGCGGTTTGAGGATCTGCCGGAAGCCCGCCACGTTGGCCTTGATCCAGCCCGCGCGGTCCACGACGAGGACGGGGGTGTCGGAGCCCGGTCCGGAGACGGCCATCCGGGTGAACGCGCGGACGTGCTCCTCCGAGGACTTGGCGTGCCGGCGCAGTTCCGCGACGACGGCGCGCGCCTCGTCGCGGCTGACCTCGGGCCCCGGGCGCACCAGCCGGGTCGCGGTCGCGACCGCGAGGTTCCAGTCGACCATCTCCACACCACCGATGCTCGTCATGGCTTCACGGTACGTGGCCCGCGCGCCATCCGGGAGGACACGCGGGTCCGCACAGGCGGCCGCCACGTATCGGCCGCCGCGTATCGGAGCGTTCCCCACCGCTCAGCGGCAGCCGCAGTTGGCGAGGGCCGAGGCCATCCGGTCCAGGGCGCGCTGGGCGCCGAGCGCGTCGGTGGTGCCATTGGTCAGATACGCGAAGACCAGCAGCCGGCCGTCCGCGTCCACGACCGAGCCCGCGAGGCTGTTGACCCCGGTGAGGGTGCCGGTCTTGGCGCGGACCACGCCCCGGCCGACCCCGCCCTCGGCGTAGCGGGTGCGCAGCGTGCCGGTGAAACCGGCCACCGGCAGCCCGGTGAGCAGCGACCGCAGCTCCGGGTGGTCGTGGCCGGCGGCGCGCACCAGCACCTGGGCGAGCAGCGCGGCGGACACGTGGTCGGCGCGGTCGAGCCCGCTGCCGTCCGCGATCCGCGCCCCGCCCAGCGGCAGCCCCAGCTTCCGCAGCCGGTCGGTCACGGCCTTCGCCCCGCCCTCGAAGCTGGCGGGCTCGCCCGCCGCGAGGGCGGTCTGCCGGGACAGGGCCTCGGCGATGTCGTTGTCGCTGGTGGTCAGCATCCGCTCGACGAGCGAGGACAGCGGCTGGGAACGGACCGAGGCCAGCGTCCGGGCGCCTTTCGCGGCCTTCCGCGACCGGGGCTCGCCCTTCACCTCGACACCCCGGTCGCGCAGCATCGACGCGAACGCGCCGGCCGCGTCGGCGGCCGGGTCCCCGGCGCGCGGGGCCGGACCGTGGTCGCTGTCGTCCTTACGGCCCTCGTCGGCCATCAGGGGGACGACGGGAGAGATGTTCTCGTTGGGACCGATCGGGTGGAGCTTCGGCCCGGAGTAGAGCGAGGTGTCGTAGCCGAGCCGGTAGGGGCCCGCGCCGCGCTTCTTCAGGGCGCGGGCGGTCGCGTCGGCCAGCCGGCGCAGCGCGGCGGGGTGGTCGTGGCCCTTGACGGCGCGGGCGGTGAGCGTCGGGTCGCCGCCGCCGACCAGCACGATGTCGTGGCCGCCCGCGCCCGCCACGACGCTGGTCCTGATGCGGTGGTCCGGGCCGAGGGCGGCCAGGGCCGCGGCGCCGGTCGCGAGTTTGATCGTCGAGGCGGGCACGGTGGGGGTGCCCTCCTTGGCGCCGAACACCTGCTGACCGGTGGCCGCGTCCACCACCGACACCGAGCGCTCATCGCCCAAGGCGGGGTCGTCCAGCAGCGGTTCGAGGGTGTCGGCGAGCCCCGCCCCGGTGGGCGGCGGTACGGCGTCCTCACCGCCGTCCGGGGACCGGGAAGCGTGCTGCGCGCCGAGCGGGGCCAGCACGGGCGCGGCGCTGGGCGCGGGCTTCGGCGGGCCGCCGTTCCGCCCGTCCGTGGCCGTGTCCTCGGCGGCGCGGGCGCGTTCGGCCGTACGCCGACCGGCGTCCCACGGCCCGGCCACCAGCACCGACACCACGGCGACCACCAGACCGGTGGTCGCGGAGACCGCCACCAGCCGCCAGGTCCGCCGCTGCTCGGGCGGTGTGCGCCGCCACTGGCGCCGGATACGGTCGCGGGCACGGTCCAGCTCGCGCAGCCCACGGCCGCGGGCACGGTCCAGTCCACGCAGCCCACGGCCGCGCGCACGGTCCAGCCCACGGAGCCCACGGCCGCGGGCACGGCCCAGCCCACGGAGCCCACGGCTGAGCCGGTGGCTCAGCCACTCCCTGACCTGCCGCGATCTGGCTTCAGGCACGACCGACCAGCCCCTTTCGCCACCACACACCTGCGTGGGGGACACTTAATCACCAGACGTATGTGTTGATCATGGAGGAGCCACCCGTGGAGTTCGACGTCACCATCGAGATCCCGAAGGGTTCGCGGAACAAGTACGAGGTGGACCACGAGACGGGTCGCATCCGTCTTGACCGGCGACTCTTCACGTCGACCAGCTACCCCGCGGACTACGGCTTCGTCGAGAACACCCTCGGCGAGGACGGCGACCCGCTGGACGCACTGGTCATTCTCGACGAGCCGACGTTTCCCGGCTGCCTGATCAAGTGCCGTGCCATCGGCATGTTCAGGATGACGGACGAGGCGGGCGGCGATGACAAGCTGCTTTGCGTACCGGCCTCGGACCCCCGGGTGGAGCATCTGCGTGATATTCACCACGTTTCGGAGTTCGACCGCCTGGAAATCCAGCACTTCTTCGAGGTCTACAAGGACCTCGAGCCGGGCAAGTCGGTCGAAGGGGCCAACTGGGTGGGCCGCGCCGAGGCCGAGGCCGAGGTGGAGGCGTCCATCAAGCGTCTCGAGGCCGCCGGCGGCCACTGAGTCCTGACCCACGTCGGGCGGGCGGGACACCCAGCGGGTGCCCCGCCCGCCCGCGTCTGCGTTTCCGGGCCCGCCCGCGTTTCTGGACCCGCTCCCGTCAGGCGTTTCCGGGCCTGCCCGCGTTTCCCGGCCCGCCCGCGTCCGCGTCTCCGGGGCGGTTCGCGCTGGGTCTCCGGGCCGATCCGCGTCTCCGGGCCCGCTCCCGTCCGGCGTTTCCGGACCTGCCCGCCCGACGTTCCCGGGCCTGGCCGCCCGGTGTTTCCGCTTGCCGCCCGACGTCTTTGGGCACCGACCGCCCGGTGTTCCGGGCCTGCCCGCGTCTCCGAGCGCACCCACGTCCGCGCCTCCGGGCCTGGCCGCCCGGTGTTTCCGCTTGCCGCCCGACGTCTTTGGGCACCGTCCGCCCGGCGTTCCCGGGCGCGCCCGCCCGCGTCTCCGGACCCGCCCCCGCCCGGTGTTTCCGGACCTGTCCGTCCGGCGTTCCCGGGCTTGCCCGCCTGGCGTCTTTGGGCACCGACCGCCCGGTGTCTCCGGGCCTGCCCGCACTGCGTCTCCGGACCCGCCCGCCCGGTGTCTCCGGGGCGGTTCGCGCTGCCTCTCCGGGCCCGCTCCCGTCAGGCGTCTCCGGACCTGCCCGCGTCTCCGGGGCGCACCCACGTCCGCGTCTCCGGGCCCGCTCGCCCGGCGTTCCCGGGCGCGCCCGCCCGCGTCTCCGGGCCTGCCCCCGCCCGCGTCTTCGCCTTTCGGGGCACCCCGCGCCCCACTGCCCCACCCGCCCGGCGGTCCGCAGGCGGCGCCCGCCCCCGCTCACGGGACTCAAGGGCGCCCGGCCGGGAGCCGGGCGCCCAGCAGTACCGGGAAGGGTCAGAAGCCCCTGGTCCGTTTGGCGGCGCGCCGGTCGGAGGGGGCGCTCGGGGCGCCGGGGCTCTTGAGGAAGAGGCGCGCGGCCTCGCCTCCCAGGTTCACCCCTATGGCGATCGCCAGGGCCAGTGCCGCCGCCTGGGTGAGGTGGGGGATGCCGCGGTCCAGGTTGCCCTGGGCCAGGGCGAGCAGACCGAAGTAGGTCGCACTACCGGGCAGCAGTGGTCCGATCGCCGCCGTGACGTACGGCAGCGCGGAGGCGTACCGATAGCGGGAGAGCAGCTGGCCGAAGAGGCCGACCAGCCCGGCGGCCACGGTCGTGGCGGCGACGGGCGGGACGCGCGCCGTGTCGGCCAGCGCGCCGTAGACCACCCAGGCGACCCCGCCGTTGAGCGTGGCGAACAGCACGGTGTGCCGTTCCTGCTGGAGCAGGATGCAGAAGGTCAGCGCGAGCAGCATCGCCGCCAGGATCTGGATCACCGGCCGCTCGACATGGCGCAGCGCCGCCTCCGGGTTGAGCTTGGCGTCGAGCTGGACGCCCCCGTAGAGCACCGTGAGCACACCGCACACGATGCCGACGATCAGATAGCCGACCTCCAGGAGGCGGGCCGCCGCGGTGATGTAATAGCCGGTCAGCCCGTCCTGGACGCCCGCGACCAGCGCCCGCCCAGGGATCAGCGCGAACAGCCCACCGGTGATCACGGCGGACGCCTGGAGTCCGGAGTTCGCCAGACTCAGGGCGACCCCCATCGCGGCGGGCGGCATCGCCGCGGCCACGAACTGGTAGAACTCCGGCAGCCCGCGCCCCGAGGCCAGCCACGCCAGCCGGTCGCCGAGCATCGCGCCGATGGCCGCCGCGAAGAAGACCGGCCAGTCACCGCCGACCAGCATGCTCGCCGCGCCGGCCAGCCCGCCGCCCGCCACGGTGAGCGCCCAGCCGGGGTAGGGGTGGCGGTTACGGCGTATCTCGGCCAGGCGCCGGTACGCCTCCTCCAGCGTGAAGTCGTCCTGTGAGGTGATGTCGTCGACCAGCCGGAAGACCGCGGACAGCCGGGTGTAGTCGGTGCCCCGGCGCCGCACGGTCCGGCTGGCGGTGACCGGGTCATCGACCAGCGAGGGCTGGTAGCTGACCGACAACAGGGTGAAGGTGACGGTCGGCTCGCAGCGGTCGAGCCCGTAGGCGTGGGCCACGCCGAGCATCGCCGCCTCGACGTCCTCGGCCCCCTCGCCGCCCGCGAGCAGCAGCTCGGCGATACGGAGGGTGAGGTCGAGCACGCGCGGCACGGCCGGCCCCGTCTCGTCCTGCCGCTCCACCCGCTCGGGTGCCGGCCGCTCGCTGATCGGCATGCGCAGCATGGTGCGCATCCGGTCCTGCCAGGGGGCGTCCTTGGTCAGCCGGAGGGCGGGGATGCCGTTCGGCGGGGTGATGACGGGGAAGCCGCCGGTGGTCTGGTTGTTCTGGGTTTTCACCCCGGCGGGCGGCACGAAGGCCGAGCCCTCGGGCTCGCTGGGGGCCTCCGAGGTCAGCCCCTCGGGGACGGCGAACTCCGACGTCGGGTGCTCGTCCTCGGGCGGGGGCGGCAGGGGTACGCCCAGGGGCGGGGTGAAGGCGCTGTGTGCCTCGTCGGACTGCGGCTTCAGGTTCTCCCCCGTGTCCGCGTCCGGCGTGCTCACGCCACGCGGCACGTACTGACGGTCCGGACTCACGTCTTCTCGCTCCTCACCAGCCTCCCCGTACGGTTTCCAGCAGCCAAGGATGCAGCATCGGCGGCCACCGGAGCCCATTGTGAGGGGCGGTGACCGCCGAGTGGCAGTGGGGGAGGTGTGTGACGGATGTGGATACGGGCGAAGGAAGCGCGGGGGAAGCCGGGGAGCCGGGGAGCCGGAAGAAGACCCGGAGGCGGTCGGCGCCGCCCGGAGCCCCGCCGCTCAGCGCTCGGCGTGACGTCCGCGCGGCCCCTGCGAGGGGGCGCGGGGAAACCGGGGAGCCGAGAGGAGACCCGGAGGCGGTCGGCGCCACCCGGAACCCCGCCGCTCAGCGCTCGGCGTGGCGCCCCCGCGGCCCCCGCGAGAAAGCACGGGGGAAAACCAGGGAGCCAGGAAGAGCCCCGGAGCGACCCACGCCGCCCGGAGGCCCGCCGCTCAGCGCTTGGCGTGGCGGCCGCGCGGCCCTTGCGAGGGGGCGCCCGCGGCCGGCCCCTGCGGGTCCGCCGCCCCCGCGACGGCCTCCTTCTTCGCCTTGCCGCGGGCCCGGAGGTACTCGATCGCGATCGGGATGACCGACAGCAGCACGATCGCGATCAGCATCATCTCGATGTGCTGGTGCACGAAGTCGATCTTTCCGAGCGCGGAGCCCAGCAGCGTGACGCCGGTGCCCCACAGCACACCGCCGATGACGTTGAAGATGATGAACGAGCGGTAGTTCATCCGGCTCACGCCCGCGATGATCGGCGTGAACGTCCGCACGATGGGCACGAAACGGGCCAGGATCAGCGACTTCGGGCCGTGCTTCTCGAAGAACTCATGCGCCTTCTCCACGTTCTCCTGTTTGAAGAGCTTGGAGTCGGGGCGCCGGAACAGCGCCGGCCCCACCTTCCGGCCGAAGAGGTATCCGGCCTGGTCACCGAGGACCGCGGCGACGGCCACGGCCACGCACACCAGCCACAGATCCTGCTTGATCACATCGGTCGTCACCAGCAGACCGGTGGTGAAGAGCAGCGAGTCGCCCGGCAGGAAGAAGCCGATGAGCAGGCCGGACTCCGCGAAAACGATGGCCAGGACGCCGAGCAGACCGAAGGTATCGATCAGATAGTCCGGGTCCAGCCACTGAGGGCCGAGCGCGAGGGTGTTCACGAGTGGGAGGCTCCTGGGTCGAGGGGTGCAGGCTCGTGCGAGGCCCGGCCGCAGGTTCGGGGCGGACTGAGTGCCGTTTCGCAGTGTGCCGCCCAAAGCTATCAACGCCGTGTGCGTGCCCTTGGTTCCCACCGCCCCGGGGCTCCCGGGGTCTCCCTAGTGGTGCCGCTTGGTTCCGACCGACCCGGGCCCCCCGGGGTCCCCCTCGGCGTGCCGCTTGGTTCCCACCGACCCGGGGCCCCGGAGTCCCCCTAGTGGTGCCGCTCCGCGTTGGCGAGGATCGCGTCCCGCTGGTAGGCGGCCAGCCCCGGCCGGGCCTTGTCGATGTTCTCCGTGAAGCGGTGGTCCGAGACGTACATCCGGCCCACGCAGGCGTGCAGCTCCGGGTCGCACTGGTAGTGGTTCCGGCTGATCCACTGCCGGTGCTCCTCGGCGAGGTCCATCGCCGCCTCGGACCGCGGCGAGGTGCCCGCGTCCAGCAGCGCGACGAAGCGGTCGGTGATCTCGTCCCCCTCCGCCTGGATCCGCTTCCAGTCCTCCTTGGTGTACGAGGCCGCCCTGCGCTGGGACTCCTTGTACGCCTCGGTGTTCCCCCAGCGCCGCTCGACCTCGTCCGCGTACTGGTCCGGGTCGAAGTCCCCGAAGACCTCGAACTTCTCCTCGGGGGTCAGCTTGATGCCCATCTTCCGTGCCTCCATGGCGTGTTCGACGGCGGCGGCCATCTTCCGCAGCCGCTCGATCCGGTCGCTCAGCAGCCGGTGCTGTCGCCGCAGATGGGCCTGCGGATCGACGTCCGGATCGTCGAGCAGCACGGCCACCTCCTCGAGCGGGAAGCCGAGCTCCCGGTAGAACAGGATCCGCTGCAGCCGGTCGAGGTCGGCGTCGTCGTAACGCCGGTGCCCGGCCGCGCTGCGGGCGCCCGGGCGCAACAGCCCGATCTCGTCGTAGTGGTGCAGGGTGCGCACCGTGACGCCGGCGAAGCCCGCGACCTGTCCCACGGAGTAGCTCATGGCCCGGTCCGTCTCCTTGTGTTCGGTACGGGTTCCACGGTGCCGCCTCACGTCGCGTGAGGTGCAAGTCCGGATGGCGAAACCGGATGGGCGGCGCGGCGGACCCCTGCCATTCTGTCGGCTGTGCTGGGGATAACGGATCTTTCGACCTATCTGGCCGGTCTGGCGCTGATCATCCTGCTGCCGGGCCCCAATTCGCTCTACGTGGTGTCGGTCGCGGCCCGCCGCGGCCCCCGCACCGGCTACCGGGCGGCGGCCGGGGTGCTGTGCGGGGACGCGGTCCTGATGGCGCTGTCGGCGGGCGGGGTGGCCTCGCTGCTGCACGCCAGCCCGGTGCTCTTCGCGGTGGTCAAGTTCGCGGGCGCGGGCTATCTGACCTGGCTGGCGGTGGGCATGCTGCGCGGCGCGCGGGCGCTGTGGCGGCGCCGGGCGGCGAACGCGGGGGCGGCCCGGAGCGCCGGGGGCGCGGCGGACACGAGGACGACGGACGGAGCCGCGGACTCGGCCATGGGCTCGGCCGCGGGTTCGGCCATGGGTTCGGCCGTGGGTTCGGCCGTGGGTTCGGCCATGGGTTCGGCCATGGCCGAGTCCGCGGGCTCCGCGGAGGGCCCGGGCGCGGGCTCCGCGGAGGGCGAGCGCCCGTACCGCCGGGCTCTGGTCATCAGCCTGCTCAACCCGAAGGCAATCCTCTTCTTCATCTCCTTCTTCGTGCAGTTCGTGGATCCGCACTACGCGCATCCCGCGCTGTCCTTCGTGGCGCTGGGCGCCTGGGCGCAGCTGTTCAGCATCACCTACCTGTCGGTGCTGATCTTCAGCGGTACGTATCTCGCGGCCACCCTCCGGCGGCGTCGGCGGCTGCGGGCGGGGCTGTCGGCGGTCGCGGGCGCGGCGTTCCTCGGCTTCGCGGCGAAGCTGTCGCTCAGCAGCGCGGGGTAGCCGGTACGGCGCGGGGGCGCGGCGGCGGGGTGCGGCGCGGGACCGAGCTTTGCGCCCGATATGCCCGTAATTTAACGAAGATGGCACTTCACAAAGGCACGCGCGGACCACGCGCCGGAGAAGGTCGTCCCGCGCTCTCCGTCAACCCGCTCTACGGCGAGGCCAACCCGGCCAGCGGGATGACCTGCACCCCCTCGCGCCACCGCCTCCCGGACGGGCCGATGGCGCCCACGACCGCCTATCAGTTCGTCCATGACGAGCTGATGCTGGACGGCAACGCCCGCCAGAACCTCGCCACCTTCGTCACGACGTGGATGGAACCGCAGGCTGACCGGCTGATGTCCGACTGCCTCAACAAGAACATGATCGACAAGGATGAGTACCCGCGCACCGCGGAGCTGGAGCGGCGGTGCGTGGCGATGCTCGCCCATCTGTGGCACGCCCCCGACCCGGACTCGGTCATGGGCTGTTCCACCACGGGGTCGAGCGAGGCGTGCATGCTGGCCGGAATGGCCTTCAAGCGGCGCTGGGCCAAGCGGAACCCGGTGAGCTATCCGGCCACCGCCCGCCCCAACCTGGTCATGGGGACCAACGTCCAGGTGTGCTGGGAGAAGTTCTGCAACTTCTGGGAGGTCGAGGCGCGGCAGGTGCCCATGGAGGGCAACCGGTTCCACCTCGACCCCCAGGCCGCCGCCGAGCTGTGCGACGAGAACACCATCGGGGTCGTGGCCGTCCTCGGCTCGACCTTCGACGGCTCCTATGAACCCGTCGCCGAGGTGTGCCGGGCGCTGGACGACCTCCAGGAGCGCACGGGCCTGGACATCCCGGTGCATGTCGACGGCGCCTCGGGCGCGATGGTCGCGCCGTTCCTCGACCAGGACCTGGCGTGGGACTTCCAGTTGCCGCGGGTCGCCTCCATCAACACCTCGGGGCACAAGTACGGCCTGGTCTACCCCGGCGTGGGGTGGATCCTGTGGCGTACGGCCGACGATCTGCCCGAGGAGCTGGTCTTCCGCGTCGACTACCTGGGCGGCGACATGCCGACCTTCGCGCTCAACTTCTCCCGCCCCGGCGCCCAGGTGGCCGCCCAGTACTACACCTTCGTGCGCCTGGGCCGGGAGGGCTTCCGCGCCATCCAGCAGAACACCCGCGACGTGGCGCGTTCGCTCGCCGAACGGATCGAGGCGTTCGGGGACTTCACCCTGCTGAGCCGCGGCGACCAGCTGCCGGTGTTCGCCTTCACCACGGCGGAGGACGTCGGCGGCTTCGATGTCTACGACGTCTCCCGGCGGCTGCGCGAACGCGGCTGGCTGGTGCCCGCGTACGCCTTCCCGCCCAACCGGCAGGACCTGGCCGTGCTGAGGGTGGTGTGCCGCAACGGCTTCTCGGCGGACCTCGCCGACCTCTTCCTGGACGACCTGGCGTCGCTGCTGCCGGAGCTGCGGTCACAGCCCGCGCCGACGGGGAAGGTCGTCAAGGCGTTCCACCACTGAGACCGCCGCCGACCGTCAGCCATCGGCCATCAGCCATCAGCCATCGTCCCGCCGTCGGCCGTCCCGCCGTCCCGCCGCTCACCGTCCGGCCTCCGGCCGCGCACCACGCACCGCTCGCCACCACAGCAGCCGCCACGGCGACGGTCACCGGCCCGCCCGGCGCGGCGTCGGCCCGCCACACGGCGACGGCCAGATCCGCCGGCGCGGCCCTCAGCCCGTCTGGGCCGGGGCCCGGAGCAGCTCGGCCCGGCGCCGGACCGCCTCCAGGGCGCCGGGTCGGCGGCCGGGCACCCTGCCCCGCAGGTCGAGCAGCAGCGGGGCGAGGGCGCTGGCCCTGGCCCGGTCCTGGACGAACTGCCACTGGTGGTGCGCCCGGTCCACGGCCCCCTCGACCTCCGGGTGACCGGCCGGTTCCCCGTTGCCCAGCCGCGCGTCGGCCACCGCGAGCCACAGCTCGCAGGCGCGGGCCGGGTCCCCGGCGATACGCGAGAGATCGGCCCGGACCTCCAGCCAGTGGATCGCCTCGGCGGAACGGGGGCCGGCCGTCCGGAGGGCCTCCTGCTCCCAGGCGGCCGCCATCGAGGCCGCCTCGCTGTGCCGCCCCGCGTTGGCCGCCTCGAATATCGCGGCGTGCGGATCGGGCACCGGCGCCCGTCCGGGCGGGGCCACCGGGGCACGCGGTGGCCGGGGCGGCGGTGCGGAGCCGGCGGTCCGGAACGGCTCCGGGGCACCCGGGGGCATCGGGGGCGGGGCGACCGCCATCGGTCCGGCCGCCGGTGCCTGGGGGACGAAGGGCTCCGGGGCCGGGTACGCCCGCTCCGGTCCGGCGCCGTCCAGCAGCAGTTCGGGACCGTCGCCCAGCCCCGCCTCCAGCGCCGCCCGCTGGTGCAGCAGCGCCAGCGGCGGGCGTTCGGCGGCGCCCCGGAGCAGTCCGGCGAACGCCTGGCTGTAGACCGGCGTCGCCATCTCCCGCTTGGGCGGGCCGGGCGCCACCGTGCCGTACAGCGTCAGGCCGGCCGCGAGTCCGTACGGGCCGACGGTCCTCAGCAGCGGCCACGCCGTCTCGTCGGCCACCAGATCGGCGATCACGACGGTGCTGCCCGGTGGCCGCCGGCCCAGCTCGGCCGCGAGCCAGTGCCAGGGCAGCGCGGTGTAGCGGGCGGTCCTCGGCGTCGTACGGGCCAGCGCCAGATGCGGCAGCCGCTGCTTGGCGTCGAGGGTGAGCTGGCCCGCGAGGTGGACCAGCACCGGGCCCGGATGCGCGGCGGCCGTCCGCAGATGGGTCAGCACCGTCTGCGGGTCGGCCGGGTCCACGAGTTGGACGACGCTGGCCCCGCCGGGCGTGCCCAGCAGCGCCGCCGGCGGTACGGCGGCGAACTGGGGCAGTGCGGCAGTCGTGTCCATCAGTCGCTGTTTGCCGGCCGGGCCGGCGGCGAGCAGCAGGGCATAACCGGGCCCGCTCGCCGTCTCCGCCCCCGTGCCCGACCTGTCGTTCCCCATACCTGCACCGTATCCGCAACCGGCGGCGACCGGTGGGGGTGTGACCCACCCGGCATCCGGGCCGGACCGGGCCGCCGTCAGCGGCTGAGCCTCGTGTAACGCCGCACGGCGAGCGGGAGGAAGACCGCGATCAGCACCAGCGGCCAGCAGGCGGCGAGGAGCCCGGGGTGGTCCGCGGCCCAGGAGCCGCCACCGCCGCCGGGGCTGCCGAACAGCTCGCGGATCTCGGTGGCCGTCGCCGACATCGGGTTCCAGACCGCCAGGGCGCCGAGCCAGCCGGGCATGGTCTCGGGCGAGGAGAAGACGTTGGAGACGAAGCCCACCGGCCAGACCAGGATCTGCACGGCCTGCACCATCTCCGGGCGCCCGGCGGCCATGCCCAGGAAGATGCCGAGCCACAGCATGGCGAAGCGCAGCCACAGCAGCAGCCCGACGGCGAGGAGCGTGTCGCCGGGCCCGCCGTGCCAGCGCCAGCCCATCGCCAGACCGACCCCGATCAGGACGAGCAGGCCGAGCGTCGACTGGAGCATGTCCAGCACACTGCGCCCGACCAGGACCGCCGAGCGGGCCATCGGCATCGAACGGAAGCGGTCGATGACGCCCTTGTTGAGGTCCTGGGTGATGGCGAGCACGGTCCCTTCGAGGCCGAACACCATGGTGAGCGCGAACGTGCCCGGCACCAGGAAGTCCTTGTAGTCACCGCCGCCCGGAACGGTCATCCCGCCGCCGAGGACGTAGGCGAACATCACCAGCGTCATCACCGGGAAGACCAGCTGGACCACCACCTGGACGGGCTGCCGGGCCCAGTGGGCGAGTCCGCGCCGGGTCATGGTCCAGGAGTCGACGAGGGGTCCGGTCCAGGAGTCGATGAGGGTCGCGGTCGTCATACGGGGGTCTCCTCCTCGGCCGTCTCCGCCCGCTCCCCGGTGAGGTGCAGGAACACCTCGTCGAGGGTGGGGCGGCGCAAGACGATGTCCTCCGCCTCGATCCCGGCCGCCGCCAGGGCCCGTACGGTCTCCGTCAGCGCGGTGATCCGGTCGGTGACCCGCGCGCCGAGCCGCCGGCGGTCGGGGTCGGTCTCGACCTCGCCGCCACGGGCCGCCATGCCCACGACCGAGGCGGCGGCGGACAGTTGCCCGGCGTCGCGCAGCACCACCTCGATACGGTCCCCGCCGAGCCGGGCCTTGAGCTCGTCGGCGGTCCCGTCGGCGACGGCCCGGCCGCCGTCGATCACGCAGACCCGGTCGGCGAGCTGGTCCGCCTCCTCCAGGTACTGGGTGGTCAGCAGAACGGTCGTACCGCCGTCCACCAGCGAACGGACCGCGTTCCACACCTCCGTACGGCCGCGCGGGTCGAGCCCGGTGGTCGGCTCGTCCAGGAACAGGATCCGCGGCCGCATGATGAGGCTCGCGGCCAGATCCAGCCTGCGCCGCATGCCGCCGCTGTACCGGCCGACGGCCTTGGTGCCGGTGTCCGCGAGGCCGAACCGCTCCAGCAGCTCGTCCGCGCGGGCCGCCGCCCGGCGGCCGCCCAGGCGGTAGAGGCGGCCGAACATCTCCAGGTTCTGCCGCCCGCTCAGCTCCTCGTCCACCGCGGCGTGCTGGCCGAGCAGACCGATGCGGTAGCGGACCTGGTCGGGGTCGCGCAGCACGTCGTACCCGGCGACCTCGGCGCGCCCGCCGTCGTGCCGCAGCAGGGTGGCCAGGATCCGTACGCAGGTGGTCTTGCCGGCGCCGTTGGGGCCGAGCACGGCGTGCACGGTGCCCTGCGGAACGGTCAGATCGAGCCCGGTGAGGGCCTGTTTGTCCCGGTAACTCTTCCGTAGTCCCTCGACGACGATCGCGGGATCGCTGTCGGCCAAGGTCTTCCCCTCTCCCTCTTCTCCCCACCGCGTAGTCAAGTTTGACTACGCGGTGGGGAAGGTACTGCTGAAGCCGCGGCTAGTCAAACTTGATTAATTGGACGGGGCCATCGGCCGCGCTCGGCCGACGGGGCTCCGCTCAGTCCGCGCCCGGTGCGGCGTACGGGTTGGGGACCCCCTCCGGCAGCACCTCCACCGAGCGCTCCCCCTCACCCGCCATCACATAGGCCCCGCCCTCGAGCCGCTCGATCAGCCCCCGGGTCCACGCGGCGCCACTGTCCGCGGAGTGCACCCAGAACTTCATGATCTCGCCGATATGGCCCCATGCGTCGGGGGTGCCGTCCGGCGGCGTCCAGTGCCGGACCACCTCGGCCCGCCACTCCTCCAGCGCCGCCACCCGCCGCTTGAGCAGGTCGATCGCCTCGGCGCGGGGCAGGTCGACGATGAACCCCACCCCGGCCGTCAGCTCGTCGATCTTCTGGTCATGGCGCAGCAGCGCCTCCCGCAGCAGCCGGAAGTACTCCTCCTCGCCCGCCCCGGTCAGCTCGTACTCGGTGCGCGGCGGCCCGCCGGCCGTGCTCGGCGCGACATCGTGCGCCCGCAGCAGGCCCTGCTTCGCCATCTGCTTGAGGGCGTGGTAGATCGACCCGGGTTTGGCGTTGGACCACTCGTGCGCGCCCCAGAACTCCAGGTCGTTACGGACCTGGTAGCCGTGCGCCCGCCCGTGCTGGCGCACGGCCCCCAGCACCAGCAGCCGGATCGCTGACATCGCCCGCTCTTCTCCATCCTGGTCCGTCCCCGCCGTGACCAGGCTAGGCCCTGTCCGGTGGCGCCGGGCCGGGCGGATCACCGCTCCAGGACCGACCAGTCCGGCTCCGGCATCGCCCCGGTCTCGAAGACCAGGTCGAAGGCGCCCTTGCCGTCGATCGTCTCGCGGATGACGTCGGCGTGGCCGGCGTGCCGGGCGATCTCCTCGATCATGTGGAGGACCAGCCAGCGCCAGGTACGGGTGCCGCCCTCGTCCCACGGATAGCGGGGCGCCTCGAACGTCGCGTCCAGCGAGGGCAGGGCCCGGAGGGCGGCATCGGTCTCCCGCGCCGCCTCCTCGTAGCGGGCGAGCAGCACCTCGACCGTCTCGTCCGCGGCGGGCCGGAAGCTGTCCTCCCATTCGGCCATCTGCTCCTTGGGGTCACCCACCGTGCCCCGGGCGGTCGCGAGCCAGCCCCGTTCGCCCATGAGCGCGTGCTTGAGCAGCGCGGACAGGGAAAGCGCGCTCGCGCTGGGGGTGCTGCGGGCCTGCTCCTCGGTCAGACCGTGCACCGCGCGCCGGATGCCGCCGCGCTGGGCGTCCAGGTACGCCAGCAGTGCGCCGCGCTCGTCCTGACACGCCTCGGGGTTCACGATCACGGGCATGGGCTGCCGCCTCTCACCAGGAGGGCGCTCCCGATCCGGCGCCCTTCGATGAACCCCACGGTAGAAAGGCTTGCGGTCAGCTTCTGTCCGCGTTCTGGTCGGCGTTCCGTTCGGCGTTCTGGTCCGCGTTCCGGCCGGGTCCCGCCCGCGTTCCGGCCGGGCCCCGTCCGCGCTCCGCTTCTGCTTCCGTCAGCTTCTGTCAGCGTTCCGTCCGGGCCGGGTGTGGCATGGCCCCCCGCACTCGAAATCCCCCGCTCAGAACGGGAACTGGCTCCTGCCGTACTGGATGGAGATCCACTTGGTGGTGGTGAAGTCCTCGATCATCGACTCCCCGTTGAGCCGCCCCAGCCCGGAGTGCTTCTCCCCGCCGAACGGCACGATCGGCTCGTCATGGACCGTGCTGTCGTTCACATGGATCATGCCGGTGTGGACCCGCTGGGCGAACCGCACCCCGCGCTCGATGTCGCCGGTGTGCACGGCGCCGCTGAGCCCGTAGTCCGTGTCGTTGGCGATCCGGACCGCCTCGTCGTCGCCGTCGAACGGGATCAGCGTCACCACCGGGCCGAAGACCTCCTGCCCGAGGATCGCCGCACCCTCCGGGACCCCGCTGAGCACGGTCGGCCCCACCAGGGTGCCCTCGGTGCGGCCCCGCACCAGCGCGGTGGCCCCGCCGGCGATCGTCTGGTCGACGAGCGCGGTGATCGCCTCGGCCTGGCCCTCGTTGATCAGCGGGCCGATGTGGGTGGTGGGGTCGGCCGGATCGCCCACCTTCAGCGTCTCCACCTTGGCCACGAACTTCTCGGTGAACTCCCGCTCCACCGCCCGGTCCACCAGCACCCGGTTGGCCGCCATACAGACCTGCCCCTGGTGGACGAAGCGGCTGAAGACCGCCGCGTCCACCGCGTAGTCCAGATCGGCGTCGTCGAGCACGACCAGCGCGCTGTTGCCGCCCAGCTCCAGGACCGTGCGCTTGAAGTGGGCGGCGGCCACGGTGGCGACGTGCCGGCCGACCCTGTCGGAGCCGGTGAAGGAGATCACCTTCGGGACGGGGTGCTCGATCAGGGCGTCGCCGATCTCCGCGATGTCGGTGACCACGACATTGAGCAGCCCGGCGGGCAGCCCCGCCTCCTGAAAGATCCTGGCGACCAGGCCGCCGCCGCAGATCGGGGTGTTCTGGTGCGGCTTGAGGACGACGGCGTTGCCGAGGGCCAGCGCGGGGGCGACCGACTTCAGCGACAGCAGGAAGGGGAAGTTGAACGGGCTGATGACTCCGACCACGCCCACCGGCAGCCGGTAGAGGCGGTTCTCCTTGCCGTCGACGGGCGAGGGCAGCACGCGGCCCTCGGGCCGCAGCGCCAGCTGGACCGCCTCCCGCAGGAACTCCTTGGCCAGGTGCAGCTCGAAACCCGCCTTCACATGGGTGCCGCCGCACTCCGCGATGATGGTCTCGGTGAGCTCCTTCTCCCGGTCCTCGATGATCCGCAGCGCCCGCTCGAAGACCGCCCGCCGGGCGTAGGGGTTGGTGGCACCCCACTGCGGCTGCGCCCGCTCCGCCGCCCGGTAGGCCGCGTCCACCTCCTCGACGGTCGCCACGGTGATGGAGGCGAGCTTCTCCCCGTTGTAGGGATTGAAGTCAACGATGTCCCAGGAACCGCTTCCGCCGCGCCACTCACCGTCGATGAACTGAAGGGCCAACTCCGAGAAGTAGGACATGCCATCCCTATCTGGAGGACGCGGCGTCATGGACCGACAGCCGCGCACGCGTGGGGGGTATTTCCTGACAGAACGTCATCCTACTGATGAGTCAGGCATTCCGGAGGAGCCCGTGGAGCAAATCCCGGGTCTTCTCCGGCGAGAGGCTGTCGGCGCTGAGCCGCTCCAACACCCGCTCGTACTGGCCCACTTCATCGCGCTTGTCCAGATAGAGCGCGCTGGTGAGCTGCTCCAGGTAGACGACGTCGGGCAGGTCGGACTCCGGGAAGCGCAGCCGGGTGAACGCCCCGCTCTCCCCCGCGTGCCCGCCGAAGGCGAACGGCATCACCTGGAGCGTCACATGCCGATGCTCGGAGACCGTGATCAGATGGCGCAGCTGGGCGGCCATCACGCCCCGCCCGCCGTAGGGGCGGTGCAGCGCGGCCTCGTCCAGCACCACGTGGAACGCCGGGGCGCGCTCGGAGACCAGCAGCTTCTGCCGCTCCATCCGCAGCGCCACCCGCCGCTCCACCTCCGAGGCGCACGCCTGCGGCTGCCCCCGGGTGACCACGGCCCGGGCGTAGCCCTCGGTCTGCAGCAGGCCGTGCACGAACTGGACCTCGTAGCAGGCGATGTGGGAGGCGGCACCCTCCAGGCCGACATAGGTCTGGAACCAGCCGGGCAGTACATCGCCGTAACTGTGCCACCACCCGGCCACATTGGCCTCGCGGGCGAGCCCGAGCAGCGCCGTCCGCTCCGCGTCGTCGGTGACTCCGTACAGCGTCAGCAGATCCTCGATGTCCCGCGCCTTGAAGCTCACCCGGCCCAACTCCATCCGGCTGATCTTCGATTCGGAGGCGCGGATCGAATAGCCCGCCGCCTCGCGGGTGATGCCGCGGGCCTCGCGCAACCGCCTGAGCTGTGAGCCCAGAAGGATCCGGCGCACCACCGATCCACTCGACTCGCCTGCGGCCATCTCCGCGATCCTCCCTGTACGGAAAGCATCCCTGCGAACGGCGCCCCGCGGCCCCTGGGGGCGAAGTCTGCCACTGTACGGGCTCCGCGCCGTAGGCATGTCGTTACTCAGCCGGGGGATGTACGCCAGTGTACGGAGTCGGAAATCACCGTAAAACCCATCGGACCGGACCAACTTCCGTGCGTGCACGTGCATTTGCCCTTGCATCCGGCGTGCGCATTCGGAACCATAGGGTTTGCGCACGTGCAAGCTCGTACGAAATCTGGCCAGGATTCGTCACGGCCACGGATGCGGGAGTGCTCGCATGGGGAGCGAAGGTCCGACCCTGCTGGAACCCTTGTGGCAAGGGTCTGCCCCGATCGATCCCTCCGCCGTCTCGGGATCCGTCTCCTGCGCACTTCCCGCCCGCTACGAGGCGGTCAAGGGGGCCCGCCAGTTCACCGGCTCCACGCTGCGGCAGTGGAACCTCTCCGAACTCCTCGACGAAGTGGCGCTGGTCGTCTCCGAACTGGTCACCAACGCTCTCCGGCACGCCCTGCCCGGCGGCCCCGCGCCCGGTGAGCCGGAGCGGCCGGTGCGGCTCCACCTGATGCGCGGCCCCTCCCGGCTGGTGTGCGCGGTGCGCGACCCCAGCGCGGTGGGCCCGGTGACCGGCGAGACGGGGTGCGGCGAGGAGTCCGGGCGCGGTCTGCACCTCGTGGAGTCCTTCACGGACGGCTGGGGCTGGCAGCCGCTCGCGGACGCCACCCGCGGCAAGATCGTCTGGGCCGTCTTCCACCTTCCGACCCACGCGCAACCGGGCTGAGCGGCCCGCCCGCCCCTGGTGGCCACAAAGCTGGGCGAGCGCCGCCACCCGTCGCGGGCCTGGTCACCCATCGCGCGCCCGCCGTCACGGGGCTGGGCCGACCCCGCCGCCGTTGGACCGAACTCCCCGCCGTCACGGGCGGGTGGACTCCGGCGGGGCCGTGGTGATGCCCAGGCCGTGCAGCTGGAAGAGCCGGGTCACATCGTGCATCGTGACGATTCCCGTCAGCTGCCCGTGGTCCACCACCAGCACCGGCATTGCACCGCCCCCCGGCCGCGCCCGCTCCAGCACCTCGCTCAGCAGCTCACCGGGCTCGGCCACGGTGCACCGCGACAGCGGTGTCGCCACGTCGCGCACCCGCTGGGTCTCCCGGGCCTCGGCCGGCACCGCCGCGAGGGTGCGCAGCTGAACGGCCCCGCTGGGGCGCCCCTCGAAGTCCAGCAGCGGCATCACCGAATGCCGGGAGTGGGCCACCACCTCGTCGATGAACCGCCCCACGGTCAGCCAGTCCGCCCCGGAGGCGACCGGCGCCGACATCGCGTCGTCCACCCGCACCCCGCGCAGCGCCGTGTTGACTCCGGCCCGCTGCCGCTCCGCCTTGGCGATGATCACCATGAACAGGCCGATGAGCGAGATCCACAGCCCGCCGTTGTTCCCGCGCAGGAAGGAGATCCAGCCGAAGGCGATGAGCACCGCGCCGAGGACCTGGCCGCTGCGCCCCGCCGCCCGCTCGGCGCGGTCACGGTCCCCGGTGCGCCACCAGATCACCGCCTGCACCACCCGTCCGCCGTCCAGCGGCGCGGCGGGCAGCAGGTTGAAGACGCCCAGCAGCAGATTGGCCCAGCCCAGCCAGATCAGGACGGCGGCGGGCACCCCCCAGCCGATGAGGGCGTGCGCCCCGATCCCCGCGCCGACGGCCACACCGCCGATGACCAGGCTGGTGAGCGGTCCGACGACGGCCACCCAGAACGCGGCCCCGGCGGTGCGGGGCCGGCCCATCTTGGTCAGGCCGCCAAGCGCCCACAGCGTCACGTCCTCCACCGAGACGCCGTTCTTACGGGCGGTGACCGCGTGCGCGGCCTCGTGGAGCAGCAGGCTGCCCATCAGCAGCACGGCGCCGACGGCGCTGGCGAGGGCGTAGACGGCGCTGGTCCGGCCGGGGGTCCACGCGGGCAGCGTCTGGTGGCCGAGCCCGTAGGCGAGCAGGACGATCAGCACCGGGACGCTCCAGTGCATCCGCAGTGGTACCCCGAGTACGTGTCCGACACGGACCGAGCCGTTCATCGCCGTCTCACATCAGTTGGGTGCCCCCGCCCGCCACTACCAGTGTCGCGCGTCCGCGGCGATCAGCCCAGACCGGCCGGATCGTGCGCCAGATGGTCGAACTCGCCGTCCTTGGCCCCGCGCAGCATCGCCCCGACCTCGGCCGGGGTGTAGATCAGCGCCGGGCCGTCGGGGAACCGGGAGTTGCGGACAGCCACGTCCCCGCCGGGCAGTCTGGCGAACTCGACACATGACCCCTGGGAGTTGCTGTGTCTGCTCTTCTGCCAGACGACCCCCTGGAGGTCCGCGGCCGCCATGCCGTTGTAGGGGTGGTCGCGCACAGGGCTTCTCCACTGTTCGTGCAGCTGTCAACTGTCCCGGATCATAGCCGCGTTCCTTTGCCAATGCATGGGTGAATGCACTCGCTTATGCACGGGTAGATGCACCAGCAGATGCACGTGCACCTTCCGTACCGGCGTGATCACCGATACCCGGCGTCTCCTGCCCCCGGGTGAAGGAGAACAGTCGTCATGAATGACGCCGGGGTCCTCCCCCGGGTTGAGCGGACCTCGTCGCCGCCGCGCTGTCCGGCCCCGAGCCGGGTGCTGTCCGGCCCCGACCGGGCGTAGTCCGGCTCCGTAGCTCGTCGCCGCGCGCTGTCCCGACCCCGCCGCTCGTCGCCGGGCGCTGTCCGGTCCCGCCGCTCGCCGCCGCGCGCTGTCCGCCCGCCGCCCGCCGCTCGCCGCCGAGACGTCGTCGCCGGGCGTTGTCAGACCCCCCTGCCAGACTCACGGGCATGAGATGGGCGGCGGCGGAGACGGACCACGGGGGTGTTCGTCTCTGCCCGCTCGGCCCCGGAGGAGAGGCCGCCGGACCGGTTGTCGAGGTGACGGCGGAGCAGGGCGGGATAGCCGAGGCCGTGCGGTCCCGCCCGGAGGCCGACCGGTGGGTGTGGCGGTCCACCGCCGAGGTCTATCCGCGGCTGCTGGCCGCCGGGGTCCGGGTCGAGCGGGCCTATGACATCGAGGCGGCCGAGGCGCTCCTCCTCGGCCACGAGGGACGCTCGGGCGCACCGCGTTCGCTCGCCGCCGCCTGGGCGCGGCTGCGCGGGCTGCCCGTGCCCGAGGACCCGCCGCCGCGGGCGGCCGGGGCCCAGCCGTCGCTGTTCGAGCCCGGCCCGCCGCCGCTGCCGCCGGGCACCGACCCGCTCGACGCGCTGCTCGCGGTGTACGCGGGGCAGCTGGTCCGCACGGAGGCGGCCGAGCACCCGGACCGGATGCGGCTGCTGACCACCGCCGAGTCGGCGGGGATGCTG
>NZ_BBOX01000007.1 GCF_001553455.1 Streptomyces hygroscopicus subsp. hygroscopicus
GCGGCGGGCCGGGCTGCCCTGGCGCGCCGACCGCCACCGGGAGCTGCTGGACGAGCTGCTCGGCGAGCGCTATCCGGGCGGGCTGGAGCCGCAGCGTCTGGCCGAGCTGGCCGACGAGGTGTCGCGCGCCTTCGGCACCCGGGTGCGGCCCGATCTGCCCGCCGAGGTCATCAGGGCGTTCGCCCGCGTGGGCATCTCGCTCGGCTCGACCCGCGCCTGGGAGCTGCGGCGCATCGACCACCCCGCGGTGGAGCCGCTGCTGCGGTACAAGAAGCTCTACCGGCTGCACACCGCCCACGGCTGGTCCTGGCTGCAGTCCTGGGTGCGCGACGGCCGCTTCCGCCCCGAGTACCTGCCCGGCGGCACCGTCTCCGGCCGCTGGACCACCCACGGCGGCGGGGCGTTGCAGATCCCCAAGGTGGTGCGGCGCGCGGTGGTGGCCGACCCCGGGTGGCGGCTGGTCGTGGCCGACGCCGACCAGATGGAGCCCCGGGTGCTCGCCGCGATCTCCCGCGACCCCGGCCTGATGGAGGTCGCGGGCAGCGGCCGTGACCTGTACACGACGCTGTCCGAGACGCGGGTGGTCGGCAACCGCGACCAGGCCAAGCTCGCGCTGCTGGGTGCGGTGTACGGCCAGACCTCCGGCGACGGCCTCAAACACCTCGCGGCCCTGCGGCGGCGCTTCCCGGCGGCGGTGGCGTACGTGGACGAGGCGGCCCGCGCGGGCGAGGAGGGGCGGCTGGTGCGCACCTGGCTGGGCCGCACCTGCCCGCCCGCCGGCGGCCCCGCCGAGGAACCGGCCGACGAGGCGGGGCTGCCGCGGGACCTGGCGGAGCCGTCGTACGGCAGCACGGCCGGCGCCCGCGCACGCGGCCGGTTCACCCGGAACTTCGTGGTGCAGGGCAGCGCCGCCGACTGGGCCCTGCTGATGCTCGCGGCGCTGCGGCGGTCGCTGGCCGGGGCGGGGCTGCGCGCGGAGATCGTCTTCTTCCAGCACGACGAGGTGATCGTGCACTGCCCCGAGGAGGAGGCCGACACGGTCCGGGAGGCCATCGCCGAGGCGGGTGAGACGGCCGGCCGGATCGCCTTCGGGCCGACCCCGGTGCGCTTCCCCTTCACGATGGCGGCGGTGGAGTGCTACGCGGACGCGAAATGAAAACCGCGCCCGCCCACCCCCGGACCACGCCCGCCCCATCCCCAGGCCACGCCCGGCTCCCCCTGCACCGCGCCCGCCCACTCCCCAGACCGTGCCCGCCCGCTTCCCAGGCCACGCCCGGGACCCCCAGGCCACGCCCGCCCACTTCCCCGGGCCACGTCCGGTCGCTCCCCAGGCCACGCCCGTCCGCTCCCCGCGCCGCGCCCGCCCACTCCCCAAGGCCACGCCCGGCTCCCCCAGACCACGCCCGCCCACTCCCCGCACCGCGCCCGGTCGCTCCCCCGCACCGCGGCTCCCCCCGCACCGCGCCCACCCACTCCCCAGACCGCACCTGCCCGCTCCCCAGGCCACGCCCGCCCGTTTCCCCCCGACCGCGGGCAGCCCGTACCCGTGTCCCAAGCCGCGCCCATCCGTCCCTCACCCGCGCCCAGGGGACGCCGCTCCCCCGACCGGCGCAGCCCCACAGGCAGGGGCTCTGCTCGTCCCCACACGATGAGAGCGGAGGGCCGCCGGGCGGCGGCCCGCCACGCCGCCCACAGGGGAGAGCCGCCATGACCATCAGCCTCGAGGCACTGCGCCGCTGCTCCATCGCCGTCGACCTCGGCGCGGCCAGAACGCGTGTCTACCTCAGGCGTACCGGGCTCATCGTCGACGAGCCGACCGTCGCCGCCGTGAACACCCGCACCGGCGGGCTGATCGCGGTCGGCACCCCGGCGGAGCGGATGACCGGGCGGACGCCCGCGCACATCCGGGTCGTACGGCCGGTCTCCAACGGCACCGTCGTCGACATCGCCATGGCCCAGCGGATGCTGCGGCTGCTGCTGGGCGACAAGCTGCGCCGGGCCTGGCGGCGCCGTCCGCTGGTGAGCGCCGCCGTCTGCGTCCCGCACGACGCCCATCCGCTCACCGAGCGCGCCGCGGTGGAGACGCTCACCGGTATCGGCGCCCGGCGGGTGGAGCTGGTGGACTCCCTGATCGCCGCCGCCGTGGGCTGCGGTCTGCCCGTCGAGCAGCCCGAGGCCACGTTGATCGTGGTGTGCGGCGCGGCCACCACCCAGGTCGCGGTGTTGTCGCTGGGCTCGATCGTAGCCGCCGAGCGGGTGCCGGTGGGCGGGGACACCGTGGACCACGCCCTCGTCCAACTGCTGCGCAACGAACACGCGCTGATGCTGCCCAGCCAGGCCGTCCGCCCGCTGCACCTGGTGCTCAGGGACGACGCGCCGGCCGGGGGCACCGAGGTGCACGGCCGGGACGTGGCCACCGGGCTCGCCCGGTCCGTACGGATCGATGTCGAGGGCGTACGGACCGCCGTCCGCACCCCGCTCACCGGGGTGGTGGACGCCATCGGCACGGTGCTGCGCCGCTGTCCGCCCGATCTGGTGGCCGACCTCGCCGACCGCGGCATCATGCTGGCCGGCGGGAGCGCGGTGCTGCCCGGGTTCGACACGATGCTGCGGGAGGCCACCGGTATGCCGGTGCAGATCGCCGACCACCCCGATGTGTGCGCGGTCGAGGGGCTCGGCGCGATGCTCGACGGCAAGGTGCAGCCCCTGGTGCTGGACGCGATGGTCTCCTGAGCCCCGCACCTGAACCGCACCTGAACCGCACCTGAACCGGACCGGTCGGCCCGGTCGGCCCGGTCGGCCCGGCTCCTGACGCCTGATCGGAACTTCTCCGCGACGCGTTGAGCGGCGGCCTCACCCCGTGCGTAGTGAAGGGGGAAGAGGCCGACATGGCCGCCGATCCCCCCGGGGGCCCAGACCGGGAGTCGTCCGTTGATGTTGTCCAACTCAGGTCAGGTCCTGGAGGTTCAGGTGCACGACGACGCCGCCGTGTCCGATGAGCGTCCGTCGAGATCCAGGCGTGGTACGCCGGACGAGCAGCTGATGCGTGCGCTCTACCAGGAGCACGCCGGGCCGTTGTTCGCGTTCGTCCTGCGTCTGGTCGCGGGCGACCGGCACCGTGCGGAGGACGTCGTCCAGGAGACCCTGCTGCGCGCCTGGCGGAACGCCGACCAGCTGTCCCGGGCCACCGGCTCCATCCGGCCCTGGCTGGTCACGGTCGCCCGGCGGATCGTGATCGACGGCCACCGCAGCCGGCAGGCCCGGCCGCAGGAGGTCGACCCCTCCCCGTTGGAGCTCATGCCCGCGGAGGACGAGATCGACCGTGCGCTGCGGCTGATGACCCTGACCGACGCGATGCAGGACCTCAGCGACGCCCACCGCGAGGTGCTGGTCGAGACCTACTTCAAGGGACGGACCGTCAGCGAGGCGGCCCAGACCCTCGGCATACCCAGCGGGACGGTACGGTCCCGGGTCTTCTACGCGCTGCGCTCGATGAAGCTCGCGCTCGAGGAGAGAGGAGTGACGGCATGACAGCGCAGACGCACCACCACCCGGGACATGACGCCGTCGGCGCGTATGCGCTCGGCGTGCTCGACGAGGCGGACGCCACCCATGTCGAGGAGCATCTGGCCGGCTGCGCCCAGTGCGGACGGCGGCTGGACGAGCTGACCGGACTGGAACCCCTGCTGGCCGATCTGGCCGCCGACGTCCCCGGGATCCACGGCACCCCCGGGCGGACCCCGCTCGGGGGCCACACGCCGCATGCCTTCAGCGCCACGCCCCACGCCATCGAGACGCTCACCGCCCGCCCCGGTCCCGCCCTGCTCCACCGCATGCTCGGCGAGGTCGCCGCGTCCCGCGCCAAGCGGCGGCGGCGCGGTCTGTACCTGGTCGCGGCGGCGGCCGCCCTGATCATCGGCGGCCCGCTCGGCACCATCGCGGTCACCTCCGGCTCAGGCAGCTCCGGCTCGGACAGCTCCGTATCGGCCGGTGCCGCCGAGAGCACCCTCTTCGCGGGGATGCCGGACAAGGTGCGGGGCACCGACCCGGACACCAAGGTGGACGCGGCGGTCGCGCTGGAGGACAAGCTGTGGGGCACCGACGCGGTCCTCCGGCTGAAGAACGTCAAGGGCCCCCTGGACTGCAGCCTGATCGCGATCTCCAAGGACGGTCAGGAGCAGACGATGACGACCTGGTCCGTGCCCGCGTGGGGATACGGGATCGAGGACAGCCCCAGGGCGGTGGCGAGAGAGCCGCTGTGGGCCCACGGCGGCGCGGCCATGCAACGCGCCGACATCGATCGCTTCGAGGTCCGTACGAGCGAGGGAAAGCGTCTGATCTCCCTGGACGTGTGAATCTCCCTGGACGTCCGCTCGTCCCTGGTGTCGATCTTCCTGAGCTGATCCCCGGACTTCCTGAGCTGATCCCCGGACTTCCTGGGCTGATCCCCGGACGCCCGATGTCACTCGGACCGCCGTTCATCGCGTGCGGCGTGGTGAGCGGAATGTTACACAGAGTGTGATATGTCGTGCTTCGCGTCCCCGGGGGGTCCGGATCCGAGGAGGCACCCGTGGCTGACCCGGACGCCCATCAACAGCGCATGTTCGCTCAGTATGTGCTGCCCGAGGTCGAGGTGCTGCTGCGCGTGGCGATGTCACTGACCGCCCAGCGAGCCGACGCCGAGGATCTCGTGCAGGACACGCTGCTACGGGCGTACCGGGCAGTCGGCCGTTTCGACGGGAGACATCCACGGGCCTGGCTGCTGACGATCATGCGGCACGCGGAGGTCAGCCGGCGCCGCCAGCGCCGGCCCCGGCTGCTCGACGATCCGGACACCGAGCTGGAGCGGCTGGTCCCCGCCCGGGACGCGACCCCGGAGGAACTGGTGGTCGACACGACGTTCGACGAGGCCGTGGACGCCGCGTTCACGGCACTTCCGCTGAGGGACCAGCAGGTGGTGCGGCTGGTGCATGTGGACGGGCTGTCGTACGCGGAGGCCGCACAGGTGCTGGACGTCCCCAAGGGGACGGTGATGAGCAGGCTGCACCGGGCGCGCAAGCGGATCCGGAACCAGCTGCTGGCCGCGGGAGTGGAATCGGAGCGAGGTGGCGCATGAGCAGATGGACATGGTGGCGGACCACGCGGACCCCCCGGACCGGCCTACCCACGAGGGACACCGAACCGCGCCGGTCCGCCCGGTGCCCGGTGGGCGCGCCGATGCTCCAGTCGTATCTGGACGGGGAACTGGACGCGCCGGCCGCGGCCCGGGTGCGGGCCCATGTGGCCGAGTGCCACCGCTGCGCCCGGGAGCTCGCCGTCTATCAGCGCATCAGCGAGGCGCTGGCCGCCCGTGCGGTGACGGACGAGGCGGTACTGGACCGGCTCAGGGACTTCGCGGAGTCCCTCGCCGAGCGGGAGGGCCGGGAGCCGGGGGCGGAGCCGCTGCCGGAGCCGGTCCCGGGGACGGAGACGCTGCCGGAGCCGGTGTCGGGGACGGAGACGGTCCCCGGGACGGCGCCGGGGGCGGAGCGGGACGCGGATCAGGGCGCGGTGCACAAGGCCGGAGGCTGACGACCGGATCGGCCCCCGCGACCGGACCGGCCCCTGCACCCGGACCGGGCCCCGTAACCGGACCCAGCCCTGCACCCGGACCGGTCCCCGCGACCGGGCCGGGCCCTGCAACCGGACCGGGCCCCGCGACCGGACCGGGCCCCGCAACCGGACCGGGCCCCGCAACCGGACCCGGCAGCGCGGCGGCCCGTTGCCGCACGGTCCTGCGCAGCAACAGAGCGGCGGTGAGCAGGGTTCCGGTGACCAGGGCCACATCGGCGAGGTTGAACACCGGGCCGTGGGCGTCCACCATGATCCAGTCGATGACGGCGCCGCGCAGCGGGCCCGGCGCCCGGATCAGCCGGTCGGCGCCGTTCCCCGTCGCGCCCCCGGCGATCAGCCCCAGGGCCAGTGCCGCGCCCCGGCCGCGGGCCCGCAGCCCCGCTCCGGCCGCGGTCAGCGTGGCGACCGCGCCGGCGAGCGTGATCACGACGATCAGCGCGGGGCGGCTGTGTCCGAGGCCGAAGGCCACCCCGGTGTTGCGCACCAGCAGCGCGCAGAACGGTCCGAACCGGGCCTGTGGCCCCCAGGTACCGCTCCACGCGGCCAGCGCCATCGCCTTGGTCAGCTGATCGGCCACGATCACGGCGAGCGCGAGCAGGGGGAAGAGCAGCCGGCCGGCCGCCGGGTGGGGCTTCATCATCGGCCTCCCTGGGGGTGGGGGGCCGGTCCGCGGGCGCGGTCCGCGGCCCGGGAGGGAAACCCGCTGGACGTCCACCCCGCTTCCCTTCCGGCGGGACGAATCCGGGGCCGGGAGGGCACGCGGGCGGCCCGGCGGGGTCCCGGGCGCAAGGGCGGACGGTACGGCGGGCCTGGCCGGAAACCCGCACGCTACGACCCGACCCCGGCCGAAAGCGCGGACGGTACGGGCCAGCCCCTGGACGAAAACTCGCACGGTACGACCCGGCTCCTGGCCGAAAACCCCGACGGGCCGCCCAGCCCCCGGCCAAAACCCGCACGATACGACCCAGCCCCCGGCCCAAAACCCGCACGGGCCGCCCAGCCCCCAGCCAAAAACCCGCACGGCACCACCCAGCCCCCAGCCGAAAACCCCGACGGGCCGCCCAGCCCCCGGGCGCAAAGGGCGAGGGCCCGCGGGCGGATGCCTGCGGGCCCTCGCTGCCGTCCGTCGCCGTGGTTACCGGCGCGGTACCGAAGGGGTCACTCCGACGGTTACTTCTTCCCCTTCGCCTCGAGCAGAGGCGTCTGGTACTTGGACAGCATCTTCATCTTGTTCTTGTCGATGGTCTTCCAGTCGTTCTTCAGCACACCACCGGTGTCACCCGAGTCCGGGTTCCAGGTCCAGTAGGTGTAGCTGATCTGGTTCTTCTTGAGGTAGTCCATCAGGGCGTTCTGCCAGACGGCCTCGGAGCTCTTGCCGGCGGTCTTCTTACCACCGAACTCACCCAGCAGCACCGGGGCGATGTTCTGCTTCTTGATGTACGCCCAGTGCTTCTCCCAGATGGCCGGCATGTTCTTCGGGAAGTCCTTCGCCATGAACCAGTTCTGGTTGTAGACGCCCGGTCCGTAGTCGTGGGCCGAGTAGACGACCTTGTTCGGCTCCTTGAGCTTCACCGGGTGCTTCTTCACGCCCTGGAGGTCGCCGCCCCACCAGAACTGCTCGTCCTTGAAGCGGTCGGTGCCCTCGACGAAGATCAGCCAGTTCTTGTTGACCTTGTGGATGGCGTTACCGGCCTTGGTGGCCGCCAGCTGCCAGTCGGTCTTCGGGTTGCCGTCGCCCCACGTGGCCTGGCCACGCGGCTCATTGTGCAGGTCGGCGCCGATCACCCGGTCGTTGTTCTGGTAGCGCTTGGCCAGCTTGACCCAGTCGTCCAGCCACTGCTTCTCGGACAGGTTCTGGGAGTACCACAGCTCACTCTGGCTGTACTGGTCCGGACGGTGCTGGTCCAGGATCACCCGCATGCCCCGGTCGGTGGCACCCTTGACGATCTTGTCCATGATCTGCTGGGGGGTGAGGCCCTTCAGATCGGGGTTCTTGTGGAAGTCGATGCCGTTGGGCTTGGACGACGACTTGAACATCTCGTTGGAGTACGGCAGGCGCAGGGTGTTGAAGCCCTGCTTGGCCATCTGGTCCAGCATCGACTCCCAGCTACGGGTCCACAGGCCGTGCGGCGCGAAGGTCTCGGTCTCGAAGCCGAACCAGTTCACACCGGTCAGGACGACCTTCTTGCCGTCCGCGTCCACGATGTCGCCCTTCTTGGTCGACAGCGGACCCTCAGCACCCGCACCAGTGGCCTTGGCCGCGGAGGTGGTAGTGGCGGACGTACCCGCCTGGCCCTGGTCGTTGTTCACCGCGAAAGCGGTGACGGTGCCACCCACGGCAGCAGCAGCGACGACGGCCGCCGCGATACCGAAGCGGAGACGCTGCGAGCGCGGCGTGCGCTTGGTCTCGGTGGTCGGGGCGTTGTTCTGGTCCATGGGGGAATTCATTCGGTGATACTCCTGAGGAATTCGGGTACTGCGGTCTTGAGGATGCTGGGGTTGTTCGTCGGAGATTCCAGACATTCCATCTGCGGGTCGGAGACTGCGGTCAGCCGGACAATCCGCGCGGACGGTAGGAGATCACCGATCAGGCGGTCCAGCCGCTGCGCTCGCCAGCTGGGCTCATCCACGTCGATCAGCACCACGTCCGGTTGCATGTGATGGGCCAGAGAAATCGCTTCTCGGGCCGACCCAGCAATGCCGGACAGCTCCAGTCCGGGCTCCTCGACTACGAGATCGGCGAGAGCACTCAACACCAACGGGTGGTGCTCCACGACGAGAACTCTGTGCATCGATTTGGAGCTCCTTCGGGCTTGTCCTTTCGCCCAAGACATTAGGGAGTGACCGCGAAGGGAATCGCCGTACGCCTGGTTGAAATCTGCGTACCTCAATCGCAGGAATTCCGGGCACACCAAACGGCCGAATTCCGCCTACCTCAATTGAGGTAGGGGAATTCGGCCGTTTTGTATGGGTTATGTCCGCTTTGCGGTAGGGCATGCGAAGGCGCCGGTCAGCGAATGACCGGCGCCGGTGAGGGGGTCAGCGCGTCAGCAGGTCAGGGGATCAGCGGGGCAGCAGCGCAGCGGGTCAACGCGTCAGCACGTCAGCAGGGCAGCACGTCAACGCGTCAACGCGTCAGCCGGTACGCGTAGCCGGGGACGAACATGCCCGCCCCGGCCGCACAGCCGTCCGCCTGCCCCGGCTGTTTGATCCACAAGAAGGCGTCGACCCCGGGGATGCCCGTAGCGGCGGTGGGGGGTCTGCCCAGCTTGCGGCCCGGAGGGTCGCAGAAACGGTGGTTCCGCGTGGGCCCGGCCCCGTTGCGGCTGGTGTCGATCACGACGCCGAGGTGGGGCCGGCGCACCTCCCTGACCACGGACAGGCCGTAGCGCACCTCGTCGGCGGTGGCGTTGAAGTTGGAGACGTTGACCGCTATCCCGTCGCCGTACCGCTCCACACCGGCGCGCCGCAGCCGCTCGGCCATGGTGCGCGCGGGCAGCCACCCGGAGTTCCCGGCGTCGTAGTAGATCCGGGCCCGCGGCGCCCCCCGCTGGAGCGCCCGCGCCGCGTACGACAGCGCCGCGAACCGCTCCGCCCGCTGCCGCCGCTTGAGGCAGCTCATATGCGCGAGCGCGTCCGGTTCGAGGATGACGATGGTCCGGCCGCGCCCTATCCCCCGGGCCAGGGCGTCGCTCCACCGCCGGTACGCGGCCACGTCCCCGGCGCCGCCCGAGCTCAACTGCTCGCAGTCGCGCTGCGGGATGGCGTAGGCGACCAGCACCGGGAGCCGCCGGCGGGCGGCGGCGGTGCGGACGAGGTGGCGGGCCCGCTCCTCGATCAGGGACTCATTGGTCTCGGTGAGCCAGGCGGCCTGGGGCTCGGCGGCGATCCGCCGGCCGATGGCCGCCGCCCGCCGGTCGCGCGGATGGTCGCGCACCCAGGTCGCCGCCGGGTTGTGCGGGTCGGTGTAGAAGCGGGTCGTCGCCGGGAAGGCCGGCTTGACCACGGGGAGTGACGGCCTGGGGGCGGGGTGCCGCACCGGGCCCGCGAGCAGGGCCTGCACGGTGGTCGCCGCCATCACCACCTCGGCCACCAGCACCATGACGATCAGCTGGGCGACGCCCCGGCCCGCCCACCGGGAGGTGCGCCGGCGCACCGGCGGGCGGGACCCGGTGACACCACCGCTACGGTTGGTGATCATGGCGAGTCCAGCCGATCTCAGCGGTTGCGGGAGTTGTCGGGCGGGGGCCGGCGCCGGCTGATGAGCACCACCGCCAGCACCGCGAGCACCACCAGGACCCCGGCCACCACCCCTATCGCGACCAGGGCCGATTCATCCCCCTCCGGTCTGGAGGCGGAGGCGGCCGGGGTGGCGGCCGGATGGCGGCGGGGGGCGGAGGGCTCGGCGGAGGCGGGCGGCGCGGCCCGGTCCGCCAGCGCCTTGGCCGGGGCGATCACTCCGTAGCCGTAGCGGGGGTCATGGCCGGCCGAGCCCTTGCGGTGGGCGGTGTCGATGAGCTTCTGGACGATCTGGTTGGCGTTCCAGCGGGGGTGCTCCGAGCGCAGCAGCGCGGCCCCGGCCGCGACCCAGGGGGCCGCGAAGCCGGTGCCGTCGCCGGTCCAGTAGTCGTTGTCGCCGGAGGTGGTGAGGATGCCGACTCCGGGGGCGGCCAGGAGGGTCTTCCCGCCGTGGTGGGAGGAGGTCCAGACGGCGCCCTTCTTGTCGGTGGCCACCACGGCCACCACACCGGGGAGAGCGGCCGGGTAGGTGGCCCGGTTGCCGTCCTTGCCGTTGTCACCGGCGCCGGCCACGATCACGGTGTCCCGGGCGGCGGCGTACTTCACCGCGGACCGCAGGGCGGCGGTGGGGCGCTTGAAGGAGACGGTCAGATCGATGACCCGCGCACCGCTGCCGACCGCGTGGCGGATGGCCTTCGCGGTCGCGTCGGCGACGGGCTTCCCGTCGCGGTAGACGCCGAGCGGCATCACCTTGGCCTCGGGGGCGAGCCCGTAGACCCCGTCGCCGCGGTAGTTGCGGCCGGTGCCGGCGATGATTCCGGCGGCGTGGGTGGACTGCTCGGCGGTATGGCCGGTGTCCCGGGTGCCGAAGCCTCCGCTGCCGCCCGCGAAATCCTTTCCGCGGACCACGCGCCCGCGCAGATCCGGATGCGTGGCGTCGATCCCGGTGCCGATGACCGCGACGGTCACTCCGGCGCCTTTGCTGAATTTCCAGGCGCGTTCCGCCTTGAGCGCGGTGAGCGCCCATTCGGAATCGTGCAGCGCACCGGAATCGGATGCGCTTGCCGCAGCCGGCGTGGCCAGTGCGAACGTCATCACCGCGATGACCGCTCCGGCCCGGCCGGCGAATGGATGGCGTGACATCACTTGACCTGACATTACGTCACCTACTCTCCTCGCACGGGACGCAAGGCCGTCGGGCCCATTTCATCTTTGGGTATCCCCCGCAGGTACTGGCACCCGCGAGAGGGTGAGCGCACCGTCCCTTCTTTGGGGGACCGGCCGGAAGGCCCTGGGTCCGGCTCTCCCCAATACGGGGGACCAAAGAGATCCGCCGAAGGTGTACCACCCGCTCCCCCGGGCGCGGGTACTACCTCCTTTTCGGGTGACGCACTCTTGGCTCAACGGCGAAAAAGCCTCCTGCCGAGGGAGTCGCGATGCAGCGTTTCCGAACGTTCAGCGAGCGCACCGGTGAGCCGGACGAACGGGTGGATACGACCACCCGGAGGCGGACCGGAATGTTCTCGCGAGCCCTCCCGACGCGGAACCCGCTGGCGGGTCTGTCCGGTCTGGCGCTGCGGTTCGCGCTGGTCGGCGGGGGCGGTGTCCTGGTGAACACGGTGGTCCTCTACGCCCTCTATCACTGGGCCGGGCTGCCGCTGCTGGCGGCGTCGTCGATAGCCGTCGAACTCGCCGTGGTCCACAACTACCTGCTGAACGACCGGTGGACCTTCAAGGTGCGCAACCCGTCACACAGACGATTCATCAAGTTCAACGTCTCCGTCCTGGGCGGACTCGGGGTGAACGTGCTCATCGTCTGGACACTGGTGCGCAGCGGAATGCATGTGCTGCTGGCGAATTGCCTCGGCATCACGGCCGCTTTCGCGGTCAACTTCGCGTCGAGTACGGGCTGGGTCTGGGGGAGGCGAAGCCGATGATTGTCGCCATCGTCTACCTGGTGCTGATCGTGGTCTCGATCCTGCTCACCGTGCAGTCGGCCCACGTCCTCTATCTCATGCTCTACACCTGGGACCGGGCCGATGCCGAACGGAAGGCCAGGGCCCCGGAGGAATTCCTGCCGCCCCAGCTCTCCTTCAGTGTCCTGCTGCCCGCCCGGCATGAGGAAGACGTCATCCAGAGCACCATCGAACGCGTGGTGCGGGCCGACTATCCGGCCGAGCTGCTGGAGGTCTTCGTGATCTGCTCACAGGACGACACCGGCACGGTGAAAAAGGCGGAGGAGAAGATCGACGAATTGCACCGCGAGGGTCTGCACAATGTGCGGGTCGTGGTGTTCGACGACAAACCGATCAACAAGCCGCACGGCCTCAACACGGCCCTTCCGCACACCGCCAACGAGGTGGTGACGATCTTCGACGCGGAGGACGACATCCACCCGAAGATCTTCAGCCTGGTGAACACCGTGATGGTCCAGGAGGACGTCAGGGTGGTCCAGGCCGGTGTGCAGCTGATGAACTACCAGTCCAACTGGTACTCCACGCTCAACGTCCTGGAGTACTTCTTCTGGTTCAAGAGCCGGCTGCACTACCACGCCCACTACGGCTCGATCCCGCTCGGCGGCAACACCGTCTTCTTCGCCCGCGAGCTGCTGCTGCGGCTCCGCGGCTGGGACGACCGCAACCTCACCGAGGACGCCGACATGGGCCTGCGGATATCGGCCATGGGCGAGCGGGTGCGCGTCGTCTACGACGACCGGTACGTGACCAAGGAGGAGACCCCGCCGACCCTCGGCCACTTCATCCGGCAGCGCACCCGCTGGAGCCAGGGCTTCATGCAGACCCTGAAGAAGGGCACCTGGAAGAAGCTGCCGACGCGCAAACAGCGCTGGCTCGCCTTCTACGTCCTGGCGTTCCCGCGCGGGCAGGCGCTGCTGGGCCTCTATCTGCCGCTCTCGCTGGGCATGATCCTGGTCCTCAAGGTGCCGGTGCTGATCGCGCTCTGCTCCTATCTGCCCGTACTGCTGCTGGCCGCGCACTTCCTGGTGCAGGCGGTCGGTCTCTACGAGTTCACCAACGCCCACGGTCTCGAAGCCTCGCCGAAGGCCGTCCTGCGGATGGCCATCGCCTGGTTCCCCTTCCAGATGGTCCTCGCGTACGCCGCGCTGCGGGCCATGCGGCGCGAGATGCTCGGCCGCCACGACTGGGAGAAGACACAGCACGTAGGCGCCCACCGGGCCACCACCGAGGAGGCGGAGTCGCGTGTCGGATAACCCCACGCCCCCGCGGCCGGCGCCCGAGCCGGCGCCCGTCGCCGCGGAGGACCAGAGCACCCGGCGGGACAAGCAGACCCGGCAGGACCGGCAGGACCGGCAGCCTTCGCGGGACCGGCAGCCCCAGCGGGACCGCCAGCCCCCACCAGACCGCCAGCCCCCACCAGACCGCCAGACCCCGCCAGACCGCCAGACCCCGCCGGACAAGAACGCCGCGCAAGGCAAGAACGCCGCGCGGGACAGGAGCGCCACAAAAGACAAGGGCGCCGCACAGGACAAGAGCGCCACGAAAGACGGCGCCCGGCAGGACAGGAGCGCCCGGCAGGACAAGAGCGCCCCGCGGGACAAGGGCGCCGGGCCCCCCACGCGGCCCCCTCGGCGCCGCCGCCCGCGGTTCTCGGTGGAGCGCGGCTGGTTCCCCCCGCTGGGCTCCAAGGGAAAGGTCGCCCTGGTCGTCTCCGTCCTGACCGGGCTGCTCACCCACGGCTACCACCTGTTCCGCTATCCGCTCTACCTCACCGACGAGGGCATCTACATGCAGCGGGCGTGGTCGGTGCTGCGGGAGACCAGCCTGTCCCCGTACACCTACGACTACGACCACGCCCCGCTGGGCTGGATCACCCTGGCCGGGTGGGTGTTCCCGCTGCCGAAGCAGTTCGAGACCTTCGGTAACGCGATCAACACCGGACGGTTCCTGATGCTGCTGGTGCATCTCGTCAGCGTCTATCTGCTGTTCGAGATCACCCGGCGGCTGTCCGGCAGTGTGCTGGCCGCCACCATCGCCGCGTTCCTCTTCAACGTCTCGCCGATCGCGGTCTACTTCCAGCGCCAGGTGCTGCTGGACAACCTGATGATCTTGTGGCTGCTGCTGAGCCTGTTCATGCTGCTCCGCCGGGAGGTCACGATCAGATCGGTGTTCGGCGGCGGCATGGCCCTGGGCATCGCGCTGATCACCAAGGAAAACGCGATCTTCTTCGTGCCGAGCTTCATGTACCTGCTCTACCGGAGGGTCAAGGGGTCGGCCAGCCATCGGTTCACCAGCACCCTGTGGCCATTCGCCGCGTTCGCCCCGATCGGCGCCTATGTGACCTACGCACTGCTCAAGAACGAACTGCTGCCGAGCGGTTTCGACTTCGATCTGAACAATCCGCCCGCGGACCACGTCTCGCTGCTCTACACGCTGTGGTGGCAGCTCAACCGCAGCCAGGGCACCCTCTTCAGCCATACCGGGCTGTTGCAGACCAGCTGGCTGGTCCGGGACAAATATCTGCTGATCGCCGGGGTGTGCGCGATGCTGATCAGCCTGTGGCTCGGCATGCGCGACCGGAAACGCAACCTGGGCTTTCTGATCAGCGGGACGCTGGCCTTCGGATACGCCTTCTACCTGGTGCGCGGCAGTGTGGTGCTGGACTTCTACGTCACCCCGCTGATCCCGATGCTCGCGATCAATGTCGGCATGGTCATCGACCGGATGCTCACCGGCTCGTTCGCCAGTCGGTTCATACGCGGCGCCCATTCCATGACCCGGGTCGCCCTGCCGTCGTTCGTCGCCCTGCTGCTCCTGGCGTCACCGGCCTCCGGATATCTCGTGCACACCAATACCGAGGGCCATACGCAGATCGCCGACCAGTACCAGTCCAAGATCAACCTCACCGGAATGCAGCACGCCCAGATCGCCTGGGTGCGCAAGCACGTCCCGCCCAATTCGCGCATCATCATGGACGACGACCTGTGGGGTGACCTGCACGATGTGCGCCCGTTCTATCCGTACGCGCATTCCCACTGGAACGCCTCGTCCGACCCGGACGTCCGCGACAAGCTGTTCAGGAAGAAATGGCAGAACGTCGACTACATCATCATGTCGAACAAGATGCGCAAGTCGATGGATACAAACAATTCCGACGGCCGGGAGAACTGGATTCTCCAGGCGCTGCGTAATTCCACCCGTGTCTGGTCGCAAACCCAGGGCAACATCAAGCTGGAAATCTACCGTGTGCAGTAGCCATGGGAAGAGGAGGTGAAGGCCATGCCTGAGTACGACGACGACTGGGATGTTCCGGAGGACAGGGATGATCCCGAGTACGAGGAGAACACCCCCGAAGGTGGCAAGAAGAAGAAAAAGCTCACCTGGAAGACCGTCCTGCTGGCTCTCGTGGTCTTCGCGATCGTCGGATCGCTCGTCCAGGTGGTCGCGCGCGGCGGCTTCGGAGGCGCCCTGAACACCACCGGCACCGGGGGCGGGGGCGCGCCGAAGAAGGAGCACCCCCGGCACGAGCAGGAGATACGCCCGCCCAAGCAGCCCAAGACCATCAGACTGGGCAATCAGCGGGTCCCCCAGGCGTCCGGCCCGATCATCGTGATCAACCCGGGTCTGGTCACCCCGGGTGGCAGCGCCGCGGTCGAGGGCGGTGGCTTCGACAAGAAGGCCACCGTGGACATCCTGCTCAAGGCCCGGAAGTCGGACACCAAGGGCCGCGCCATCGGCAGTGTGCGGTCGGACCGGTTCGGGTCGATCTACGCCCGGTTCACCATGCCCGAGACCACGGGCAACCGCCCCGCGGTCCTGGTGGCGCAGCAGCGCGGCAGCTCCAAGACGGCCGAGGCCCAGGTGGTCACCGGCGGCGCGGTGGGCACCGCGAAGATCAACAAGATGGTCGGCCGGCCCGGTGACGTGGTGACGGTCACCGCCCGCGGCTTCCGTCCCGGTGAGGCGATCGACGTCTTCTGGGGACGGACCACCGGCACCCCCGTGACCACGCTGCACACCGACAGCAGCGGCAGCGTCGGCCAGGCGGCGATCAAGGTGGGCGTGGCCCCGACCGGCTCCAGCACCCTGGTCCTGGTGGGCAAGCGCAGCAAGACCACGGCCACCGCGCCCTTCCAGATGCTGGCCATGTACCCCTCGATGAAGTCCAAGCCGTACGCGCTCAAGGCCGGTCAGCGGATCACGCTGTCCGCCAACAAGTTCGCGCCCGGCGAGCGGGTGCTGGTCTACATCAACTCCACGGGCGGCCTGCCGGCCTTCACCGCCCAGGCGAACGGCATGGGCCAGATCCGCGATGTGGCGTTCAACGTGCCGTTCGGCCTCAAGGGGCGGCAGACGCTGATGGCGATCGGCGACCAGAGCCGGGCCGTGGTCCGGTCGGGCTTCACCGTGCTGCCGTACACCCCGTCCGCCGAGCCCAGCGCCTTCGGTGGCCGGGCGGGCACCACACTCAGCTTCTACGTCGCGGGGTTCGCCCCGGGCGAGACGGTGAACGCCTACGCCGGTTCGGGCTCGAAGGGCCAGCGCAAGATCGGGACCTTCCAGGTGGACAGCCGGGGCAAGGCGTCGGCCGTGGGCTCGTACAAGATCACCCCGGCGGATGAGAGCGGAGTGTCCTTCCAGCTCATCGGCCAGAAGAGCGGTGGCGTCGCCAAGGCGAGCATCAACATGTCCTCCGGCCACGGCCAGGGCGACTAGGGACCGGGACGACACCGGGGAAGAACGTGGGCCGGTCCACGCCGGGGACCGGAGGGGGCCCACGTTCCGGGAAGCGGCCGCCGGCGGCCACAGGGCGGCTCACCAGTTCGATAGATGTACCATGCGTCCTGGAGTGTCCTATGAGTGTAGTTTTCGGCCCTAACTCGCGAAGAGTCCTGCAATTCCTGACCCATATCGAAGACCTCTCCCCGGAGGAAATCGACCGGGTGGCCGATCTGTGGAAGCAGACCTCCAGCCAGACCCGCGCCGAGGGCTGGGCGGTGGTCCACCGCACCACCACCGACGAGGAGCGGTACCGGATCCTGCTCGCCGCCTCGGTGGCGCGCCGGGCGGCGCTGGACGCCGCGCGGAACCACCACAGACACGACTGGGCCTTCTGGGCCGCGGTATGGGACGCCGCGGCGGCGGTCGCCGTATGCGACCGCATCGGAAGCCACTACAACGTGCTGGTCGCACCGCTGGCCGCGGTCATGCCGTCGCTGGCGCACTGCCGGCGCGATGAACTCAGCACCCGCGAGTTGCCGGGTGCCGTCCTCAAGGGAGGTGGGTAGCGATGGGCGACAACCGGATCGACGTTGTGGTGGCCGATGACGACCCGGCCGTCCGGGAAGCGCTCGCCGACCTCATCGACTCCCACCCGGACCTGGAGCTGGTCGGCCTGGCCATCAACCACGAGCAGGCCGTGCGCGCGGCGGTCGACCACCGCCCCCAGGTCGTGGTCATGGATGTGCACATGCCCCGGGGCGACGCGCCGAGCAGTGTGCGGGCCATTCGCGACCAGGTCCCCGGCGCCCGGGTGGTGGCGCTGTCCGCCCACGGCGACCGCGAGACCGTGCTCGACATGCTCGCCGTCGGCGCCCACGGCTACCTGGTCAAGGGCACTCCCGCCGAGGAGATCCTGGAGGCGATCGTCCGGGCCTCCCGCGATCAGTTCAGCATGTCCGCGGAGCTCCTCGCCGACTGCGCCGAGCCGCTGCGCCGGGCCGAGCGCGCCTCCTGGCGGTTCGAGGACCTGGTCGGCAACCGCCTCGAGGAGTCGTACCTGGAACTGCTCGGCCAGGCGCCGTGCGGTGTCCTGGTCGTCGGCTCCCGCGGCCGGATCGAGTACGCCAACGCCCACGCCCGGCACATGTTCGGCTACGGCTCGGCGGAACTGCGCGACAAGCGGCTGCGGGACCTGGTCCCCGAGCGCTACCACACCGCCTCCGAGCAGCTGATCGGCCGCGTCTTCACCGCGCCGTCGGCGATGACCGGCCGCCGCCGGGACGGCACCGAGTTCCCCGCCCAGTTCAGCGGCGGCCACCTCCAGGGCCGGCAGCCCCGCGGCGTGGTCTTCATCGCCGACCTCGGCCCGCTGCGGGCCGCCGAGAGCCGGTTCCGCCAGCTCATCGAGTCCTCCCCGGACGCCATGGTGATCGTGGACGAGCAGGGCCGGATCCAGGCCGCCAACAACCGCACCGAGGCGCTCTTCGGCTACGACCGCGACCATCTGATCGGCCGGGCCGTCGAGGCGCTCCTGCCCGATCAGCCGCTCACCATCTCGCTGCGCGAATGGGACGACAGCGCGGAGGAGCCGCTCGGCCACAGCATGGAGCTGGTCGGCCGGCGCAGCGACACCAGGCAGTTCCCCGCCGACGTCAGCATCAGCCCGCTGCGTACGGAGGAGGGCCTGCTCACCGTCCTGACCATCCGCGACATCACCGAGGTGCAGCGCGCCCAGTTCGTCCTGGAGCGCAGCCTGGAGCTGCTGGAGGTCACCGACCGCGACCGCCAGGCGCTGCTCAGCCATCTGGTCCACGCCCAGGAGGCCGAGCGCGGGCGGATCGCCGCCGACATCCACGACGACACCATCCAGGTGATCACCGCGGCCAGCCTCCGCCTCCAGCAGCTGCGCCGGCGGCTGCGGGACCCGGAGGAGCAGCGGGTGATGGACAAGCTGGACGAGACCCTGAAGCTCTCGCTGAGCCGGCTGCGCCAGCTGATCTTCGACCTGCGGCCGTCCAGCCTGGAACACGGCTGCCTGGCCGGGGCGCTGCGCGGGCTGCTGGAGCAGATACGCACCGAGACCGGTATCACCTACCGGCTGGAGGACCGGCTCACCACCGGCCCGCCGGCCGAGACGATGGCACTGATCTACCGGACCGCCCAGGAAGCGCTGATGAACGTGCGCAAGCACGCCCACGCCAAGACGGTCCATGTGCAGCTGCTCGGGCTCGACGACGGCTGCCTGGTGCGGATCGTCGACGACGGCGAGGGCTACAACCCGCTGGAGGTGGAGTCCCGCCCCGGCCACCTGGGGCTCTCCCTGATCCAGGAGCGGGCCCAGATCGCGGGCGGCTGGTGCCGGATCGAGAGCGAACCCGGCTCGGGCACCACGGTGGAGTTCTGGGTGCCGCTCGGCGACGCCCCGGGGGCCCCGCCCGGTCCCGTCGGCTCCCCCGAACCCCTTGAAGGGGACACACAGCCGTGACCGCACCTCCCGATCTGACGAAGGTGCTGATCGTCGAGGACCACCGGGTGGTGGCCGAGGGGCTGTGGGCACTGCTGGCCGAATACTCGGACCTGACGGTGGTCGGCTGGGCCGACTCGGTCGCCGAGACCGTGCCCATGGCCAAGGAGCTGAAGCCCGATGTGGCGCTGGTGGACTTCCGGCTGCCCGACGGCACCGGGGCCGACGCGGCGGCCGGTATCCGGGCCCATGACCCCTCCGTCGCCATCGTGATCCTCAGCGCCGACGCCAGCGACTCGGCGCTGCTGGCCGCGGTGGAGGCGGGCGCCTGCGGCTATCTGCTGAAGTCGGCGAGCGGTGACGAGATCGCCGCCGCCATCCGCTCGGCCGCCGAGGGCGAGACCCTCATCCCGGCCAGCACCCTGGTGGAGGTGCTGGCCCGGCACCGCGAGAACACGCGGTCGTCCGCCCAGCAGACCGAGCGCCTGGAGAGCCTGACCCCGCGCGAGCAGGAGATCCTCACCCTGATGAGCCACGGCCTGGACAACCGGGCGGTCGCGGAGCGGCTGAGCATCAGCTACGCCACCGTGCGCACGCATGTGCGCAGGATCCTGGAGAAGCTGGACGCGCGCTCGCAGCTGGAGGCGGTCGCGAAGGCCGCCGAATTCGGCTTCAGGCCCGCGCAGCCGCAGGGCCCGGAGGAGTGACGGGGTGACGACGGGGTGACGGGGTGACGGTGGGCTGACCGTACGGGGGCGAACTCTTGGGGGCGAGCCCTCTGGAGGGCCACGACCTTTGGGGGGCCGAGACCCTCTGGGTGTGCCTTCTGGGGCCAGACCCCTCGGGGTGAGCCCCGTGGGGCCAGCCCCTTCGGGGGCGAGCCTCCTGGGGCCGAACGGACCAGAAAGTCCCCCCTTGGATGGAATTGCGGGCATACCGGGACGGGTTCCCTCTCCATGCGAGTCCCTGGACGGATCCGATGCCCGCTGAACCGCCGGCACACGATCGCCTTCCTGGCGACCGCCGCCTGTTACGCGGCGGTCCTCACGGCCGTGCTCACCCGCTCGGAGCTGGTCCGGCTCGACTGGCAGGTGGCCCTGTTCAAGCCGTACAAGCAGTGGCCACGGGTCCGGCCGGTCCTGGACGCCTTCGTCCTCGCGGGCCAGCGCGGCCCCACCGCCCTGGCCGCCCTGGCGTGGGCCTGCTGGCGCGGTCGGCGGACCGGAAGCCTGCGCCCGCCGCTGGTCCTGGGCACCGCGCTGCTGTTGCTCAACGTGAGCGTCGGCGCCGTCAAGATCCTCACGGGACGGCTGAACCCGCAGTACGCCCAGACCCCCGGGTCCGCCGAGCTCTTCCACGGCGGAATGGCCTTCCCCTCCGGCCACACCGCGAACGCCGTCGTCGTCTGGGGCACCCTCGCCTATCTCGCCGGGCAGCACCGGCGGACGGGCGCGCTGGTCGCCTGCCTGATGGCTCTCGGCATCGGTCTGACCACCGTCTATCTGGGCACCCACTGGGTCAGTGACGTCCTGGGCGGATGGGCGGCGGGCGCCCTCGTCCTGCTGGCCCTCCCCCTCCTCGAACCGCTGATCACGACCGTATCCGCGTCCGTCTCCGCTCGTGCGGCGGTGTACTCCATGGGCAGGTGAACCAAGTGGCGCTTCGCGTGCTGATCGCAGACGACCATGTGGTGGTCCGGCAGGGTCTGCGCATGATCCTCGGGCTCGACAACGACATCAAGGTGGTCGGCGAGACGACCAACGGCCGGGAGGCCGTGCGACTGGCCCGGGAACTGTGCCCCGACGTCGTCCTGATGGATCTGCTGATGCCGGTGATGGACGGCGTATCGGCCACGGCGGAGATCCGCCAGGACCTCCCCGAGGTCGAGGTGGTGGCGCTGACCAGTTCGCTCGACGACGCGATGGTCATGGGCGCGGTACGGGCGGGGGCCATCGGCTTCCTGCTGAAGAACGCCGAGGCCGACGACCTCAGGAACGCGGTGAAGGCCGCGGCGGCCGGCCAGATCCATGTCTCCCCCGCCGCGATCTCCCGGCTGATGGGCCAGGTCAGGGAGCCGAGCGGCCCGGAGCAGCTCACCGAGCGGGAGACCGAGGTGCTGACCATGCTCGCACGCGGCAAGGCCAACAAGGAGATCGCCCACGATCTGCGGATCGGCCAGCAGACGGTGAAGACGTACGTGAGCCACATCCTGACCAAGCTCGGGGTGCACAGCCGGACCCAGGCGGCGGTCTACGCGGTGCAGTCGGGACTGGTACCGGCGGGTGAGCTCACCCCTCCGCAAGCACTGGAGACGACGACGAGGGAGCAGTGGTGGTCGGCGTGATCGGTACACGGTGGTTCCTGGCCCGGCGGAGGCGGAGCGCCACGGCGCTCGCCGAAGTCACCGGGCACATCCTGGCGGGCGAGACCGCCGATGCGACGCTGCGGCTGATCGCCCGCCGGGTGCGTGAGCTCCTGGGCGCCGATATGGCGCGGGTGATGGTGCTGGAGCCGGGCGACGTCCTGACGATACGGGCCACCGACGGCGCCCCGTGGACCGCGCCGAGCGGGCCGCTGACGCCCGGCGGCTCCTCCCCCGCCCGCCAGGCGATCCGCGCCGGACGGCCCACGGTCTCCGCCGGTGAACGGCGGCCGCGCCGAGGCCGCCGGGACCCGCGGAACGCGGTCCCGGCCTCGGTCCTGGACACGCCGCTGCTGGTGCGCGGCCACCCCGTGGGGGTGATCGAGGTGGCGAACCGCGGCGGCGGGCGCCGGCTCGGCCACGCCGATGTGAGCACCGTGGGAATCTTCGCGGCGCCCGCCGCTCATGCGGTCGCCCAGATCCGGCACCGGGAACACCTGCGCCGACTGGCATCCGCCGCCGCCGGACCGGGCTCGACCGGTCCGGCGGGTGCGGCGACGGGTTCGACGGGTGCGGCGACGGGTGCGACGGGCGCGGCGAGCACGTCGGTTTCGGCACGTACCGCATCGGCGAGTACGGCGCCCTCCGCCCGTCCGGCGTCGCATCCGGCGCATCCGTCGCACCCGTCGTATCCGGCGAGGGCCTTCGACTGCCCCCGTTCCTCCGGATCCTCCGTACGGCGGACGCTGGACTCCCTGGCCGCGGGCGCGGTGGCCCGCACCGGCGCCGCGAGCTGCACGGTCTATCTGCTGGAGCCGGGCCCGTCGGCGAACCTGCGCCTGGTGGGCGGTGGTCACGGCCACACCCCGCCGTCCCGGAAACCGGCGCTGGAGGCGATCGCCGGGGCCGCGCCCGTCATCCACGGCGGTGGCCGTACGGGAGCGGACGGCGAGGGCCCGGCACGGGGCGCGGTGGCCGCCTGGCCGCTGCTGCGCGAGTCCACCGCGATCGGCGCGATGTGCTGCCACTTCCCGCCCGGCCGCGACCCGGGCGAGGCGGACATCACCCTTCTGGAGGTGATCGCGGGGCACGCGTCCTGCGCGGTGGAGAGCGACCGGCTGCGGGCGGCCACCCAGGAGAAGGCGGTCCAGGAGGAGCGGTGGCGCATCTCGCGCGAATTGCACGACTCGGTCTCGCAGGCGCTCTACGGCATCGCGCTGGGCGCCCGCACCGCCCGCGAAATGCTGGAACGCGATATCGACCACGCGGAACCGGCACGTCGGACGGAACCGGCGGCCCGAGCGGAAGCACCGGGCGGAGCGGAAGCGCCGGGGCCCGGGGAAGCGGCGAGCCGGGCGGAGCCGGGCCAGAAAGGATTGGACCAGGACGGACCGGACCAGGGCGGACCGCATCAGGGCGGACCGGGCCAGGAAGGGCACGGAACCGCCGGTGAGGTGGTGGAACTCGCCGACCTGGCGGAACTCGCCGAGCCCATCGAATACATCCGGCGGCTGGCGGACGCCGCGATCGCCGAGACCCGGACGCTGCTGTGCCGGCTGCGACCCGAATCCCTGGAGAGCGAGGGCCTGGTCGCCGCGCTCACCCAGCATGTCGAGGCGCTCCGGGCCCGGTACGGGATCGCCACCGAGGCGAAGCTCGACGCCGAGCCGGAGACCACACCGGAGGCCAAGCACGCCCTGTACCGGATCGCCCAGGAGTCGCTGCACAACGTCGCCAAGCACGCACAGGCCCGGAACGTGCGGCTCCATCTGCTCAACGAACCCGGCGCCGTCACCCTGACCGTCGCCGACGACGGCGTGGGCTTCGACTGCAAGGGCTCCTTCCCCGGCCATCTGGGGCTGCTCTCCATGCGGGAGCGGGCCCGGGAGGTGGGCGGCACGCTGAACGTGGACAGCCGCCCCGGGCAGGGCAGCCGTATCCGGGTCAGGGTCCCGGCCGCACCCGATTCCTGACCCCGCCGCTGCGGTACGGGTCGGGCGCCCGGGCGCGCCGGGCGACCCGACACACCAAGCACCCATCCCTACGGCACCCAGTAGTTGTGGCTGACCACCAGCATCGACTGGAGCTGCACCCCCGCCGCATAGGCGCGGGCCGGGTCGGGCGGGGAGCCGCACATCCGCGCCCACAGCGCGTCCAGCCAGCCCTGCGCCCCCTCGTCCCCCTCGCCCTCCGTCATCGCGGCGACCGCGAAGGGCGCGAAGAAGGCGGGTGAGCCGGGGTCCCCGTAGGCCGTGCCGTCGAGCTGGTATCCGTTCCGGATCTCCGCCGGATCTCCGCCCGTCGCCGCCCGCGCCCAGCGGCTGAGCCCGCGCGCCGCCGCCCAGGTCCGCGCGTCGCCGCTGGTCACCGCGTCCGCGCCGAGCCGCCAGGGGTCGCGGCAGGCGTTCCAGTGGTAGTCGCCGTCATGCGGGCCCTCCAGGACCTTCCCCGGTGCGGGCCTCGGATCGCCGGAGGTGGTGCCGACGACGAAGTCGGGGAGCAGCCCGGTGGCGGGGGCATGGCGGGTGCGCACCACTCCGGCCAGCGACAGATGCGCGTCCAGCACCTCGTCCCACCTCGGATCGCCCGTCGCCGCCCGGAACGCCCGGAAGTGGTCCGGCATCCAGTCCGAGGTACGGGAGACCTCGTCATAGCGGCCGGAGGACCAGTCGCCGAGCTTGGTCAGCCGGGTGCCGCGGTGCACCTCGCTCTCCAGGACGGCGTCGATCCGCCGCACCGCGAGGGCCTTGTAACCGCCGCCGTCCCACTGCCGGTCCGCGAGCAGCAGCCCGTACGCGATGTCGAGGTCGCCGTCGGTCGCGGAGTCCCCTCCCCCGGCGTCCCGGCCCCTGGCGTCCTGCTGGGCGGCGTGCAGCTCGGGATGGTTGACGGAGGGGTGGGCCAGGACATGCCGGAGGATGCCGTCGAAGATGTCCTGGGCATCGGGGTCGGCACCTGCCATCAGCGCGGTGATCACCAGTCCGTAGCCCTGCGCCTCGGCCACGAAGGGATGCGCCGCGTCGGGGGTGAACACCGCGCACCGGCCCCGGCCGCCCACCTCGTCGCCCGACCGGAGGAAGAACGCCTTCCACCGCCGGTAGTGCTCCAGCACCTGCCGGTCGGCCGCCGCCGGGTCGCCGGAGGGCCGGAGCGCACCGGGGGCGTAGCGGACGGAGTGCTCCCCGAAGGGGACCCCGGCCCGCCTCATCGGATCCGGCGCCGCCGGGATCTGCGCACCATGCGCACCCCGCCGAGGACGATGTCGACCACCAGCACCACCGCACCGATGATCAGCAGATAGCCCAGTCCGTGCACCACCCAGCCGATGAGGCCGAGCACGATGGCCACGATCACCAGGAACAGGAAGAGCGCCACGGCCGACACCTCTCCTCGAGCGTCAAGCGTCCTCGGCCATCAGCGGCGCGCGAGCTGCCGCCCGCCGCCCGGACCCGACTGGTACGTCTTCCCGTAGTGCTGGAAGATCGCCCCCTCCTGCTCGGCGGGCAGCACGTCGTCCATGCCGAGCGAGGGCGCCTTCTTCACCTGCGCCCGTGCGTAGGAGACCTTCACATAGCCCGGCCCGACCACCGCGTCGTCCACGGGGACGAACACCAGACGGTGGCGGGTGGGCAGACCGGTGCGGACCGTGGCCATGGCGGGTTCGTCGGTGGCCGTGGCCACGTAGATCGCCTCGAGCACCCCGATCTTGCGGCCCTGCTCATCGACGACATCCTGGTCGCGCCACTCACGGATATCGGCTGGCTGGATCATGACGTATCACCCTCTGACCTCTGCCCTTCCAGCCTGCCTCCGCTCACCGTGGGCCGCCACGCCACCCGTCCACCGGGAGTAACGGAGTGTTCGACGGAAACCGAATTGATCAGGTGTGCCACATTCCGGAAGGGGTACTCGCGTCGGCGAGGAGGTTGGTATTCATGGTTCCCCTGCTGGTCGTTCTTCTACTCGCATTGCTGCTCTTCGGCGCCGGGTTCGCCCTCAAGGCGCTGTGGTGGATCGCGGTCATCGTGCTCGTCGTCTGGCTGCTGGGCTTCCTGGTCCGCCCGACCGTCAGCGGCCGTCGTGGTCGGTGGTACCGCTGGTAGCCCGGAGACGACACGGAGCAAAACAGAGACGAAGGGGCCCGGCCGGAGAGATCTCCGGCCGGGCCCCTTCGTCTGTGTTCGGTTGTGATCATGCGGTTGTGCTCATCGATACGGCCGACCAGCCGACACCGGCCGACGGACCTTTACGTGCCTGAGCGGCTACGACCAGGCGACTACGGCCAAGCGGCCACGACCAGGCGGCCACGGCCAGGCGGCTACGCGAGTACACGACCAGCACGACGACCCGACAACCCGAAAAACGCGAACCGCGCTAAACACGCGAAACACGCGCCGCCGCGAAACGCGGCTCCTCGGCTCACACGTCCTCCTACTCGGCGAGCATGCCGCGCCGCAGTCGGCCGAGCGCGCGGCTGAGCAGCCGGGAGACATGCATCTGGGATACGCCGAGCTCGGCGCCGATCTCCGACTGCGTCATCTCCTCGCCGAACCGCAGCTGCAGAATGCGGCGGTCCCGTTCACCGAGCTGTTCCACCAGCGGCTTGAGCGCCTGGAGGTTCTCCACGGCCTCCATGGCGGGGTCAACGTCGCCGAACCGGTCCGCGTAGGTGGTCACGCGAGTGGCCCCGCTCTCCTGGTCGGCGGGCGCGTCCAGCGAGGTGGTGAGGTAGCCGTTGCTGGCCACCAGCCCGTCGATGACCTCGTCCTCGGTCAGCCGCAGGTGCTCCGCGAGTTCGGCCGTGGTGGGCGACCGGTCCAGCCGCTGGAACAGCTCCTCGTTCGCCTTGGCGAGGTCGATCCGCAGCTCCTGCAGCCGGCGGGGGACATGCACCGCCCAGCTGGTGTCGCGGAAGAACCGCTTGATCTCGCCGACGATGTACGGAACGGCGAAGGTCGTGAACTCCACCTCACGGCTCAGGTCGAACCGGTCGATCGCCTTGATCAGCCCGATGGTGCCGACCTGGACGATGTCCTCCATCTCCACCGCGCGGTTGTGGAACCGCCGGGCGGCGTACCGGACCAGCGACAGGTTGAGCTCGATGAGGGTGTTCCGCACGTACTGGTACTCGTGCGTGCCCTCCTCCAGCTCCGTCAGCCGGTCCAGGAACGTCTTGGTCAGCGCCCGCGCGTCCTTGGGCGCCACCTTCGCCGGATCGTCCACCGTGGGCAGACCGGTGGCTCCGGTGGTCTCAACCTCCTCTGGTTCAAGGCCGCTTGTCCGTACCACATGTGCGTGCTCAGCTTCGGCTGCTGTCAGCTTCGACGTCACCACGGGTGCCGTGTAGTTCACCGTCGCACTCCCTGTATCGGCTGCATGCATAGGCTGATTGGGGTGCCGTCTACCCAGCTTCCAAACCGCCATGCCTCTTTTCTTCGGGCACGGGGCGGGCCGGCGACGGCCGCCATGCCTCCGACGAGGGACGACTCCGTCAGCACGGCCCCGAAAACGGTCGCCTCCGCGTGAGCCCCACCACATCGCCGGAACACCCCGCCGTGACCGGCAGTACGCCCGCGGACACACAGCCGCCGACGTCGGCCGCCCACGCGCCGCACAGACATGACGGGTCGTTAGCCCAGCGTTAGCGGTTCGGCAGCGGACGTTAAAAGAACGCCAGCGGCGGCCGACACCATGGAGGTGCGTGAGCAGGAACCGTCCGTACCGACATCCCCTGGGGGTCGTCATGTCCCACCGCATCCGTAACCGCCGCGTCCAGAAGGCCGGTGTGGCCGCGCTGATCGCCGCGGCCTCGGCGGTCGCCCTCACCGCCTGCGGGAGCAGCGACTCCTCGTCCGACGCCAAGGGGAGCACCTCGGCCGCGTCGTCCTCCGTGACGTCGTCGACGTCGGACGACACCACGATCCACAGCCAGGCGGGCAAGCAGTCGACGACCCTGAGCAACTCGGCGGCGGGCACCGCACAGGCGACCGCCGAATGCCAGCCGGGCACGCTAAAGGCGAAGCTGGACTCGGCCGGTACCTCCCAGGCGGAGATGAACCACCGGGGCACGTTCCTGCGGGTGACCAACACCGGCCAGGAGACCTGCGTGATCAGCGGCTACGCCGGGGTGGCGCTGGAGGGCGCAGGCCACACCGCCATCAAGACCACCGCCCGGCACGGCGACACCTACTTCGCCACCGACCCGGGCGCCCACCCGATCACCCTCGGACCGGGCAAGAGCGCCTGGGCCGACCTGGTGTGGACCACCACCGGCGCCTCGACCGCCCACGCGAAGTACCTGCAGATCTCCCCGACGGGCAGCAACTCCCACAGCACCGTCGCCTTCGACCAGGACCTCGACAACGGCACCCTGTCGCTGACCGCCTGGTCCTCCAAGCCCCCCATCAACAGCTGACCCCACAGCTGACCCCATGAGGAGAGCCCCGGCTCGGACACGGTCCGAGCCGGGGCTCTCCTCATGCCCACACCACACCGGTGCGAAAATATCGATCGATCACCGAGCAGACCGTAATCCCGCGGCTCAGGAGCATCGATGGATCTCAATCTGCTGCGTGCCCTGGACGCCCTGCTCCAGGAGAACAGCGTGACCCGCGCCGCGGAGCGACTCGGTACCTCACCCGCGGCGGCCAGCCGTAACCTGGCCCGGCTCCGCCGTGCCGTCGGTGACCCGCTGCTGGTCCGCGCCGGGCAGGAGATGGTCCCGACCCCGCGCGCCCTGGAACTGCGGGAGGAGGTGAGCGCGTTGCTGCGCGGTTGCGACAACATCCTGCGGCCCAAGGCCGGTTTCGACGCCGCACACCTCCAGCGCACCTTCACCGTGCAGGCCGCCGACCTGCTCCTGGTGGGACTGGCCGGAGCCCTGACCGACCGGATCCATACGGAGGCCCCCACGGTGGACGTGGTCTTCCTGCCGGACTCGGTGGAGGGCGGCCCCGCGCTGCGGCAGGGCTGGGTGGACGTCGAACTCGGCGTCCTGGGACACCTGGACCCGGAGATCCGAACCCAACAGCTCACCAGGACCACGATGGTCGGCATCGCCCGGTGCGATCACCCCCTCTTCGACGGACCGATCGACGCCCGCCGTTTCGCCGCGGCCGACCACATCGGCGTCTCCCGGCACGGCAAACGCCTCGGCCCCATCGACACCGCGCTCGCGGAACTCGGACTGCGTCGCCGCATCGCGGTCGTCGTACCCGGCCACACGAGCGCGATGATGCTCGCCCGGGACACCGACCTCGTCGCGCTCACCCTGGCGGACTGGCTCCCCGCCACCATCTCCGCACTGGGCCTGCGCACCTTCCCCCTCCCCCTCGACATGGCGTCCATCGAGATCGGCATGGCCTGGCACCCCCGCAACTCGGCCGACCCGGCCCACCGCTGGTTCCGCGACCACCTGGCCGCCGCGGCCCTGGCCCAGTGGCCACCGGCGGAGCGCACCCCACACCGGACCACGACCCCGTAGGCCGCGGAACCCACGGGCAGAACAACCAACGGCCAACGAAAGGACGCACGAAAAGAGCCCACGGGAAGAGCCCACGCAAAAGGGCCCGGCACGGAAAAGGCCCAGGTCCTCGACCGAATGTCGTTGACCCGGGCCTCCATCGGAGCCGCCTAAGGGAATCGAACCCTTGACCTACGCATTACGAGTGCGTCGCTCTGGCCGACTGAGCTAAGGCGGCATGCCGCAGAGCCGGATGGGCTGCAGCAGCGTCGCCAAGTCTACACAGTTTCGAGGGGTGCTCCGTACGGGGCCCGGTGGGGCCGGGGCGGGGCGCCGGGCTGGTCAGCGGCAGCGGGTGCGGGGGGCGGGTGGGCGGCCGGTGAGGAGGTAGGTGTTGATCGCGTCGTCGATGCAGCGGCTTCCCCGGCCGTAGGCGGTATGGCCGTCGCCGTCGTAGGTGAGGAGGGTGGCGGAGGAGAGCTGGGCGGCGAGGGAGCGGGCCCAGGGGTAGGGGGTGGCGGGGTCTCGGGTGGTGCCGACGACGACGATGGGGGCGGCGCCCTTGGCGTGCAGGGGGCGGGGGGTGCCGGTGGGGCGGACGGGCCAGTAGGCGCAGTTCAAGGCGGCCCAGGCCAGGGTCTCACCGAAGACGGGGGATGCCTTCTTGAAGGCGGGGAGGGACTTCCTGACCTCGGCGGGGGTGCGGAAGGCAGGTGGCAGGTCGAGGCAATTGACGGCGGGGTTGGCGTACATGAGGTTGGCGTACGAGCCGTCGGTGTCGCGCTCGTAGTACAGGTCGGCGAGGCTGAGCAGACCGCCGCCCTGACCGCGCATCGCGGAGCGGAGGGCGGTGCGCAGCTGGGGCCAGGCGGCCTCGTCGTACATGGCGGAGATCACGCCCATGGTGGCGAGGGGCTCGCCCAGCGCCCGGGATTCGCCGGTGCGGACCGGGTGGGAGTCGAGGCGGGTGAAGAAGGCGGCGAGCCGGTCGCGGGCGTCGGCCACGGAGCGGGTGCCGAGGGGACAGCCGGTGCGGCGCACGCAGTCCTTGGCGAAGGCGGTGAAGGCGGTTTCGAAACCGGCGGTCTGGTCGCGGTTGATGCGCCGGGAGGACAGCGCCGGATCGAGCGCACCGTCCAGGACCAGCCGGCCGACGCGGTGGGGGTAGAGGTCGGCATAGGTCGCGCCGAGGAAGGTGCCGTAGGAGGCGCCGACGTAGTGGAGCTTCCGGTCGCCCAGCGCGGCGCGCAGCACATCCATGTCGCGGGCCGCCTCGACCGTCGAGACATGGCCGAGGATCCGCCCGGAGCGGTCCGCGCAGCCGCGGGCGAACTTCTTGTAGGCGGCGACGAGGCGATCGGTCTCACCGGGGGCGTCGGGCGTCTGGTCGGTCTGGGTGAAGGCGTCCATCTGCTTGTCGCTCAGACAGGTGACGGGCTCGCTGCCGGCCACGCCGCGCGGGTCCATCGCCACCATGTCGTAGCGGGCGCGCACCTGGGCCGGGTAGCCCACGGCCGCGAAGCTCTGGAGGTAGCCGACCGCGGAGCCGCCGGGGCCGCCGGGGTTCACCAGCAGCGAACCGATGCGGCGCCCCGGACCGGTCGCCTTCTTGCGGGAGACCGCGAGGCTCAGGTCCCGGCCGGTGCCGGGCCTGGCGTAGTCGAGCGGGGCTTTGAGCGTGGCGCATTCGAATTCCGCGCCGCCGCAGGGGCGCCAGCTCAGCGTCTGCTCGTAGTACGGCTTGAGGGCGGCGGGGACGGCCTTCTTCGACAGGGACGCGGCGGGCGGCGAGGAGGCGCCGGCGGAGCAGCCGGAGGACAGCAGGGCGACGGCCGTGAGGGCGGCGCCGAAGGTCCGGAGCGGGCGGCTGCTGGGTCGGGTGTCCATGAGCTGATCCCTCGGTTCGCGGTCGAGTCGCGGGATCGCGCCGGCCGGATCACCCCGATCCCCGGATCGCTCGATCTCTGGGCCACTGGACCGCTGGACCACTGGATCGCTCGATCACTGGTTTCCGGAGAGACGACCGGTTCGCCCCCTTACGGAGGGTATCCACCCGGACACGCTCCATGCGCCCGGGAGGGAACCCGTACGGGTGAGACCCGGCCCGCGCCCCGGGTGACTCAGCCGGCCCGCAGCGCCATGGTCATCGCCTCGACCGCCAGCAGGGGCGCCACATTGCTGTCCAGCGCCTGGCGGCAGGCCGTGATCGCCTCTATCCGGCGCAGCGTCCGCTCGGGCTTCGAACCCGACGCGATCCGCTCCAGCGCGTCCCGCACGTCGGTGTTAGCGAGCGCGACCTGGGAGCCGAGCTGGAGGGCCAGCACATCCCGGTAGAAGCCGGTCAGCTCGGTGAGCGCGAGGTCGAGGCTGTCCCTCTGGGTGCGGGTGGCGCGGCGCTTCTGCCGGTCCTGGAGATCCTTCATGGCACCGGCCGTGCCGCGCGGCAGCCGCCCGCCCGTACCGGCGGCGGCGCCCAGGGCGGCGCGCAGCTCCTCGGTCTCCTTGGCGTCGACCTCCTCCGCCACCTGCTTGGCGTCCTCCGCCGCCGCGTCGATCAGCTCCTGCGCCGCCTTCAGGCAACCGCCCACGTCGTCGACGCGCAGCGGGAGCTTCAGGACGGCGGCGCGGCGGGCGCGGGCCCGCTCGTCGGTGGCCAGACGCCGGGCACGGCCGATATGGCCCTGGGTGGCGCGGGCGGCGGAGGCGGCCAGCTCGGGATCGACGCCGTCACGCCGGACGAGGATGTCCGCGACGGCGTCCACCGAAGGCGTACGGAGGGTGAGGAGGCGGCAGCGGGAGCGGATCGTGGGCAGCACGTCCTCCAGCGAGGGCGCGCACAGCAGCCATACGGTGCGCGGCGCGGGCTCCTCGACGGCCTTGAGGAGGACATTGCCCGCGCCCTCGGTCAGGCGGTCGGCGTCCTCCAGGACGATCACCTGCCACCGGCCGCCTGCGGGTGACAGCTGGGCACGGCGGACCAGGTCCCGGGTCTCCTTGACGCCGATGGTGAGCATGTCCGTCCGGACCACCTCCACATCGGCGTGGGTGCCGATCAGGGCGGTGTGACAGCCGTCGCAGAAGCCACAGCCCGGGACGCCGCCGAGCGCCCGGTCCGGACTGACGCACTGCAACGCGGCGGCGAAGGCGCGGGCGGCGGTGGCCCGGCCGGAGCCGGGCGGGCCGGTGAACAGCCAGGCGTGCGTCATCTTCGAGGACGCCATGGGCTCCTCGGCCGAGGCACCGGCCGCCCCGCTCACCGCCGTGACCAGGGCATCCGCATCCCGGGCAGCAGCCGTCAGCTGGGCCGCTACTCGGTCCTGCCCGACCAGGTCGTCCCATACCGCCATGGCTGCCTCCGCCGTTCGTGCTTACGGCATCCCATTGTGGGCCACCCCACCGACAGCCGGACACGGCCGTCGACGGCAACCCCCGCCCCGGCCCGCCGACGACCCACCGTGTGCGGCCCACCGCGAGCGGCCCGGGTGAGCGCCCCACCGACAGGACCTGGTCGACAGCGACCCGGTCGCCAACGGCCCCGGTGAGCGGCCCACCGCCGGGCCCGGTCGCCAACGACCCACCGCCAACAGCTCACCGTCAGGGCCGTCGCCCACCCACCGCCAAGGCCCCAGCCACCGACAGCGCCCACCGCCGCCCCTCGGCCTTCGGCCTCAGCCGCCGACGGCGCTCAACCACAGAATGCCCCGCCCATGGCTCTCCACTGACGACGGCTGGCGCCGGTCACCGGTGCCCAGCCGGTGACCGGCGCCGACCGTCCCCGGCCTCGCCGACCGTCCCCGGCCTCGCCGACCGTCCTCAGCGGCGTCGGCCGTCCTCGTCGTCCCGCGGGCCGAGCAGCTCGTCGGCCAGCGACGGGAGGTCGTCCAGTGGGGTCTCCTCCGCCCACTCGGGACGGCGGCGGCGCCGACGCGGCGGTTCCGCCCCGCCCTGCGCCTGGCCCTGACCGTGCCACTGGCCGGGGCCATACCCCTGGCCCTGACCCTGGCCCTGGCCGTACTGCGGCATCTCGCGCGTGCGCTCGTTCCCCTGGCCGTGCTCCTGCCCCTGGCCCTCGTCCGGCCGGAACAGCCACGGCGGGACCCGGTCCGCCGGGTCGGCGGACCGCTCGTCCCGTACGGGCGGCAGCACGGTCGTCTCGTCGGCCGCGTTCGTGGGCGGCTCGACCGACGGCTTGGGGAGGACCGCCGTCTCCTCGGGGTCCGAACCGCCTTCCGGGCGGTCCTGGGGCCGTACGGGCGGCAGCACCGCCGTCTCGTCGGCGTCCGGGCCGTTCTGGGGCGGCAGGGGCGGCACGGGCGGCAGCACCGCGGTCTCGTCCGCGTCCGGACCCGCGCCCGGCCCAGCGGCGGGGCGGCCCATGGCGGGACGGCCGGAGACGTCCGCGCCACCGAACCCCGTCCGCGGGTCGAACCGCGGCGTCTGGACCGTCTCCGCCGCGTCCGGGTCCGTGACGGCGGGCCCCGCCGCGTCCCGGGCGCCGCCGGTGCCCCCGGAGCCGTCAGCGCCATGGGAACCGGAACCGTCCGTGTCCCGGTACCCGTCCGTGTCCCGGGAGTCATGCCCACCCCGGGACCCGTCCGTGTCCCGGTACCCGTCCGCGTCCCGAGACCCGTCCGCGTCCTGCTGCGGCGGGGCCGGGAACTCGGTCTCCACGGTCGGCGCGTCGGCCCCGGAGGGCGCCGCCTCCGCCGCCAGCCGTGCCTGCTCCGCCCGCAGCAGCGCCTCCTCGGCCTTGCGCTGCTCCTCCTGGCGGCGCGCCTCGGCCTCGGCCCGCCGCTGAGCCTCCGCCTCCTCCTGGAGGCGGCGCCGCTCCTCCTCGGCGGCGCGGGCGCGGTCCTCGGCCTCGATGCGCTTGCGCTCCTCCTCGGCCCTGCGGCGCGCGTCCTCGGCCCGCTGACGGGCCGCCTCCGCCTGCCGTTCGGCCTCGCGCCGGCGGGCCTCCTCCAGCTCGAGGCGCTTGCGCTCCTCCTCCTCGGCACGCGCCTTGGCGAGCGCCGCCTGGCGCTCGCGCTCCAGCCGCTCCTCCTCGGCCTTACGGGCGGCCTCTTCCTCGGCCCGGCGGCGGGCCTCCTCCTCGGCGGCCTTACGGGCCTCCTCCTGGGCCTTCACCTCCGCCTCGGACAGCGGCAGCATCTGGTCCAGGCGGTGGCGCACCACGGAGGTGACCGCCTCCGGCAGCTGTGCGGCGTCGACGACGATGTAGCGGGCCGGGTCGGCGGCGGCGAGGGCCAGGAATCCGGCCCGTACGCGCTGGTGGAACTCGGCGGGCTCGGACTCGAGCCGGTCCGGGGCCTCGGTGAAGCGCTCGCGGGCGGTCTCCGGGGAGACGTCCAGCAGCACCGTCAGATGCGGCACCAGACCGTTCGTCGCCCAGCGCGAGATGCGGGCGATCTCGGTCGCGGCCAGGTCGCGCCCCGCGCCCTGGTAGGCGACGGACGAGTCGATGTAGCGGTCGGAGATGACGACCGCGCCGCGCTCCAGCGCCGGGCGGACGACGGTGTCGACGTGCTCCGCGCGGTCCGCGGCGTACAGCAGCGCCTCGGCGCGGTGCGAGATCCCGGCGGACGAGACGTCGAGCAGGATCGAGCGGAGCCGCTTGCCGATCGCGGTCGCGCCCGGCTCACGGGTCACCACGACCTCGTGGCCCTTGGCCCTGATCCACTCGGCCAGCGCCTCCACCTGCGTGGACTTGCCCGATCCGTCGCCGCCCTCGACGGCGATGAAGAAGCCGGTGGCGGCCGGGGCCTCGGCCGCGCCCCCGCCGAGCAGCGCCTCGCGCAGATCCCGGCGCAGCGGCACGCCCTGCCGGTCGTCGGTGCGGCCCAGGACCAGCGCGGCGACGGGCAGCAGCAGCGCGCCCACCAGCATCAGGGTGAAGGCCGCGCCGCCGTGGGCGAAGACGAAGTCGCCGCTGCCGAGCCGGTGCGGTCCGATGACGGCGGCGAGCAGGGGCGCGACGACCGCGCCGAGCCCGACGCTGACGCGGACGACGGCCTGCAGGTGCTCGGTCATCCGGGGCCGGCGGGCCTCCTCGGACTCCTGGTCCAGGAGCGCGTGGCCGGTGTTGGCGGCGATACCGGCCGACACGCCCGCGAGCAGGGCGATCAGCACGACGGTGGTCGTGTCGTGCACCAGGCCCGCCGTGAGCAGCGCGAGCCCGGTCAGCGCGACCGACAGTGCCAGCAGCCGGCGCCGCGACAGCCCCGGGAGGACCTTCGGGGCCCAGCGGATGCCCAGGGCGGGGCCGCCGGTGAGGACGAGGACGAGGAGGGCGAAGCCGGCCGGCCCGCCGCCGAGGTCCATGGCCTGCAGCGGCGCGACGCCCACGGCCGCGGCGACCGCGCTCGCCACCCCGGCGCAGGCCGGCACCAGCAGCGGAACGGCGCCGGTGCGGCCCTTGTCGCTGCCGGTACCGGAGGCGGCGCGGGGGCGGCGCAGCCCCTCCAGGGGGGAGCGTGCGCGGTTGGTCTGGGCGCCGGGCAGTTCGAGGAAGACGAGGATCGAGACCGACGCGGCGAAGAGTCCGGCGCCGACGTACGAACCGAGGGCGACCTGGTGGTTGTGGAACCACTCCACGCCGGTGCCCAGGAGCCTGCCGATGAGGGTGACGACGAGCAGCCCGGCGGCGGCGATCGGCAGCGTCAGGAAGTTCGTACGGAGCGAGAGCCGGCGCAGCGCGTCGAGGTGGTCCGGCAGCGGGCGCACGGCGGCGCCCTCGGCGGGCGGCGCCGGGAGCAGCGAGGGGGCCGCGCCGTCCTTGGCGACGGTCCAGAAGCGCTCCGCGACGCCGACGACGAAGGTGGTGATGAGCAGCCAGGCGACGGCGTCGGCCGGGGCCCAGTCGATCCACAGCGGCGCGATGAGGAGCAGCACCAGCCGCAGCCCGTCCGCGCCGACCATGGTCCAGCGGCGGTCCAGCGGACCGGAGGGGCCGATGAGCGCGGCGAGCGGTCCGAGGAGGACCGCGCCGAACAGCACGGTCGCGAAGAGCCGTACGCCCAGCACCACCGCGACCGCGAAGGCCGCGCCGCGATAGCCGCCGCCGAAGGAGCCGGCGGCCATCGCCGCCTGCAGCGTCAGCACCACCAGCACCAGCACGGCGAGCGCGTCCCCGGCGCCGCCGACGAGCTGGGCACTCCACAGCCGTCGCAGGGGCGGATAGCGCAGCAGGGCTCGTACGGCCCGCTCGCGGGAGTCCGCGGCAAGGGCGCCGGAAGTGGGTGTCACGTCCGTTGGCTGCTCTCGCGTCATCCCGCCAGCCTATCCGGATCACATGAACCCACGGCCCCCCGGCCGAACAAACGGGCGGTGAGCCGTGGACGGCATGCGGATCGCTCCTGCCTCGTTCCGCTTTCCTACGCGTTTCCTACTCGGCGTTCGCCGACGACTTCCTGGCCGCCGTCGCCTTCTTGGCGGCGGTCTTCGCAGTGGTCTTCGCGGCGGTCTTCTTGGCGGTCGTCTTCTTGGCCGCGGTCTTCTTGGCGGCGGTCTTCTTCGCCGCCGTCTTCTTGGCCGCGGTCTTCTTCGCCGCCGCCTTCTTGGCGGTCTTCTTGGCCGGCCCCTTGGCGCGCTTCTCGGCGAGCAGCTCATAGCCGCGCTCGGGCGTGATGGTCTCCACGTCGTCGTCGCGGCGCAGCGTCGCGTTGGTCTCGCCGTCCGTGACGTACGGGCCGAAACGGCCGTCCTTGACCACCACGGGCCGCTCGCTGACCGGGTCGGTGCCCAGCTCCTTCAGCGGCGGCTTGGCCGCTGCCCGCCCACGCTGCTTGGGCTGCGCGTAGATCGCCAGCGCCTCCTTGAGCGTGATGGTGAAGATCTGCTCCTCGGTCTCCAGCGACCGCGAGTCCGTGCCCTTCTTCAGGTACGGGCCGTAGCGGCCGTTCTGCGCGGTGATCTCGACGCCCTCGGGGTCGACGCCGACCACCCGCGGCAGCGACATCAGCTTGAGCGCGTCCTCCAGGGTCACCGTGTCCAGGGACATCGACTTCAGCAGGGAGGCCGTGCGCGGCTTGATGGCGTTCTTACCGCTCTTGGGGGTGTCCTCGGGGAGCACCTCGGTGACGTACGGGCCGTACCGGCCGTCCTTGGCGACGATCATGCGTCCGGTCTCGGGGTCCGGGCCCAGCTCGAACTCCCCGCTCGGCTTGGCGAGCAGTTCCTCCGCATACGCCACGGTGAGCTCGTCCGGCGGCAGGTCGTCGGGGACGTCGGCACGGCGGCCGGTGCCGCCCTCGACCTCGGCCGGGCGCTCGACGTACGGGCCGTAGCGGCCGACGCGCAGCACGATGCCGTCGCCCACGGGGAAGGACGAGATCTCCCGGGCGTCGATCGCGCCCAGGTCGGTGACCAGCTCCTTGAGGCCGCCGAGGTGGTCGCCGTCGCCGTTCCCGGCCTCGGCGGCGCCGCCCTGCGCGCCTTCTCCGAAGTAGAAGCGCTTGAGCCACGGCACGGCCTCGGCCTCGCCGCGTGCGATGCGGTCGAGGTCGTCCTCCATCTTGGCGGTGAAGTCGTAGTCGACCAGCCGGCCGAAGTGCTTCTCCAGCAGGTTGACCACGGCGAAGCTCAGGAAGGAGGGCACGAGCGCGGTGCCCTTCTTGAAGACGTAGCCGCGGTCGAGGATGGTGCCCAGGATCGTGGCGTAGGTCGAGGGGCGGCCGATCTCGCGCTCTTCGAGCTCCTTGACCAGCGACGCCTCGGTGTAGCGGGCCGGGGGCTTGGTCGCGTGGCCATCGGCGGTGATCTCCTCGGCGGTGAGCCGGTCGCCCTCGGCGACCTGCGGCAGCCTGCGCTCACGGTCGTCGAGCTCGGCGTTCGGGTCGTCGGCGCCCTCCACGTATGCCTTCATGAAGCCGTGGAAGGTGATCGTCTTGCCGGAGGCGGAGAACTCGGCGTCCCGGCCGTCGCTCGCCCGCCCGCCGATCTTGACAGTGACCGAGTTGCCGATCGCGTCCTTCATCTGGGAGGCGACGGTCCGCTTCCAGATCAGCTCGTAGAGCCGGAACTGGTCGCCGGTGAGGCCGGTCTCCGCCGGGGTGCGGAAACGGTCGCCCGAGGGGCGGATGGCCTCGTGCGCCTCCTGGGCGTTCTTGACCTTGCCCGCGTAGGTGCGCGGCTTGTCCGGCAGGTAGTCGGCGCCGTAGAGCTGGGTGACCTGCGCCCGGGCCGCCGCCACCGCCGTGTCCGACAGGATGGTGGAGTCCGTACGCATATAGGTGATGTAGCCGTTCTCGTACAGCTTCTGCGCGACCTGCATGGTGGCCTTGGCGCCGAAGCCCAGCTTGCGGCTCGCCTCCTGCTGCAGGGTCGTGGTGCGGAACGGCGCGTACGGCGAGCGGCGGTACGGCTTGGACTCGACCGAGCGCACCGTGAAGGCGGTGTCGGCGAGGGCCGCGGCCAGCGAGCGGGCGCCCGCCTCGTCCAGGTGCAGGACGTTGACGCCGTCCTTGAGCTGCCCGAGCGAGGTGAAATCACGCCCCTGGGCGACCCGCAGGCCGTCGACAGCGGTAAGGCGGGCACCGAAGGTGCCGGGATCGCCGGCGTCTCCCTTGAGCGCGGCGGGCGACGGGTGGGAGAAGGTTCCGGTGAGGTCCCAGTACTCGGCGGAGCGGAAGGCGATGCGCTCGCGCTCGCGCTCGACGACGAGACGGGTGGCGACCGACTGGACCCGGCCCGCGGACAGGCCGCGCATGACCTTCTTCCACAGGACCGGCGACACCTCGTAGCCGTAGAGGCGGTCGAGGATGCGGCGGGTCTCCTGGGCGTCGACCAGGCGCTGGTTCAGCTCGCGCGGATTGGCCACGGCGGCCCGGATGGCGTCCTTGGTGATCTCGTGGAAGACCATCCGGCGGACCGGGACCTTGGGCTTGAGGACCTCCTGGAGGTGCCAGGCGATGGCCTCGCCCTCGCGGTCCTCATCGGTGGCCAGGAAGAGCTCGTCGGAGTCGGCGAGCAGTTCCTTGAGCTTCTTGACCTGGCTCTTCTTGTCCGAGTTGACCACATAGACGGGCTGGAAATCGTGATCGACGTCCACACCGAGGCGCCGGACCTCGCCGGTGTACTTGTCGGGAACCTCGGCCGCACCGTTCGGCAGGTCCCGGATGTGCCCGACGCTGGCCTCGACCACGTATCCCGGGCCGAGGTAGCCCTTGATCGTCTTCGCCTTGGCAGGCGACTCGACGATGACGAGTCGGCGGCCGCCCTGTGCGGTCTCGCTGGTGGTCGGGGACAACTTGGCTCTTCTCTCCGGTCGACTCTCGGTGAACGGGCAGTGCCGCGTGGGTAACGCTTACACGGCCTCCCTCTACGGTGACGCTGCGGAGTGTGACGGTACATCCCGCCCCCGTGTCAAACGGAAAAAGCCCGCAACGCCACTCGAACGGTAACCCGACAACCGACCTGTCTGCCGCCCGGACCGGCACACGGCAGGACGGAAGGCCCTGTCAGGCGTAACCCAGGCACCAGATCCCGCCGCCCAGCGCGGCGGTGCCGAAGAGCAGGGAGAGCGCCGCGAAAGCGACGGGACTCACACCGTGCGCGACCGGCGCACGCAGCCTCAGGCGCACCGCCGTCCACAGCAGCAGCGCGGAGCCGAACAGCACGAATGCCGTTCCGGCGAAGATCGCAGGTCCGCTCTCCATGGCGGGAGCGTGGCACGCGTCGGAGGCGTGGGCGCGAACCCCGGGTGAACAGCGCGCGACGCCCCGTCCGGCCCCCGTCGGCACGTCCCCGGCGCCCGCCGGGGCGGCCCCGCGCCGCCTCCGGGAACGGGGCCGGACCCCGCCCGTCCCGGATGGTCCCGGCCGCGCCCCTGCGACAGCTTCCTGCCAAACGGGGGCGCGGGGTGTCGCGGTGTACCACTGGCGCACGCCCCCCCCAGCAGGGCTCTGACGGAGCTCTTACGACACACCCCGCCGTGCTCGCGACGCCTGGGTACGTCGGGCGCTGGACGCCCGCCGCGCCGGACGTCGCGAGCACGGCGGAGCCCGGACGCCCGGTACGCCGGACGTCGCGAGCACGGCGCGGAGTCCGGACGCCCGGTACGCAGCGGGCGCTGTACGCCCTCGTCCGGTACGCAGCGGGCGCTATATGCCCTCGCCCGGTACGCAGCGGGCGCTGTATGCCCTCGCCCGGTGCGCCGGGCGCTATATGCCCTCGTCGCCGACCGGCCGCAGAAACCCCTGCTCGACCAGGAGCCGGATGGACTGCGGCGTGCGGTCGCGCAGCACCACCGGGTCCTCCCCGAGGAGCTGGGCGATGGCGTCCAGGATCCGGCCCGCGCTCAGTGTGCCGTCGCACACACCCGCGAAGCCCGCCCCGACCGTGTCCACCTTCGTCGCGCGCCGCATCCCCCGGTGCTGCCTGAGCACCACATGCTCCGGATCCTCGGCCCCGGGCGGGCCCACCTGCTCCTGGACGACCTCGTCCGCCAGCTGGAAGCGGGCGGTCAGCAGCGCCGCGTCGTCGTGCGTCCGCAGGAAGTCCTGCCGGTCGAAGTGGGCCATGACCTCGCCCCCCAACGGCTGCTCGACCGGGTGGGGCCACTCCTCCACGATCACCGAGGGCCGGTCGGCGCCGGACTTGCGCAGGGTGATCCAGCCGAAGCCGACGGCCTTGGTCCCCCGCGCCTCGAACTCGTCCAGCCAGGCGTCGTAGCGCGCCGCGTACGCCTCGGGACCGGCCAGGTGCTCACCCGCGTCGCGCAGCCACAGCTCGGCGTACTGGGTGACGTCCTGCACCTCGCGCTGCACGATCCAGGCGTCACAGCCGGACGGGACCCAGGAGGCCAGCCGCTCGCGCCAGTCCTCCCCCTCGATGTGCTGCCAGTTGGCGAGCAGCTGGCACCAGCCGCCGTCGGCGAGGTGCCCGGCGGACCGCTGGACGAGGGTGCTGCACAGATCGTCCCCGGACATCCCGCCCTCCCGGTAGACCAGCTCGCTGCCCTCCGGCGAGCGGGGGGAGATCACGAAGGGCGGGTTGGAGACGATCAGGTCGTACGTCTCGTCCCGGACCGGCTCGAACAGCGATCCCTCGCGCAGATCCGGCTCCGGCGCCCCGGACAGGGCGAGCGTCAGCCTGGCGATGGCCAGGGCGCGCGGATTGCGGTCCGTGGCGGTGACACGGGTGGCGTGGCGGCCCGCGTGCAGCGCCTGGATGCCGGAGCCGGTGCCGAGGTCGAGGACCCGGCCCACCCGCGCGGGGACGGTGAGACCGGCGAGCGTGGTGGACGCCCCGCCGACCCCGAGGACGAGCCGGGAGCGGTCCTCACGGCCGCGGGCGCCGCCCGGACCGCCGATCCCGCCCGCGCCGCCGACCGCGCAGCCCAGATCGGAGACGATCCACCAGTCCTGGCCCTCGGGCCCGCCGTAAGGCCGCACGTCCACGGTCGCGCGCACCTGGTCGCCGTCCCGCACCAGCCAGCCGTCGGCGAGGCAGTCCTCGGCCGGCAGGGCCGCGGCCGCCCGCCCGTACGCCACGGGGCGCTGCAACAGGAAGAGCCGCACCAGGGTCTCCAGCGGGCTCTCGCCCCGGGAGGCCCGCAGCGCCGGAACCGTCTCCCCGCGCGCCAGGGCCGCATAGGCGGACGCGCCGAGCAGGTCCAGCAGGCCGTCGGCGGTGAAGGAGGCGGCCGACAGCGCCTCGCGCAGGCGAACGGTGCGCTCAGGGTCGGCGGCGGGGAGGCGGAACGGAGGCTGGTGCGTACTCACGCCCCCATTGTCGGGGCAACCACCGACAGTGGCGACGACAGCCCGCATCGGGACGACGCCGCCGGCGCCGGTCCGGGTGACGCGAGGGCAAAGGGGGCGTGGGACGGGGGCGTTGGACCTCCGGCGGCGGGGCCCCGGGCGGGGCCGTCACGACCCGCGGTGCCGCGCGGCGACGCCGCCAGGACCGCCTGACGGCGCCGCCCGTCCCGTGCGGTGACGCAACCAGGACCGCGTGGCGGCGCAGCCAGGACCGCGAGGGCGCCGCTAGGACCGCGCGGACCACGCCGTGTCACCGCTAGGACTGCGCCGCTAGGACCGCGCCGTCAGGACTGCGCCGTGGCACCGCCGCTCGTCTTCGGCTTCTGGCAGCCGGGCTGCTTGGCCATCGCCGAGCCGACCTTCCCCTCCTGCAACTTCCGCAGGGCCTGGTCACCCGACGTGCTGAGCTTGTCGAGATCGTCGGCGACGCCCTTGAGCCCCTGGGCGAACTTGGACTTGTCCGAGGTGTCCAGCTTGTCGACGGCCGTCTTCAGCTTCGTGTACGCCGCCGAGGTGGCGTTGAGCTCCTTGACCGCCTGCTTGTGGGTCTCCTCGCCGTTGTCCACAGGCGGAGCGCCCGCGCTCTTCACGGCCTTGGCCAGCGCCCCGTAGGACTCGGAGATCTCCTGGAACGCGACGGAGTCGGTCTGCTGAAGCTTCTTGGAGTCCTGCTCGTCGGCGGCACCCTGGATCGCGGTGTTGGCGCCCTGGATCTTCTTCAGCTGGGGCTGCACCTCGTCACAGACCGACTTGGCCCAGTCGTTGACCTTCCCGTCCCCGTCACCGCCCCCGCAGCCGGTCAGCGCCAGTACGAGTGCCGCACCGCCGGACAGTGCAGCCACAAGCTTCTTGTTCACCGGATTGGTCCCTTCCATGGCTCTCGGCCCCGGAACATACACGTCCATCCGGCGTAGCCCATCGAACCAGCGCCCCACTTGGACCCTTATCGCATTGTTTGCACCCCGCTCGTTGTGGACATGGCCTCATCGAGCGGACGGCGCGCGGTGGGCAGGGGGACGGGCGGACGATGTGCCGTCGCACACCGCCCGCCCGCATGTCGCAAGGGCTCCCCGGCCCCGTGACCCCTTCCCCCCGGGCTAGGACACCACCGCCGCGTCGGCTGACTTCGCCACGTGCTCGGAGTTGTCTTCGTCACCCACGGCGATCCCGCGTCGCTTGGAGACGTAGACCGCGGCCACGATGACGACGGCGGCGATCGCCGCGATGACCGCGCGCAGCCCCGGGCTGGCGTGGTCCCCGTAGGAGAACTTCACCACCGCAGGAGCGATCAGCAGCGCCACCAGGTTCATCACCTTCAGCAGCGGGTTGATCGCGGGCCCGGCGGTGTCCTTGAACGGATCGCCGACCGTGTCGCCGATCACCGTCGCGGCATGCGCCTCGCTCCCCTTGCCGCCGTGGTGACCGTCCTCCACCAGTTTCTTGGCGTTGTCCCAGGCGCCGCCGGAGTTGGCGAGGAAGACGGCCATCAGGGTGCCGGTGCCGATCGCGCCCGCCAGGAACGCCCCGAGCGCGCCGACCCCGAAGGTGAAGCCGACGGCGATCGGCGCCATCACGGCGAGCAGACCCGGGGTGGCCAGTTCGCGCAGCGCGTCCTTGGTACAGATGTCGACGACCCGGCCGTACTCGGGCTTCTCGCTGTAGTCCATGATCCCGGGCTTCTCGCGGAACTGCCGCCGCACCTCGAAGACCACCGCGCCCGCCGACCGTGACACCGCGTTGATCGCCAGCCCGGAGAAGAGGAAGACGACGGCGGCGCCGAGGACGAGGCCCACGAGGTTGTTGGGCTGTGAGATGTCCAGGTTCAGGTTCATCTCCCCGGCCACGGAGGTGTGCACCTTCTTCACGGCCTCGGCGATCGCGTCGCGGTACGAGCCGAAGAGCGCCGCCGCGGCGAGCACCGCCGTCGCGATGGCGATGCCCTTGGTGATCGCCTTGGTGGTGTTGCCCACGGCGTCGAGATCGGTGAGCACCTGCGCGCCGGCGCCCTCGACATCGCCGGACATCTCGGCGATGCCCTGGGCGTTGTCGGAGACCGGGCCGAAGGTGTCCATGGCGACGATCACGCCGACCGTGGTGAGCAGGCCGGTACCGGCGAGCGCGACGGCGAACAGCGCCAGCATGATCGAGCTGCCGCCGAGCAGGAAGGCGCCGTAGACGCTGAGTCCGATCAGCGCCGCCGAGTAGACGGCGGACTCCAGGCCGACCGAGATACCGGAGAGCACCACCGTGGCCGGGCCGGTCAGCGAGGTCTTGCCGATGTCCCGCACGGGACGCCGGGTGGTCTCGGTGAAGTAGCCCGTGAGCTGCTGGATGAGCGCGGCCAGCACGATGCCGACGGCGACGGCGACGAGCGCGAGCACGCGCGGGTCACCGCTGTGGCCGAGGATCTCGTGGTCGGTGACGCCGTTGAGATCGGCGTAGCTGGACGGCAGATAGATGAAGACCGCGGCCGCCACCAGCGCCATCGAGATCAGCGCGGAGATGAAGAAGCCGCGGTTGATGGCGGTCATCCCGCTGCGGTCGGAGCGGCGCGGGGCCACGGCGAAGATCCCGATCATGGCGGTGACCACGCCGATGGCCGGGACGAGCAGCGGAAAGACGAGCCCGGAGTCACCGAAGGCCGCCTTGCCGAGGATCAGCGCGGCCACCAGGGTGACGGCGTACGACTCGAACAGGTCCGCGGCCATGCCCGCGCAGTCGCCGACGTTGTCGCCAACGTTGTCCGCGATGGTGGCGGCGTTGCGCGGATCGTCCTCGGGGATGCCCTTCTCGACCTTGCCGACGAGGTCGGCGCCCACGTCGGCGGCCTTGGTGAAGATGCCACCGCCGACCCTCATGAACATCGCGATCAGCGCGGCGCCGAGCCCGAAGCCCTCCAGCACCTTGGGCGCGTCGGCCGCGTAGACCAGCACCACGCAGGAGGCACCCAGCAGGCCGAGACCCACGGTGAACATGCCCACCACACCACCCGTACGGAAAGCGATCTTCATCGCCTTGTGCGAGACGGCGGTGAGATCCACCCCCGGCTTACCGGGCGAGGAAGAAGCCGAATCACCATTGACGGGCGCGGCGGGGGTTTCGGGGGTGGCCTCACGAGCGGCCGCGGCGACGCGCACATTGCTGCGCACGGCGAGCCACATCCCGATATAGCCGGTGGCCGCCGAGAATCCCGCGCCGATCAGAAAGAACGCCGAACGCCCGATACGCTGCGGCCAGTCGTCCGCCGGCAACAGCATGAGCAGGAAGAACACCACTACGGCGAATCCGCCGAGGGTGCGCAGCTGCCGGGCCAGATAGGCATTCGCGCCTTCCTGAACCGCCTCGGCGATCTTCTTCATACTGTCCGTGCCCTCGCCGGCCGCGAGGACTTGTCGTACCAGCACCACCGCGACCGCGAGTGCCGCGACCGCGACGCCGGCGATCACCAGCACGATCACGCGGTTGCTGTCGGTCAGCTCTGCCGCGGCCAGAGTTGGGGTGAGGTCCAGCTGATGAGGGGTGAGAGGCCCCGCCATTCGTCCTCCTTGACGTTTGGCACATGGGCGCGCAGCAGTTCTGCGACCGCAGAAGAGCCGCCACGCTCAGGCGTCCTGAGCTCGAGATGTGGACGGATTGTAGGGAGCGTCACACGATCAAAACAGGGCACCGGAATGGGAATTCGCCCGCACCAGCGGAGATCAATATGTTTGGCGGTATGAATTCCTTCGGAAGAAGGAAGGTCGACAATTCACTGACGGATGTCAAATGATCTATATAAATGATCTCACGGCGCTATGAAAAGCGCTGTTCAGAGCATACGTGAGAGATCGAAAAAGCGCGCGTCGAGAGATGCGCCGCGCCCCTACGGCCGACGGGCTCACGGGCAGGTGACGGGCAGCGGGCGGCCGAACCGGCGATCGCCAAAACGGCCGATCCGGTGGTCCGGCGCGTCAGGGAGGGGGACGACGCCCAGGGCCCGCGCGGCGAAACCCGGCCCGATGGGGCCAGACGCCGGGGCCCGGCCCGTTCGGCACCCCTCTACGGCGCGTCGCCCGTCACCAAGGTCCCCCGGCGGACAGCACGGCTAACGCGCCAAGGCCCTCGCCCCGACCAGCGCGGGCCCATACAGGGCAGGGCCAGGACACCAGCCCCGGCCCCATACAGCCAGGCACCACGGGCCTCGCCCCGAGGGCGTGGGAACGCCGAGCGGCTCGTCCAGAGGGGTCAGCACACAGGGCCCCGACCCGATGGGACGGGAACGCCGGCAGGCTCGGCCCAGCCGGATGGGCACGCAGAGGCCTCGGCCGGGTGAGCCAGGCAAGTAGGGAGCCACCCCACCAACACGCCACGGCCCCAGCCCGATACGGCTAGGGCACCAGGGGCCCCAGCCCGATGCGCCAGACCCCCACGGGTCCCAGCCCGATACGGCCAGAACCCCACGAGCCCCGCCCCGATACGGCCAGGACACCAGCGCCCCGGCCCAATACGGCCAGAACACCACGGGCCCCGGCCCGATACAGCTAGGACACCAGGGGCTCGGGCGAGGTCGGCCAGCTCATCCGGATCACGCCACCGGTCTCGCTGCTCGTCACCTCGACATCGTCGACGAGCCCGCTGATGACGGCGAGACCCATCTCGTCCTCGCCCTCGGCCTCGTCGTCCGCCTCGGCGTGCGAGCCGGACACCAGGGCCGCCGAGGTCGGGGACTCGTCACCGACCTCGATGGAGAACTTCTTCTCCTCCTCGGTCAGCACCACCCGCACCGGCGCGTTCACCCCATTGCTCAGGTGGAGCCCGACCGCACGCGTGCATGCCTCGCCGACCGCGAGCCGCACCTCGTCGAGCACGGCCTCATCCACCCCCGCCCGGCGCGCCACGGCCGCCGCGACAAGACGGGCGGTCCTGACGTGCTCGGGCAGCGCGCTGAAGCGGAGTTCGACGGTGGCCATGCCATCCCCCTCGGGCGTATGGGCGTGCGTATGGGGAGGGCCGGGCGTGCACCGCCCGGGACCTCCATCTGTGTCTTCCTTCGGCGATCTTGTCAGTCGGTCGCCGCGACAGCGTCCTCGACCGAGGTGTGAATCGGAAACACCTTGGTGAGGCCGGTGATGCGGAAGATCTTCAGAATGCGTTCCTGGTTGCAGACCAGGCGCAGCGAGCCCTCGTGGGCCCGCACTCGCTTGAGCCCGCCGACGAGCACGCCGAGTCCGGTGGAGTCGAGGAAGTCGACGCCCTCCATGTCGACGACCAGGTGGTAGTTGCCGTCGTTGACAAGCTCGACCAGCTGCTCACGCAGCTTGGGCGCGGTGTATACATCAATCTCGCCACCGACCTCGACGACCGTACGGTCGTCGACGGTCCGGGTCGACAGGGACAGGTCCACGGATCCTCCAGCACCTTGCATCGAGCGGTCGCCCCCCATGGATCGGCAGCCGCGATGGCATTCAATCACTTACCAGCAGGCGTGCACGACGCCTTGAGCCCATTGTCCGTCAGACCAGTGACACACTCGGTGTCGATGGCCCACAACCAAATCCCGCGGCAGGCGGGCATACGCCCCTCACCCCGGGCCGTCCTCGGTCGGCTGAGCACCGGGGCGGGCCGGGGCACACGCATCACTCATACGGAGCACTTGCCCCCGCGCCCCGGAACCCATGCCCAATGGCCCTCGGCGATCCGGCCGGAGGTGATCGACGCCATTCGCGCGGCCGGTATCGAGCGTCCGTGGGCCCACCAGGCGCGCACGGCCGAACACGCGCTGCGCGGAGAGTCCGTGGTCGTCGCCACCGGAACCGCCTCCGGCAAGTCCCTCGCCTATCTGGCCCCCGTCCTCAGCACCCTGCTGGACGGCGCGGAGGAGCCCAGCGGACGGGGGACGACCGCCCTGTACCTGTCCCCCACCAAGGCGCTGGCCGCCGATCAGCGCCGCGCGGTGGCCGGCCTCACCGCCCCGCTGGGCACCGGCGTCCGGGCGGCGGTCTACGACGGCGACACACCCGTCGAGGAGCGCGAGTGGGTCCGCCAGTACGCGAACTACGTGCTCACCAACCCCGACATGCTGCACCGCGGCATCCTGCCCGGCCATCCCAGGTGGTCCTCCTTCCTGCGCGCGCTGCGCTATGTCGTGATCGACGAGTGCCACACCTACCGGGGTGTCTTCGGCTCCCATGTGGCCCAGGTGCTGCGCAGGCTGCGCCGCGTCTGCGCCCGCTACGGCTCCTCGCCGGTGTTCCTGCTCGCCTCGGCCACCGCCTCCGATCCGGCGGTCGCCGCGGGCCGGCTGACCGGTGTGCCCGTCGTGGAGATCACCGAGGACGGCTCGCCCCGCGGCGAGGTGGTCTTCGCCCTCTGGGAACCGCCCCTGACCGAACTCCACGGCGAGCAGGGCGCCCCCGTGCGCCGCACGGCCACGGCCGAGTCCGCGGACCTGCTCACCGACCTGGCCGTCCAGGGGGTCCGCACGGTCACCTTCGTACGCTCCCGGCGGGGCGCGGAACTCATCGCGCTCATCGCCCAGGAGCGGCTCGCGGAGGTGGACCGCTCGCTGCCGGGCAGGATCGCCGCCTACCGCGGCGGCTATCTTCCCGAGGAACGCCGTGCCCTGGAGAGGGCCCTGCACTCCGGTGAGCTGCTCGGCCTCGCCGCGACCACCGCCCTGGAGCTGGGGATGGACATCGCCGGGCTGGACGCCGTGGTGGTGGCGGGTTATCCCGGCACCCGCGCCTCCCTGTGGCAGCAGGCGGGCCGGGCCGGACGCACCGGCGAAGGGGCCCTCGCGATCCTGGTGGCCCGGGACGACCCGCTGGACACCTATCTCGTCCACCACCCGGACGCCCTCTTCCGGCAGCCGGTGGAGTCGACCGTCCTGGACCCGGACAACCCCTACGTCCTCGCGCCGCACCTGTGCGCGGCCGCGGCCGAGCTTCCGCTCACCGAGCCGGACCTGGAGCTCTTCGGCCCCGCCACCACGGAGCTGATGCCGCAGCTGGAGCAGCGAAAGCTGCTGCGGCGCCGGGCCACCGCCTGGCACTGGACCCGCCGTGAGCGCGCCGCCGACCTCACCGACATCCGCGGGGCGGGCGGCAGCCCGGTGCAGGTCGTGGAGGCGGCGACCGGGCGACTGCTGGGCACCGTGGACGCCGCGGCCGCCCACACCACCGTCCACGAGGGCGCCGTCCACCTCCACCAGGGCCGGAGCTACCTCGTCAGGCAGCTCGACCTCGACGACTCTGTCGCCCTCGTGGAGGAGGCCAGTCCGCCCTACTCGACCACGGCCCGCGACACCACGGCGATCTCCATCCTGGAGACCACCACCGAGATCCCCTGGGGGGACGCGCGGCTGTGCTTCGGCTCGGTCGAGGTCACCAACCAGGTCGTCTCCTTCCTGCGCCGCAAGCTGATCACCGGCGAGGTCCTCGGCGAGTCCAAGCTCGACCTTCCGCCGCGCACCCTGCGCACCCGGGCCGTGTGGTGGACGGTCACCGAGGACCAGCTCGAGGAGGCCCGGGTGCACCCCCAGGCCCTCGGCGGTGCCCTGCACGCCGCCGAGCACGCCTCCATCGGCATCCTGCCGCTGTTCGCCACCTGTGACCGCTGGGACATCGGCGGGGTGTCCATCCCGCTGCATCCCGACACCCTGCTGCCGACGGTCTTCGTGTACGACGGGCATCCGGGTGGCGCGGGCTTCGCCGAACGTGCCTTCCACACGGCCGCCCGCTGGCTGGCGGCCACCCGCGAGGCGATCGCCGCCTGCGAGTGCGAGGCGGGCTGTCCCTCCTGCATCCAGTCGCCCAAGTGCGGAAACGGCAACGACCCGCTGGACAAGAAGGCCGCCATCCGGCTGCTGACGACCCTCCTCGCCGGGGCCCCGGAGCACCCGCCGACCGCCGAGTGACCGCGCCCCGTCGCCCGGCTCGGACGGCCGTACGGTGACGGGAGTGCCCGCGGGGCCCGCCCGCGCCCGCACCCGGAGGGCGAACGGGCCGGTGCGCACCTCCGCCGTGAGATCAGCGATCTCACCGCTCAGGGCGCATCGCACCACGCGTGCCCCTTGCGCGGAGGCCACCCTCCGGGCGAGACCGCACGCCGTACGAGCCCCCTCCAGGCCGTGGTCCGCCGCCGCGAGCGCCGCCAGATCGGCGGCTCCGCCCGCCCGGTGGCGCGCCACCATGGCCTGCCCGGCCGCCAGCACGGCCGCGAACACCACGCACAGGGCCGTCGCGGCCAACGCGGTCCATACGGTCGCCGACCCCCGGTCGTCCGCCCTTCTCACGGGACCGTCTCCCGGGCCGCCGAGCCGCCCGAGCCCACCGCGTCCTCCGCGAGCGCGGCCGCCTCACCCCGCAGACTCACCGCCAGCGGGCCGGGCCCCGCCGCGTGGGTCCGGACCCGCACCCGCACCAGGTCCCCCTCCCGCCACAAGTCGACCCGCGCTCCCCGGGGCGCGGCCGAGCGGGCGGCCGCCACCGCGTCCTCCCTCGGCTCCGACCGCGCCGCCGCCCGCGCCCCGGCGCGGGCCGCGTCCACGCACTGAAGCTGCGCGGAGGCGGCCGTCAGCCCCCAGATCAGCATCAGGACGAACAGCGCCAGCACCGGCAGCGCGACGGCCGCCTCCGCGGTGACGAAGCCGCTGTCCCACCCCGTGCCCCGGGCCCTCGGGGCGCCCCGCGCGCACCGCCCGGCTCCCCGGGCCCTTGGGGCGCCCCGCGCGCCACTCCTGGCACGCGGGCCCGTCCGCTCCGTTCCCGGTGCTTCAGAACTGCGCATCGAGCGCCCGCCCGATGACCGATTGCAGCGCACCGCTGACCGTCCCGCTGGTCACCACCTTGTAGAGCACCGCGGCGAAACCGCACGCCGCGATCGTCCCCATCGCGTACTCGGCGGTGGCCATGCCCGCCTCGGCCTTGGCCCGCGCCGCCGCGTACCGCCGTACCCACCACTGCTTCACCATGTCGGCCCCCTTGTCCCGGTCCTGTCCGCGGTGCCGCTGACCGCGGTGTTGTCCTTCGTGCTCCCGATGTCGTGCCGCGTCGCTCGCGCCACTGTTCTTCGTACGCGCCGTTCCGTGCGCCGCCGTTCCGTGCGCCCGCCGTCCGGGCCGCGCCCGCTCGTGCTGCCCCCGTTGACGCCCACACCGTCCGTACCGCCGCCGGCCGCGCCACCCCCTTCCGCGTCGCCCTTGCCGACGCTGCCGCCATCCGTGCCGGCAGCGCCCGTGCTGCCGCCGCTCCTGGCCTCGCCGGTGCTCAGGGGCCGTCGCCCGCCAGGCCGCGGGCCAGCCCGATCATCACCGGGGCCAGGCCCACCAGCAGGAACGCGGGGAGGAAGCAGCCTCCGAGCGGCGCGTTGACCAACACTCCGGTCCGGTCGGCCCGTTTCATCGCCTCCCGCCCCTGCTGGGCCCGGCATTCAGCCGCCAGCCGGGACACCTGCTCCACCGCCGGAGCGCCCGTTGTGCCAGCGCGCTCCAGAGCGCGTGCCAACCCGTGCGCTCCAGGCAGAGCCCCGATGCGCCCCCAGGCATGGGCCGGTTCGCCTCCCAGCCGCAGCTCCGCCGCGGTCTGGACGAGCCGCTCGCCAACCGGACCGCCGAGCGAACCGCCCACCGCCTCCGCCGCCCTCCGCGGGTCCGCTCCAGCCGCCAGGCAGGCGGTCAGCAGATCCGCGGCCAGCGGGATCTGGCGCTCGGCGAGACCCTCCAGATGCCGGTCACGGCCGGACCGCCCGGCCGTCGCCCCGCGGTGCCGCTGCCACCGCCAGAGGCCCCAGGCCGAGACGAGCCCCAGCACCCACCCCGGCGGTCCTCCGACGAGGACGACGGCGGCCACCAGAGCGCCGCCCGCCGCGGCCCAGGCCGTCCGAGCGCCTCCTGCCGCGGCCCGGACCGGCGGAGCGCCCGCATCGGCGCCGACGTGCCACCGCCGCCACGGTCGGGCCCGCCTCGGCCACCCGCCTCCCACACCCGGAAGCAGCGTCACCAGCCGTCGTCCGGCCTTCCGCTCCCGCCGGGCCTCGGCCATCGCCATCGCCGCGCACAGGGCCGCCGCCAGGAAGGACAGCGCGATCCCCAGGCTGCGGACGGACTCAGCGTTCATCGGCCACCGGCCGCCCCGGCTCGCGCGCCGCCCGCACCATCCGGCCGGTCCAGACCAGACCCGCCCACTCCAGCAGGCCGCCCACCAGCAGACATCCCAGCCCGGCAGGGGTGTGCAGCAGTTCGCGCAGTGGATCGGCACCCAGCAGACCGCCCAACGCCAGCCCGACGACGGGCAGCACGGCCAGCGCGACAGCGGTGGCCCTGGCCCCCGCGAGTTTGGCATCCAGGCTCTCCCGCTGGTCCCGCTCGGCGCGCAGCGCCGCCGCCACCCGGTCCAGACCCGCCGCCAGCCCGGCCCCCTCGTCGACCGCCACCTGCCAGCAGGCAGCGACCCCGGCCAGCCCCTCGGCGCCCGGCAGCCGGGCCGCCCTCCGCAACGCGTCCGGCACGTCCCCGCCGAAGCGCGCGGCGGCCGTCACCAGTCCCCAGCGCTCCCTCAGCTGCCCCGGGTCCACGGCCAGCAGCGCCTCACCGGGATGCCGCCCGGCCCGCAGCTCACCCGCCACGGCGGCGCAGAGCTCGATCACCCCGGCGGCGCGCCGCACCCGGTCCCGCTCGCGCCGCCGGGCCCGCAGCCACCGGCCGACCGCCGGAGTGGCCAGCACCGCGCCGAGCAGCGGCAGAATCGACGAGCCCAGCAGCGCGATCACACATCCGACCGGCAGGCACAGCAGCTCGCGTCCCATCCGGCCGCCGTACCTCACCCGCCAGCGCTCGCGCAGCCAGACGGCCGTCTCGGACAGCCTCCGCACCGGATCGGGCCCGGCGCGCTCGACGGGCCCGCCGCCCGCGAGCAGCAGCCTGGCCCGGCGCACCTGCCGGCCCCGCCCGGGAAACAGCCATACGGCCGCTCCCGCGCACAGCATCGCGGCGCACAGCGTCAGCGCCCCCGGGTCCGCTCCCCCGCCCGTCATGCCGCGCCTCCGCCCCGTGCGCACAGCCGCTGGAGCCGCTGCCACCCCACCGCCCGTTCGAAGCCCTGCGGGCCCCATACGGCCGCGGGAACGGTCGTGACATAGCCCGCACGGTCCCGGTCCAGCACATGCAGCTCGGCGATCCTGCGCCGTCCGCCGCGGTCGCGCACCAGATGGACCACGACCGACAGCGCCGCCGCCAGCTGGCTGTGCAGCGCGGCCCGGTCCAGACCTGCGGTCGAACCGAGCGCCTCCAGCCGCGCGGGCACATCCGCCGCCGTATTGGCGTGAACGGTGCCGCAGCCGCCCTCATGGCCGGTGTTCAAGGCCCCCAGGAGGTCCGTGACCTCGGCGCCCCTCACCTCCCCGACCACCAGCCGGTCGGGGCGCATCCGCAGTGCCTGCCGCACCAGGTCCCGGAGGGTGACCTGACCTGTGCCCTCCTGGTTGGCCGGGCGGGTCTCCAGCCGGACCACATGCGGATGGTCGGGCCGCAGCTCGGCCGAGTCCTCGGCGAGGACGATCCGCTCCTCCGGGCCGACCAGCCCCAGGAGGGTGCTGAGCAAGGTCGTCTTGCCCGATCCGGTCCCGCCGCTGATCAGGTAGGACAGCCGGGCGTCCAGCATGGTCCGCAGCAGATGCGCGCCGCCCGGCGGAACGGTCCCGGCCGCCTCCAGCTCGGCGAGGGAGAACGCGCGGCGGCGCACCACCCGCAGCGACAGACACGTCGAGCCGACCGCGACCGGAGGGAGCACCGCATGCAACCGGGTCCCGTCCGGCAGCCGGGCGTCCACCCACGGCCGGGCGTCGTCCAGCCGCCGCCCGGCCACCGCGGCGAGCCGCTGCGCGAGCCTGCGCACGGCGGCCGCGTCCACGAAGGTGACCGCCGTGCGCTCCAGCCCCGATCCCCGGTCCACCCACACCTCATCGGGGGCGGTGACCAGGACGTCCGTGACATCGGGGGCGGCCAGCAGCGGCTCCAGCGGGCCGGTGCCCACCAGCTCCGAGCGCAGCGCCTCGACCACCCAGAGCACCTCCGTGTCGCCGAGCAGCCGCCCCTCCTCGCGCAGGGCCGCCGCCACCCGAGCGGGCGTGGGCTCCGCGCCGCTTCCGGCCAGCCGCAGCCGGACCGCCTCCAGCAGCTCCGGCGATACGGCGCTCATGCGGTGACACCCCCCTCGTCGGCGAGGGCACGCGCCCAGAACTCGGCGCAGAACCGCCCCAGCGGACCACGGGGGCTGCCGCCCGGGGGCTCGCCGACCTCGAACGCGTCCGACAGGCCGGGCTCCGGAGGCAGCTGACCGGCCAGCGGCAGCCCGAGCAGCCCCGCGATCTCCTCGTCGCCGAGCTCCGGTCCGCACGGGCCCCGTACCACCGCGCGCAGATCCCGCAGCACCATGCCCACCGTGGATGCCACCCGGTGGGCGGCCGCGACCGCTCGCAGCTCCGCCGGGACCACCAGCAGCCCGAGGTCGATCTGGGCCAGGGCCTCGGCCGCCGCGTCGTCGACGCGGCGCGGCAGATCCACCACCACGACGCCGCCGCGCCGTCTGGCCGCGGCCAGCACCGCCCGCATGGCGGACGGCGGGATGACGACCGAATCGCCGCGGTCCCAGCTGAGCACCCGCAGCGAGTGCAGCTTGGGCAGCGACTCCTCGAGGGCGCTTCCGGCGACCCGGCCCCGCGACTCGGCGAACGCGGGCCATCTCAGCCCCTGCGCGCCTTCGCCGCCGAGCAGCACATCGAGCCCGCCGCCGAGCGGATCGCCGTCGATCAGCATCGTGCGCCGGCCCGAGCGGGCCGAGGTGACCGCCAGGGCGCAGGCGAGGGTGGAGGCGCCCGCGCCGCCACGGCCGCCGATCACGCCGATGGTCAGGGCCTGGCGGCCCACGCCCTCGGCGACATCGGCGATCCGGTCCACCAGCCACGTCTCGGCATCGGGCAGGAACGCCACATTGTCCGCGCCGAGCGCCACCGCCCGCCGCCAGATGCCGTGGTCGTCCAGATCACGCCCGATGAGCAGGACGCCTTCTCTGCGGGCCTGGTCGCACAGCCGGGCGGCCGCGTCGTCGCCGACCAGAATCAGCGGTGCGGCCTCCCAACTGCCCCTGCGGGTGAGAGCGCCGTGTGCCACTTCCGGTTCGGCTCCGGCCGCCGCGCACAACCGCAGCAGATCGTCGAGAAGTTCCTCGTCCTCGGTGACGATGAGCGGTCTGCCCCGCTGTCCCTCGGCCGCCGAAGGGCGTTCCGGTGTGATGGATGCAGTCACGATCCCCTCCCATATCGGTTACGCGCTCTCACTCCCGCGAACGGCGAGTGCGAGCACCGCGGAGAATCACCGTGCTGCGATCCAGAAAATCTTGGGGATCTTGGTCCAAAACTGTGGACAACTCATCAGTTGTGAATATCCCAGTCACCTAAACCAGTGACTTCCGGAGAGCAGCCTGGCGATTACGCACGGTTACCGCTCAAGCTATGGAGAGGCGGGCCGCACGTGCCCGAGGGAGGGGCCCAAGATCTCGTGAGAACGCCAAAAAAGCGTCCGGACATGCGACGACCCCCGCCGGGGGGGAGAGCGGGGGTCGTCCCCACGGCCGACTCGGGGGGGGAGGAGTCGGGCCGGGTTAGCACGGTCGCGAACGATCCGTGACTTCCATGGTGTACCCGAGAGCCTTCTCAGGCAAACCCACGCGCTTCAGCTTACGCCGAATGGTGGGCCCTATGCTCAGCGTCGTGGAAAACCACTCCTTGCCTCGGACAGCCGCCTTCTTTGACCTGGACAAGACGGTCATTGCGAAGTCAAGCGCTCTCACCTTCAGCAAGTCCTTCTACCAGGGTGGGCTGATCAACCGGCGGGCCGTACTGCGTACTGCCTATGCGCAGTTTGTCTTCCTCGCCGGCGGGGCCGATCACGAGCAGATGGAGCGGATGCGCGAGTACCTCTCCGCGCTCTGCCGAGGATGGAATGTCCGGCAGGTCAAGGAGATCGTCGCGGAGACCCTGCACGACCTCATCGACCCCATCATCTACGCCGAGGCCGCCTCGCTCATCGAGGAGCATCACACCGCCGGCCGCGATGTGGTGATCGTCAGCACCTCGGGGGCGGAGGTGGTCGAGCCCATCGGCGAGCTTCTCGGCGCGGACCGCGTGGTGGCCACCCGCATGGTCGTCGAGGACGGGGTGTTCACCGGAGAGGTGGCGTACTACGCCTATGGCCCGACCAAGGCGGAGGCGATCGCCGAGCTGGCCGAGTCGGAGGGCTACGACTTGTCACGCTGTTACGCCTACAGCGATTCGGTGACCGATCTCCCGATGCTGGAGGCGGTCGGCCACCCCCACGCGGTCAACCCGGACCGCGCGCTGCGGCGCGAGGCGGCGGCCCGCGGCTGGCCGGTGCTCTCCTTCAACCGCCCGGTCCGGCTGAAGCAGCGCAGACCCTCGCTCTCCATGCCACCGCGTCCGGTGCTCGCCATGGCCACCGCCGTCGGCGCGGCCGCCGCCACCGCCGGCCTGGTGTGGTACACCAACCGGCGCCGCGCCCCTTATGCCCGTATTCAGGGGCAATGACAAAGATCTGCGGTGAGGGGTTCCGCTTGGCTCCTCGCAGGAGTACAAAGGAATCGACGGCCCGCGAGACCAGGGGTATCCGGGAGGAAACCCCCAGACGCCAAGGCCCACGGACCGAGCACGGATGCTGAGCACCCACGCGACGTCGACCCGTCGATTACGGGCCAGCCGCACCAGGTGACGGGCAAAGTTCCCGACCTGATGGGCGAATGAGAATGCACGCATGGTAACCCGGCGGATGTGCCAGCGGCGGTACCCACGTGGTACCGCCGCAATTGCGTCCGGCGGCGGAGCGCGCCGCCACCCTTCCGTACGTCAGGCCGCCCCGCGCTGCAGGGCCTCGCAGACCGCCGTGGACTCCCGAACCCCCAGCTCAACCGCCCGCCCGCAGTGAGCGATCCACAGCGCCATCCCCTCCGGCGTGCCGGACGCGTAGCCCTCCAGCGCCGCCATGTACGGGGCGACACCCAGTTCCGCGTACCCCACCTCGGCCGGGCAGATGGACTTCGGGTCAAGGCCGCTGCCGACCAGCACGATGCGCTCGGCCGCTCGCGCCACCAGTCCGTTGCGGGAGACAAAGGGCCGCAGGGCGAGCAGTTCGCCATGCACCACCGCCGCCGTCACCAGCGCCGGGGCCTCGCTGCCCGCGAGCAGCAGCCGGGCCAGCCCATCGAGCCGGCCCGCCACCTCATCCGCGTCCGGCAACGGCAGAGCCGACCCGATCAGCGGTTCGTCCACCGGCTCACCGGACTGCCGGGGCCGTCCGACCCTCTCGTCCTCCTCCGCCCCGCCCGCCGCGACCAGATGCAGCCGGGCCAGCACCCGAAGCGGCGACTGACGCCAGATGCTCAGCAACTGTCCCGACTCAGCGGTCAGCCGCAACGCCGCCCCCACCGTGCGCGGCTCGCCCTCGCCCCCGAAGTCGGTGCGGCGGCGAACCTCTTCCAGCGCCCAGTCCGCGCCGGCCAGCGCGGCGGAGCCACGCGCCCCGCGCAACGCCGCCTCGGAGGTGACCTCATTGCTGCGGCGGCGCATCACCCGGTGCCCATAGACCCGGTCCACCGCAGTTCGTACGGCGTCCACGGACTCGGTCACACCGGGCAGCGCGGCCAGGGCGGCGAGCGGATCAGCTGACGTACTCATAGGTACGACACTACGCACACCACTCCGGGCGCCCCTCGTTGGAGTGGTGGTCCTCACGCAATCCCTCATCGTCCGGAATCACTCACCTACGCTAGGTGAACATGAAGATCGCTTTCGTAGGCAAGGGTGGAAGCGGCAAGACCACGCTGTCGTCGCTGTTCATCCGCCATCTCGCCGCCACCCACGCCCCCGTCGTCGCCGTCGACGCCGATATCAACCAGCATCTGGGCGTGGCGCTCGGCCTCGACGAGGCGGCGGCCGCCGCCCTGCCCGCCATGGGCGCCCATCTGCCGCTGATCAAGGACTACTTGCGCGGCACGAATCCCCGGATCGCCTCCTCCGAGACCATGATCAAGACCACCCCGCCCGGCGAGGGGTCGCGGCTGCTGCGGATCGGCGAGGACAACCCCGTCTTCCAGGCGTGCGCCCGGACCCTGTCGCTCGACGACGGCACGGTGCGGCTGATGGCGACCGGTCCCTTCACCGAATCCGATCTCGGTGTCGCCTGCTACCACTCCAAGGTCGGGGCGATCGAGCTGTGCCTGAACCATCTCGTCGACGGACGCGGAGAGTTCATCGTCGTCGACATGACGGCGGGCAGCGACTCCTTCGCCTCCGGCCTCTTCACCCGCTTCGACATGACGTTCCTGGTGGCCGAGCCCACACGCAAGGGCGTCTCCGTATACCGCCAGTACAAAGAGTACGCCCGGGACTTCGATGTGGCGCTCCGGGTGGTCGGCAACAAGGTGCAGGGCCCGGACGACCTGGACTTCCTCCGTGCGGAGGTGGGCGATGACCTGCTGGTCGCCTTCGGCCACTCCGACTGGGTCCGGGCGATGGAGAAGGGACGTGCGCCCCGGTTCGAGGAACTGGAGCAGGCGAACCGCGAGGCACTGCGGACGCTGCAGGACGCGGTGGACGCCTCGTACGAGCGGCGTGACTGGCAGCGGTACACCCGTCAGATGGTGCACTTCCATCTGAAGAACGCGCAGAGTTGGGGCAACGCGAAGACGGGCGCCGATCTGGCCGCCCAGGTCGATCCTGCCTTCGCGCTGGAGGAGTTCGCGCCGGAGAAGGGCTCGGCCGCTACTCCCGCTCCCGCTTAGCCGCATACGGGTGCTCGGACGTCCGCTCGCGCGCCGGCCCGCGGTCGGACGTCCACTCGCGCTTCCGCGTGTGGCGCCTCGGATACGCGCTTCCCTTCGGAGACACGGCTCCTTTCGGGCCTGCGCTTCCCCTCGAACGTGCGCTTCCCCTCGGACATGCGTCTCCGACCGCGCGGAAAGGGGAGAACAGCTTCTGTTCGTCCTGGCCGGCGCCGCCCCAGGAGGAGGCGACGAACTGCGGCGGTCTCTCCCCCGGTTCGAGCGGCTCGGCCTTCGGCCGATGGGGCTGGGGCCGGTACCGGAGGTGGACCCGGCGTCGATGAGCCGCCCGTCTCCGAGCCTCGTCCGGATGGTCCAGCGCCTCCGGACCCTTCCGCGGACCGCCCTCGTGGCGCGACCGGCGCGGCACTGTCCGGCCCACGGGTGTGGGTGGAACCACCCGAGTAGTCGCCCTCGCGCGACCGAGGGCAAGACATCAGGGATTGATAAGTCATTTAAATTACTATTCACCCTATAGGTGGAATACAATCCACTTCCTCCCAAAAAGCTTCCCGGCGACTTTACTCGGCATTACTATTCATTTACCAACGCTTGGGACTCGGTTCCGCAGTACGCCGTGACCCACGGCCGCGTCCTTGTCGGCGACCGCGAAGCCCCGGAGGAGACGGGAATGTTGAAGCTCTTGGGCCGGATGCACCGGATCTCCCACCGCAGAGATCTCTCCGCCTCGATCACCCTCTTCCTGCTCACCGTTCCTCTCGCACTGGGAATCGCGCTGGTTGGCGGCGTCCCGCTCCGGGCCGCAGTCATGGCGCTCGTCATAGCCGGAGTCATGGCCGCCGCGGCCATCGCGGTCGTCCTGCGCACGGCGCTCCGTCGCCCCTCGGACTCGGGGCACCTCTCGAAGTCCGAGCACCCCTCGAAGTCCGAGCACCTCGCAGACTTCGGACGCCCTCCGGACTCCAAACGCCTCCCGGACTCCGGGCGCCCCTCGGGCACCGGGCAGGCGGTTGCCGTAAGGCGGTCCGGGCGACTGGCCGAGGAGGCGGGCGCCGCCCTGGCCTGCCGACCGTGGACGCCTTGGCGTGATCACCGGTGCACCCGCCCCGCCCCAGCGGCCGCAGGAGCCGGCGGAGACGCGGGTGGCCGGCTGCTCGGCAAGGACGCAGGCGATCAGTTGCTCGGCGGGGTGAGCGCTTTCCAGCGACATACGGCACCGCTGGTCCGCGATGAGCTGGCCCGACTCGCACGGGAAGGGCAACGACCCAGCCAGCTGTTCCTCACCTGCGCCGACTCCCGCCTGGTGACCAGCATGATCACCTCCAGTGGCCCCGGCGACCTGTTCACCGTGCGCAATGTCGGCAATCTGGTGCCACCGCCGGGCGCCGACGGCTCGTGCGACTCGGTGAGCGCGGCGATCGACTATGCGGTGGAGGTGCTGCGGGTCAGCAGCATCACGGTGTGCGGGCACTCCGGATGCGGTGCGATGCAGGCGCTGCTCGGCTCCTCGGCCCAGATCCTCTCTCCCCCGGCCCTGGCCGGGGCACCCGGCGACGGGGACCGGGCGCCGCTGACGCGCTGGCTGCGCCACGCCGGACCGGCGCTGGCCCGGATGGAGCGGATCGGCCGGCTGGGGCGAGGCGAGGTCGCCCTGGCGGGCCGGCCGGTGGCCGACGATGTGGAACGGCTCGCATTGGTCAACGTGAGACAGCAACTCGACCATCTGATGGAGCACGCCTGTGTGGCACGGCGGATGGCGGAGGGCGGGCTGACGCTCCAGGGCATGTATTTCCACGTGGCGGAGGCCCAGGCGTATGTCCTGGACACCGGTTCGGGGACGTTTCTGCCCGTCCGCCCGGACCGGGGCGCACCGATGACCGCCGCCCGCCCCGCCACCGCGGCCCCCGCTCCGTCCGGAAGCCACCTTTCCGGCGTCGCGGAACGGAGGAGCGACCGCGTTCAGGGGGCTCTGGAGCCGGGACGGTGAGGCATACGGGCAACAGGTCTAAACCAATTTTCGGCGGACAACCCTTGTCAGGGCGTGCCGTGGGCTGATGAGCTATGGCCTGGGACACAACGGACACCCTGGGAATGGGAGATGTCGTGAGTAACGAAAGCCTGGCCAACCTTCTTCGGGAGGAGCGTCGCTTCGCGCCGCCCGCCGAGCTTGCCGCGGACGCCAATGTCACAGCCGAGGCGTATGAGCGGGCGAAGGCGGACCGCCTGGGCTTCTGGGCCGAGCAGGCCCGTCGGCTGTCCTGGGCGACCGCGCCGACCGAGACGCTGGACTGGTCGAACCCGCCGTTCGCGAAGTGGTTCGCCGACGGCAAGCTCAACGTGGCGTACAACTGCGTCGACCGCCATGTCGAGAACGGCCTGGGCGACCGGGTGGCCATCCACTTCGAGGGCGAGCCCGGCGACACCCGCTCCCTCACCTATGCCGATCTGCAGCGGGAGGTCTCCCAAGCGGCCCATGCGCTGATCGAGCTGGGGGTCCGGACCGGCGACCGGGTCGCCATCTACCTGCCGATGATCCCGGAGACCGTGATCGCGATGCTGGCCTGCGCCCGTATCGGCGCCCCGCACTCGGTGGTCTTCGGCGGCTTCTCGGCCGACGCTCTCGCCACCCGCATCCAGGACGCCGACGCCCGCGTCATCATCACCGCCGACGGCGGCTACCGGCGCGGCAAGGCATCCGCGCTCAAGCCCGCCGTCGACGAGGCACTCACCCGGCCCGGCACCGAGAACGTGCGCAGTGTGCTGGTCGTCCGCCGCACCGGCCAGGAGGTGGACTGGAACGAGGGCCGCGACGTCTGGTGGCACGAGATCGTGGGCCGCCAGCCGGAGCAGCACACCCCCGAGGCGTTCGACGCCGAGCACCCGCTGTTCATCCTGTACACCTCGGGGACGACCGGGAAGCCCAAGGGCATCCTGCACACTTCCGGCGGCTACCTCACCCAGATCTCCTACACCCACCACGCCGTCTTCGACCTCAAGCCGGAGACCGACGTCTTCTGGTGCACGGCGGACGTCGGCTGGGTCACCGGCCACTCGTACATCGTCTACGGCCCGCTCTCCAACGGCGCCACCGAGGTGCTCTACGAGGGCACCCCGGACACCCCGCACCAGGGCCGCTGGTGGGAGATCGTCCAGAAGTACGGGGTCACCATCCTGTACACCGCCCCGACCGCGATCCGCGCCTGCATGAAGTGGGGCGACGACATCCCGGCCAAGTTCGATCTCTCCTCGCTGCGGATCCTCGGCTCCGTCGGCGAGCCCATCAACCCCGAGGCATGGATCTGGTACCGCAAGCACATCGGCGCGGACAGCACGCCCGTCGTCGACACCTGGTGGCAGACCGAGACCGGCGGCATCATGATCAGTCCGCTGCCGGGCGTGACCGCGACCAAGCCCGGTTCGGCCCAGGTCCCGCTGCCGGGCATCGCCGCCACCGTCGTGGACGACGAGGCCAACGAGGTGCCGAACGGCCATGGCGGCTATCTGGTGCTCACCGAGCCGTGGCCGTCCATGCTCCGCACCATCTGGGGCGACGACCAGCGCTACCTGGACACCTACTGGTCCCGCTTCGACAAGCGCTACTTCGCGGGCGACGGCGCCAAGAAGGACGACGACGGCGACATCTGGCTGCTCGGCCGGGTCGACGACGTGATGCTGGTGTCCGGCCACAACATCTCCACGACCGAGGTCGAATCGGCGCTGGTCTCGCACCCCAAGGTCGCCGAGGCGGCGGTCGTCGGCGCCACCGACCCGCAGACCACCCAGGCCATCTGCGCCTTCGTGATCCTGCGCGGTGGCGCGGCCGAGGACGAGCGCCTGGTCGAGGAGTTGCGGGCGCATGTCGCCAAGCAGCTCGGCCCGATCGCCAAGCCCAAGCGGATCCTGCCGGTGGCCGAGCTGCCCAAGACCCGGTCCGGCAAGATCATGCGCCGGCTGCTGCGCGATGTCGCCGAGAACCGGGCGCTGGGCGATGTCACCACGCTCACCGACTCCTCCGTGATGGAGTTGATCCAGAGCAAGCTGCCGTCCGCCCCCAGCGAGGACTGATCACACCGCTGGCGGGATCACAGCGACAGCAGCTGAGCGAGAGCGCATGAGCGAGGGGCGCCCCACCAGCGGGGCGCCCCTCGCTCATGCCGCCTCTCGCTCGTTCTCGCTCACTCCACGCCCTCGCTCATGCCGCCCTTCGCTCGTTCTCACTCACTCCACGCCCTCGCTCATGCCACGCCCTCTTCGCCAGATCCGCGCCCCTCCCCGTTCCGTTTGTCTCGTTGATCACGGATGGGACGGGTGGCTGTCGCGTAAAAGTTGCGACAAGATGAGGGGTGGAGCGCCGGGAAGTCTGGTCGGCATACGCCATACGTGTATCCGCACCACCGACCTGCCCAGGAGGCCCGCCCGTGGCCGCGCCCACCAGCCGCAAGTTCCTCGGACGCCAGTCGCTGCCTGAGCGGACGTTCATCACCGACGCGCTGCGTACCGAGACCGTCGGCGGTGTGATCCTGCTCGTGGCCGCCATCGTGGCGCTGATCCTCGCCAACACCCCGCTCAGCGGCTTCTACGGCGACATCAAGGACTTCTCCTTCGGGCCCGGGGCACTGCATCTGCATCTCCCGGTCGCCTCCTGGGCCACCGATGGCCTGCTCACCATCTTCTTCTTCGTCGCCGGTATCGAGCTCAAGCGCGAGCTGGTCGCCGGTGAGCTGCGCGACCCCAAGGCGGCCGCGCTCCCCGTGATCGCCGCCGTCTGCGGCATGGCCATGCCCGCGATCGTCTATGTCACCGTCAGTGCGAGCGGCGGGGGCAGCCTCACGGGCTGGGCCGTGCCGACCGCCACCGATATCGCCTTCGCGCTCGCCGTCCTCGCCGTGATCGGCACCGCGCTGCCCGCCGCCCTGCGCGCCTTCCTGCTCACCCTCGCGGTCGTCGACGACCTCGGCGCCATCCTGATCATCGCGGTCTTCTTCACCCAGCACATCAACTTCGTCGCCCTGGGCCTGTCCTTCGCCGGTCTCGCCCTCTTCTGGCTGCTGCACCACAAGGGCGTACGGGGTGCCTGGGTCTATGTCCCGCTCGCCGTCGTGATCTGGGCGCTGATGCACGCCAGCGGTGTGCATGCCACCATCTCCGGCGTCGCGATGGGCCTGATGCTGCGCTGCACCGTACGGGAGGGTGAGGAGCACTCCCCGGCCGAGCGCGTCGAGCACCGGATGCGTCCGCTGTCGGCGGGCCTGGCGGTACCGCTGTTCGCCCTGTTCGCGGCGGGTGTGCCGCTCTCCGGCAACGCCGTCGCGGACGTCTTCACCCGCCCCGAGACGCTCGGCGTCGTCCTCGGCCTCATCGTGGGCAAGGCCGTCGGCGTCTTCGGCGGCTCCTGGTGCGCAGCCCGCTTCACCCGGGCCGAGCTGAACGAGGACCTGGTCTGGGCGGATGTCTTCGCCGTGGCCACCCTCGCCGGTATCGGCTTCACCGTCTCGCTCCTCATCGGCGAACTCGCCTTCGTCGGTGACCCCACGCTCACCGAGGAGGCGAAGGCGGCGGTCCTCATCGGCTCGCTCTGCGCCGCGCTCCTCGCCGGAATCCTCCTCAAGCTGCGCAACACCAAGTACCAGCGGCTGTGTCAGGAGGAGGAACGGGACGAGGACATGGACGGCATCCCGGACGTCTACGAACTGGACAGCCCCGCATACCACCTGCGGATGGCCGCCATTCACGAGGCGAAGGCCGCCGAACACCGGCGGCTTGCCGAAGTGGCCGCCGCGAACGACTCCGGCGACGATGGTCCGGCATGATCTGAGAGGCTTGACGCCCGTAGAAACGCGCAGAAGACGTAGCAAGGACGGACGGCGTACCAAGTGACGACGTGCCAAGCACGGACGACGTGGCAAGCACGGACGGCGTACCAAGCGCGGATGACGCGGCACGAGCGGAAGACGCACAAGAGCAGAGGGAGATGGCGATGAGCGCAGCCGACGACGGCGGCAACCGCAGCCTCGGCCAGCTGGTGGCGACGGCGACCACCGAGCTGTCGGCGCTGGTGCACGACGAGATCGCGCTGGCCAAGGCCGAGCTCCGGGTGGGAGCCAAGAAGGCCGCGGTCGGCAGCGGCGCCGGGATGGCGGCCGGGGTGCTGCTGCTCTTCTCGCTGCCGGTGCTGAGCTTCGCCCTCGCCTACGGCATGCGCTCCTGGACCGGCCTCGGCCTCGCCTGGTGCTTCCTGATCGTGGGCGGTATCTACTGGCTGTTCGCCGGGATCCTGGGTCTGCTGGCGCTGGTGAAGTTCAAGAAGGTCAAGGCGCCCAAGCGGTCGATCGCCTCGTCCAAGGAGACGGCCGCCGTACTGGGGAACGTCAAGCCGCATCCGCGTGCGGCGAGCGATGGCGGACGCCCCGCGCGAGATGTGACACGCTCATCGGCATGACCGCCCCTGACACCTCCGCGTCGGTCGTACGGCTCGACGGCCCGTGGACCCACCGGGATGTCGCGGCCAACGGCGCGCGCTTCCACATCGCCGAGCTGGGTGACGGCCCGCTGGTCCTGCTGCTGCACGGCTTCCCGCAGTTCTGGTGGACCTGGCGGCAGCAGCTGCCCCTGCTCGCCGACGCCGGCTACCGCGCGGTCGCGATGGATCTGCGCGGAGTGGGCGGCAGCGACCGTACGCCCCGTGGCTACGACCCGGCCAATCTCGCCCTCGACATCACCGGTGTGATCCGCTCGCTGGGTGAGCCCGACGCCGCGCTGGTCGGCCATGACCTGGGCGGATACCTGGCGTGGACGGCCGCTGTGATGCGGCCGAAGCTGGTACGGCGGCTCGCGGTGGCCTCGATGCCCCATCCCCGCCGCTGGCGCTCGGCGATGCTGGCGGACGTCAGGCAGAGCGCGGCCAGCTCCCATGTGTGGGGCTTCCAGCGGCCCTGGCTGCCCGAGCGCCAGCTGGTCGCGGATGGCGCGGCGGCCGTGGGGCGGCTGATCCGGGACTGGTCCGGGCCGCGGGCTCCCGAGGCCGAGGCGGTGGAGGTCTACCGGCGGGCGATGTGCATCCCCTCGACCGCGCACTGTTCGATCGAGCCGTACCGCTGGATGGTGCGGTCGCTGGCCCGGCCGGACGGCTTCCAGTTCAACCGGCGGATGAAGCGGCCGGTGCGGGTGCCGACCCTGCATCTGCACGGTTCACTCGACCCGGTGATGCGCACCCGCAGCGCGGCGGGCTCCGGGGAGTACGTGGAGGCCCCCTACCGCTGGCGGCTCTTCGACGGGCTCGGTCACTTCCCGCACGAGGAGGACCCGCTGGCCTTCACCACCGAGCTGATCAACTGGCTGAAGGACCCCGAACCCGACCGCTGAGCGCGATCGGATGTACGCATGGCGTACGCGTTCCGAGGGCACCTCCACGGGTAGCCGAACATCAGTTTTTCGAACAGCCAATTGCCTGGAGCATAGGCCAATTGCCGCAGCCAGCGGCGATTACGGACCTTGGGTCAGGGGCAGACACCGCAGTATGGGCTGGACGCACGACTACCGTGACGCACCAAACGGCCGCGGCCCCGAGGCCGCCGCCACTGCCAATGCCGCGCTGGGCGTTTCCGAGCGGGGCGGCTCCGGGCCTACCCAAGGCCATGACCCGAACATCGGGATTCCCCGCATCATCCGCCGCCGGGCCCGGTGGGTCTCGGCACGACTGCGCCATCCACGCAGCCGCTAGCAGTACCTCCGGAGCGGCGCAGTACCTCCGGAGCGGCCGGGGCACCGGCGACACACCGCGAACCCCTGGTACCCGCCCGGCACCACCGGCATCACCCCGCTTCGGAGGGCGCACCCGTGCCCGGCCGGAGGACACACCCCCTGGGCAGAACGGCTAGAGGGCACACCCCTGGCTGTCCACCGGCTGGTCGGCCGTACGCCCCTTCTCGACGTCCTGGCGCACCTCGTCCGCCGTCAGCGCGTACCCGGTGTCCGCGTCGTCGAGGGACTTGGCGAAGACCACGCCGTACACCCGCCCCTGCGGGGTGAGCAGCGGACCGCCGGAGTTGCCCTGCCGCACGGTCGCGTACAGCGAGTACACATCGCGGTGCACGGTGGAGCGGCGGTAGATGTCGGGGCCGTTGGCCTCGATACGGCCGCGGACCCGGGCGGCGCGCACGTCGAAGGCGCCGTTCTCCGGGAAACCGGCGACGATCGCGTCGTCGCCGGTGCGTGCGTCGTCCTGGGCGAACTGGAGCGCCGGGGCGTGCAGGGACGGCACGTCGAGGACCGCGATATCGCGCTTCCAGTCGTAGAGCACGACCTTGGCGTCATAGAGCCGGCCCTCGCCGCCTATCTGCACGGTCGGGTCGCTGACGCCGCCGACGACATGGGCGTTGGTCATGACCCGGTTCGGGGCAAAGACGAAGCCGCTGCCCTCGAGGACCTTTCCGCAGCTGGGGGCGGTGCCGACGACCTTCACGATGCTCTGCTGGGCGCGCGTGGCCACCGGGGACCGGGCGAGCGCGGGGTCGGGCTGCGGCACCGAGGTGATCGGCTCCTTGGCGAAGGGCGAGAAGACCTGCGGGAATCCGTTCTGCGCGAGCACCGACGAGAAGTCGTTGAACCAGGTGTTGGCCCGCTCCGGGACGACGCGGGAGACCCCGATGAGCACCTTGGAGCCCCGGACCTCCTTGCCCAGGGTGGGGAGCGAGGTCTGGGCCACCAGGGAGCCGATCAGCCAGGCGACCAGCAGCATCGCCAGGACGTTCACCAGCGCGCCGCCGGTCGCGTCCAGGGCGCGCGCCGGCGACCAGGTGATGTGCCGCCGCAGCTTGTTCCCCAGGTGGGTGGTGGCGGCCTGGCCGACCGAGGCGCACACGATCACCAGGACGATCGCCACCACGGCACCGACAGTGCCGGGCGAGGACCGGTCGGTCGTGCCGTCCCAGATGAGCGGCAGCAGATAGACCGCGACCAGCCCGCCCCCGATGAACCCCGTCACCGACAGCACGCCGACGACGAAGCCCTGGCGGTAGCCGATGACCGCGAACCATACGGCGGCGAGCAGCAGCAGGATGTCCAGCACGTTCACCGGAACACCGTCTCACGCGCGCCAGTCGAGTGGGACGTGCTTGGCGCGGTCCCAGGGTCGCTCCCACCCCGCGTAATGGAGGATGCGATCGATCACTCCGGCGGTAAAACCCCAGACCAGAGCGTTTCCGACCAGAAAGGCCGGCCCCCGGTGGCCGCTGGGGTGAACGGTCGTGGCGCGGTTCGCCGGATCCGTGAGATCCGCCACGGGCACCGTGAAGACCCGGGCGGTCTCGGCGGGGTCCACCGGCTCGACCGGGCTGGGCCGGCGCCACCAGCCCAGCACCGGGGTGACGACGAAACCGCTCACCGGGATGTAGAGCCGCGGCAGCACGGCGAAGACCTGGACCCCCGAGGGGTCGAGCCCCGTCTCCTCCTCGGCCTCGCGCAGCGCCGCGCGCAGCGGACCCTCCTCGTCCGGGTCCCCGTCCTCCGGGTCCAGGGCCCCGCCGGGGAAGGAGGGCTGCCCGGCGTGCGAGCGCAGCGATCCGGAGCGCTCCATGAGCAGCAGCTCGGGGCCTCCGGGGCCCTCGCCGAAGAGCACCAGCACGGCGGAGGGGCGGCCTCCGCCCTGCGGGGGCGGCAGGAACCGGCTCAGCTGGTGCGGCTCGATCGTCTCGGCCACCCGTGCCACCGGCAGCAGCCACTCGGGCAGCCCGTGGGCGCTGACCTCCACGCCCCCGCCGTAGGTGCTCGTCACTCGGCCGCTCCCAGGGGGGCGGCGGGACGGCCGGGGTAGTCGGCCGGCGGGCGCAGGCGCTGGCCCGGCTGGCCGCCCATCTCGTACTTCAGCAGCTTCTTCGCCTTGTCCGGGTCGGTCTCGCCCTCGCCGTACGCCGGGCAGAGCGGAGCGATCGGGCAGGCGCCGCACGCGGGTTTGCGGGCGTGGCAGACGCGGCGGCCGTGGAAGATGATGCGGTGCGAGAGCATCGTCCACTCGCTCTTGGGGAAGAGCGCGGCGATCTCCGCCTCGACCTTCTCCGGGTCCTCCTGGGCGGTCCACTTCCAGCGCCGCACCAGCCGCCCGAAGTGGGTGTCCACGGTCAGGCCCGGCACCCCGAAGGCATTGCCGAGCACCACATTGGCCGTCTTACGGCCGACGCCGGGGAGGGTGACCAGGTCCTCCAGACGGCCCGGGACCTCGCCGCCGAACCGGTCACGGAGGGCGGCGGACAGACCCAGCAGCGATTTGGCCTTGGCGCGGAAGAAGCCCGTGGGGCGGATCAGCTGCTCCAGAGCCTCCGGGTCGGCCGCCGCCATGTCCTCGGGCGTCGGATAGGCGGCGAAGAGCGCGGGGGTGGTCTGGTTGACCCGCAGATCGGTGGTCTGGGCGGACAGGACCGTGGCCACCAGCAGCTGGAAGGAGTTCTCGAAGTCCAGCTCGGGATGGGCGTACGGATACACCTCGGCGAGCTCGCGGTTGATGCGCCGGGCGCGGCGGACGAGGGCGAGCCGGGACTCGGGACGGGCACCTTTGGGACCCTTGGCCGATTTATGCGGTTGTGCGGCTTCTGTCGACTCGGTGGATCCTTGTTCGCCCACAGCGGAATTGCGAGGTGCGGTCACCCGTGCGGCCCCCTTGCCCTGTGCTCTCACCGGCGTATTGGACACCCGGCCAGCCTAAGCCCAGCCACTGACATCCGCTCCGGCCAGCCCGAAGAGGCCCCCAATCGGACCCCTGCCGCACAGCTCAGCAGGCCAGTGCGTCAAACTTGTGATTGATCGCACTGTTTTACCGTCCGGCATCATGGGGACGTCGGTCCCCTGTGCATGTCGACAAGGAGAGACTCGTGGACGACGTTCTGCGGCGCGCCCCGCTCTTCGCGGCGCTCGATGACGAGCAGGCCGCTGAGCTGCGCGCCTCCATGGGAGAGGTCACCCTCGCGCGGGGTGACGCGCTCTTCCACGAAGGGGACCCCGGCGATCGCCTGTACGTGGTCACCGAGGGCAAGGTGAAGCTCCACCGCACCTCTCCCGACGGCCGCGAGAACATGCTTGCCGTGCTCGGCCCCGGCGAGCTGATCGGCGAGCTGTCGCTCTTCGACCCCGGTCCGCGCACCGCCACCGCCACCGCCCTCACCGAGGTCAAGCTCCTCGGCCTCGGCCACGGCGACCTCCAGCCGTGGCTGAACGCCCGGCCCGAGGTCGCCTCCGCGCTGCTGCGCGCGGTGGCCCGGCGTCTGCGCAAGACCAACGACCAGATGTCCGACCTGGTCTTCTCCGACGTCCCGGGCCGGGTCGCCAGGGCCCTGCTGGACCTGTCGCGCCGCTTCGGTGTGCAGTCGGAAGAGGGCATCCACGTCGTCCACGACCTGACCCAGGAGGAGCTGGCCCAGCTGGTCGGCGCCTCCCGCGAGACCGTCAACAAGGCGCTCGCCGACTTCGCGGGCCGCGGCTGGCTGCGGCTGGAGGCGCGTGCGGTGATCCTGCTGGACGTCGAGCGGCTGGCCAAGCGCTCCCGCTGACGCCGGACGGGCGGATCCCGTAGGAGCCCCGGCGCGGAACGGCAGGGGCTTCCCGGAAACGGATCGTGGGGCCGCGCCGGGACCCGGCGCGGCCCCACGGCGGTGCGGGCCCGGCGCGGCCCTACGGCGGTCCCGGCCCCGGTCGGGTCCTACGGCGGTCCGGGCCCCGGTCAGGCTTACGGCGCCGGATGGAGCCCATACGGCGTCCCGCCCCGGGCGAAGCCCCTGACGTTCCGCGCCGGGCACCCCACGGTCTTCCGGAGAGAGCCGCCGCCCCCCGGAACCCGCTGAGCCGGAGAAAGCCATCTCCCGAACCCGAGCCGGAGAGAGCCGCCGCCTCCGGAGAATGCCTCCGGCGGGGGCGCGGTCTCAGATCAGCCCGTGCTCCCGCAGATAGTCCAGCTGGGCCCGGGCCGACAGCTCCGCCGCCGGCCACAGGGAGCGGTCCACGTCGGCGTACACATGCGCCACGACCTCCGCGGGCGCCCGGAAGCCGTTTTCGACCGCCGTCTCCACCTGGGCGAGCCGGTTGGCGCGGTGCGCGAGGTAGTACTCCACCGCGCCCTGCGCGTCGTTCAGCACCGGCCCGTGGCCCGGCAGGACCGTGTCCACCCCGTCGTCCACCGTCAGCGAGCGCAGCCGCCGCAGCGAGTCCAGGTAGTCGCCGAGCCGCCCGTCGGGGTGGGCGACGACGGTCGTGCCCCGCCCGAGCACCGTGTCACCCGTAAGGACCGCGCCATCGGCCGGGAGGTGGAAGGACAGCGAGTCGGCGGTGTGGCCGGGGGTGGGCACCACCCGCAGCTCCAGACCGCCGGTGGTTATGACGTCGCCCAGCTCCAGCCCCTCGTCCCCCAGCCGCAACGCCGGATCCAGGGCCCTTACGGACGTCCGCGTCAGCTCGGCGAAGCGCGCCGCGCCCTCGGCGTGGTCCGGGTGGCCATGGGTGAGCAGCGTCAGCGCGATCCTTCTGCCCGCCCGCTCGGCCGTCGCGATGACCTCCTTGAGGTGCGTGTCGTCGAGCGGCCCGGGGTCGATGACGACGGCGAGGTCGGAGTCGGGCTCGGCGACGATCCAGGTGTTGGTGCCGTCCAGCGTCATGGGCGAGGCGTTCGGCGCCAGGACGCAGACGGTCCGGTCGGTGGCCGGGCCGCCGATGGCACCCCCGCGCGGCTGACCGGGAAGAGCGGATGCGTCGGTCATGTGGAAGATCCCCCCGTGGCGCCCGGAATGTGCTTGGTGAACTCATCATGGCCCGGCCAGCTCAGCACCAGTTCCCCGTTCTCCACCCGCGCCTGGGCCAGGACCGGTGTCAGGTCCCGGTCCGCCGCCGCGGCCAGCGCCTCGGCGACCGAGCCGTGGGCCCTGAGCTGACGCAGCGTCGCGATCGTGGGCGGCATCATCAGCAGCTCGCCCCGGTCGTAGCCGTCGGCCGCGTCGCCCGGACGGATCCAGACCGTACGGTCCGCCTCCGTGGAGGCGTTACGGGTGCGCTGCCCCCGCGGCAGCGCGGCCACGAAGAACCAGGTGTCGTAGCGGCGCGGTTCGAACTCCGGGGTGATCCAGCGCGCCCAGCAGCCCAGCAGGTCCGAGCGGAGCACCAGCCCCCGGCGGTCCAGGAACTCCGCGAAGGACAGGTCCCGGGCGACCAGCGCCGCGCGGTCCGCCTCCCAGTCGTCCCCCGTCGTGTCCGCGACCACGGTGTGCGGCGTCGGGCCCGCGAGCAGGACCCCCGCCTCCTCGAAGGTCTCGCGGACCGCCGCGCACACGATGGCCTGTGCCTGCGTCGCCTCGCCCGGGTCCAGCCCCAGCCGCCGCGCCCACTGCGCCCGCGAGGGACCGGCCCAGGTGACCATGCGCTCGTCGCGCGGGTCCACCGAACCGCCGGGATACGCGTACGCGCCTCCGGCGAAGGCCATGGAGGCGCGTCTGCGCAGCATGTAGACGGCGGGCCCGCCGGGGCCGCCCGCCCCGTCCCGTACGCCCTCCACGGGCGCCTCAGCGCCTTCCGGGGCGCCCGCGGCCTCCGGCGCCGGCGCGGGGTTCTCCGGTGCGGGCTCCCCGCCCCTGCCCCCGTCGCCGTCCCGTCCGACCGGTCCGTCCCGCAGCAGCAGCACGGTGGCGGCCCGGCGCGGTGTCACCGGTGTGAGCTCACCGGCCGACAGGAGGCGGATGCGCTCCGGCCATTCGGGCGGGTACCACTGGCCATTCGTAGTGGACATGGCCGGATGCTATGCGCTCACGGGCTGATGTTCGAGTGGCCCCGTCGGCGCCGCGCCGGGGCCGGTCAGCGCGGCGGCGTCACACCGGCCCGCCCACGGATCCGCGCCCTAGTCCGCGACCTCGACCTGGATCTCGACCTCGACCGGCGCGTCCAGCGGCAGCACCGCCACGCCCACCGCGCTGCGGGCGTGCACGCCCGCGTCGCCCAGGGCCTCGCCCAGCAGCTCGCTCGCACCGTTGACGACACCCGGCTGGCCGGTGAAGTCCGGCGCCGAGGCGACGAAGCCGACGACCTTCACGACCCGCACGACCCGGTCGAGATCACCGACGACCGACTTCACGGCGGCCAGCGCGTTCAGCGCACAGGTGCGCGCCAGCTCCTTGGCCTCCTCGGAGGTCACCTCCGCGCCGACCTTGCCGGTCACGCCCAGCTTGCCGTCGACCAGCGGCAGCTGGCCCGAGGTGTAGACGTACGGGCCGGTGCGGACCGCGGGCACGTACGAGGCCAGGGGCGCGGCGACCTCGGGCAGCGTCAGGCCGAGCCCGGCGAGCCGGCCCTCGACGGCACCGCTCCCCATCAGCTCTTCTCCCGCTTCAGATAGGCCACCAGCTGCTCCGGGTTGTTCGGCCCGGGGACGACCTGGACCAGCTCCCAGCCGTCCTCGCCCCAGGTGTCCAGAATCTGCTTCGTGGCGTGTACGAGCAGCGGTACGGTCGCGTATTCCCACTTGGTCATGGGGCCGACTGTAATGCCTCTCCGCCGGGCCCTGGTGCGTAGCCCGAGGGGCGACTGGTTAGGCTCCCCAATGTGAGCAGGCTCCATGTCGTCAGTGGCAAGGGCGGAACCGGCAAGACCACGGTCGCCGCCGCACTAGCGCTGGCCCTCGCGGCCGATGGCAGGCGAACCCTGCTGGTCGAAGTCGAAGGCCGTCAGGGCATCGCGCAGCTCTTCGAGACCGAGCCGCTGCCCTACGAGGAGCGGAAGATCGCCACCGCGCCGGGCGGCGGGGAGGTGCACGCCCTGGCGATCGACCCGGAGTTCGCACTTCTGGACTACCTCCACATGTTCTACAAGCTGGGCTCGGCCGGACGCGCGCTCAAGAAGCTCGGCGCGATCGACTTCGCGACCACCATCGCCCCGGGACTGCGGGATGTCCTGCTGACCGGCAAGGCGTGCGAGGCGGTGCGCCGCAAGGGCAAGGACGGCCGCTTCGTCTACGACTCCGTGATCATGGACGCGCCGCCCACCGGCCGCATCACCCGCTTTCTGAACGTCAACCACGAGGTGGCGGGGCTGGCCCGGACCGGCCCGATACACAACCAGGCACAGGCCGTGATGCGCGTCCTGAAGTCGCCCCAGACGGCGGTCCACATGGTGACCCTGCTGGAGGAGATGCCGGTCCAGGAGACCGCGGACGGCATCACGGAGCTGCGCGCCGACGGCCTTCCGACCGGCGGGGTCATCATCAACATGGTGCGGCCCGCGATCCTCGACCAGGAGGCCGTCGAGGCCGCCGCCAACGGGCAGCGCACGGCCGTCGCCAAGGCGCTGTCCCAGGCGGGCCTGGGCGGGGCCCGCCGCGGCGGCACGGCCGAGCGGCTGGTCGACCCGCTGCTGGAGCAGGCGCGCGAGCACGCCGAGCGGGTGGAACTGGAGCGGGCGCAGCGCGCCGAGCTGACCGGCCTGGGGCTGCCGCTGCACGAATTGGAGCTGCTCACGGACGGCGTCGACCTGGCCGGGCTGTACCGACTGGCGGCGGACCTGCGCAAGCAGTGGCCGACGTGAGCGGCGCCCGCCGTAAGGGCGCCCGGACAACGAGTCGTACGCGGGAGGCGGCATGAGCATGGACGTGGCACCCCGGCTGGACACCGACGCCCTGCTGGACGATCCGCAGACCCGCATCGTGGTGTGCTGCGGCTCCGGCGGGGTCGGCAAGACCACCACCGCCGCCGCCCTGGGCGTACGAGCCGCCGAGCGCGGCCGTAAGGTCGTCGTCCTGACGATCGACCCGGCCCGCCGGCTCGCCCAGTCCATGGGCATCGACGCGCTCGACAACGTCCCGCGCCGGGTCGCGGACGTCGGCGGCGCGAACGGCGGCGAACTGCACGCCATGATGCTGGACATGAAGCGGACGTTCGACGAGTTCGTCGAGGCGCACGCCGACCCCGAGCGCGCCCGTGCGATCCTCGCGAACCCCTTCTACCAGTCGCTCTCGGCGGGTTTCGCGGGCACGCAGGAGTACATGGCCATGGAGAAGCTCGGCCAGCTGCGGGCCCGCGACGAATGGGACCTGATCATCGTCGACACCCCGCCCAGCCGGTCCGCACTGGACTTCCTGGACGCGCCGAAACGTCTTGGCTCCTTCCTGGACGGGAAGTTCATCAAGGTCCTGATGGCCCCGGCGAAGGTCGGCGGCAAGGCCGGGATGAAGTTCCTGAACGTGGGCGTGTCGATGATGACGGGCACGGTCAGCAAGGTGCTCGGCGGGCAGCTGCTGCGCGACGTGCAGACGTTTGCTGCCGCGATGGACACCATGTTCGGCGGGTTCCGTACTCGCGCGGAGGCCACCTACCGGCTGTTGCAGGCCCCCGGGACGGCCTTCCTGGTGGTGGCCGCGCCCGAGCGGGACGCGCTGCGGGAGGCAGCGTACTTCGTCGAACGGCTGGCCGCGGACCAGATGCCGCTGGCCGGGCTGGTCCTGAACCGGGTGCACGGCAGCGGGGCCGAACAGCTGTCGGCGGAACGGGCCTTGGCCGCCGCGGAGACCTTGTGCCTGGCCGACGACCCCGCGGACCCGGACGATGCGTCACTCGCGCACACCGCGGAGGACAGCGATCCGGCCAAGAACACCACCGGGGCAGAAAATCTTGCCGACGGCGGATTTGTCGATCATCACTCAGGGAATGCTCAAGCGCGGAACCCCTCGGCAGCGGACCCCGACGTCTCCCCCACGTCGGCGGAGCGGCTCGCCGCGGGACTGCTTCGGCTGCACGCGGAGCGTATGCAGGTGCTCGGACGTGAGCAGCGCACGCACGACCGCTTCACGGCGCTCCACCCCGAGGTTCCGGTGGCCCAAGTGGCCGCACTCCCAGGCGACGTACACGACTTGGCAGGACTGCGGGCGATCGGCGAACGCCTCGCGGTCCCGCCGGAGCGGACCAAGCGCGCGGCGGGTTGAGTCGGTGCCGGACCGGCTCTCGGCCGCCCGCGCACGGAGGAGACGCACAACAGGTAGCCACGCGGCACGACGGACAGCGGTGACGGACCTCGGTGACCGACAGCGGTGATCGGCCGCGTTGATCGACCGTATTGATGGACCACGGCGACAGACACGCACACACGCAGCACGCACACACGCACGCACAAACGAGGACCCGGATGACCGGTTCTGGTGCCCAGTCGGACCCGAGTGAACCAGTCCCGGTCGGACCCGGGCAGCACAGCACCACCGAATGGGACCGGGACCGATGCCGTACGACCCGGTACCGATGGGACCGGTGCGGCGCATGACGGGCCCCGACGACGACCACCGAGGCGGGCGCGCATACGGGCACCCGTAGCGGCGCTCCGTCGAACGCGGCCGCCCTGCGGCGACACACAGGCGCAGACAAGGCCACGGCCATCGACGGCGGACCAGCCCCCGGCCCGCGCCGACGCGTCACGCCGTGTCGCCCACGCCCCCATCGAGCCGGCCGCCCGAGCCCCCGTCAAGCCATGCCGCTCGCGCCCCCACGGCAGGCCGGTCACGGCCTTGGCCGCAACCGCGCTCGAAGGCGTGCGCGTACCCGTACCCGCCCCTGGCGGGGCGCGCCCGTACTCGCCCCCCGCTCGTAGCCATGGCGACGAGAGGTGGGTGAGGTGATGGTGAGGCGAGACGCTGCCACTGGCAGCCCGTCAGACGGCCGCCGGCGGACCGCCGCCCGGTCTATCCGACCGCGGCGAAGCGCTCGTACTCCTCGTCGTCGAAGGGCAGAATGCCCGCGCTGCGCTCGTACTCGGTGCGCGCGGTCTCCAGGAGCCTGCGCCAGGAGGTCACGGTCGGCCGGCGGCGCAGCAGCGCTCGCCGCTCGCGCTCGGTCATCCCTCCCCACACGCCGAACTCCACGCGGTTGTCCAAGGCATCCGCAAGGCACTCGGTGCGCACCGGACATCCGGTGCAGACCGCTTTGGCCCTGTTCTGTGCCGCGCCCTGGACGAACAGTTCATCTGGATCAGTAGTGCGGCAGGCGGCCTGCGCACTCCAGTCGGTTACCCAGCCCATGCTGGCGCCGTCCTCTCCCGAATCGGAGCTCCCCCACGGCGACAAACGGCATATTCACCGTCGCCAGTTGAGGACGTTACGGAAGCGAGACAAGGCGCAACACCCCCTGCAGGCCCAATCTTGGATGGTCCGAACGGACTATGGGTACGCGGCAGATCACCCAACGGAGTGAGCTGACGACATTTGCGATCACTAGTGCAAACCCGGGCAGTTCACCCATCGAACAGCGGGCAGCTCATGACAGGGGCCGCAATCCGGACAGCTCTCATCACTCAGGTGAGCGAGAGGTGGAGGTGTGGCTCAGCCGCACATCTGCGACTGGCGTGAAACAGCTTATGCGAACACTCGGTCCCCTGTCCGGCGATTCGACACGTAGGCTGCCTCCTATGGGAAACACGCGCTCGAGCGGCGGACTGTCCACCGCTCAACAGGCCGCCAAGTTCCTCGGCGTCAGCGCGCTGGCCGGTGCCGTGATGGCCGGGCTCGCGCTTCCCGCCGTCGGGGCGCTCGGCCTCGCGGCCAAGGGAACGGTCGAGGAATTCGACGGAATTCCGGCCAATCTCAAGACACCGCCGCTCAGCCAGCGGACGACGATCCTGGACGCCAAGGGCGGGGAGATCGCGAAGGTCTACTCCCGCGACCGGACGATCGTGAAGCTGAAGGACATCTCCCCGTACATGCGGCAGGCGATCGTCGCGATCGAGGACGCCCGCTTCTACCAGCACGGGGCGGTCGACCTCAAGGGCGTGTTGCGCGCGCTCAACACCAACGCGCAGGGCGGCGGGGTCTCCCAGGGCGCCTCCACCCTGACCCAGCAGTACGTGAAGAACGTGTTCGTCGAGGAGGCGGGCGACGACAAGGAGAAGGTCGCCCAGGCCACCAGGCAGTCCATCGGCCGGAAGATCAAGGAACTGAAGTACGCGATCAAGGTCGAGAAGGAGCTGGGCAAGAAGCGGATCCTCGAGAACTACCTGAACATCACCTTCTTCGGGCAGCAGGCGTACGGCATCGAGGCGGCTTCACAGCGCTACTTCAGCAAGTCCGCCAAGGACCTGACCCTGGAGCAGGCGGCGCTGCTGGCCGGTCTCGTCCAGTCCCCCAGCCGGTACGACCCGATCAATGCCCCGCAGACCGCCAAGGCACGCCGCGACACCGTGCTGCGGCGCATGGCCGACGTGAAGGACATCACCCCGGCGCAGGCCGCCGCGGCCCAGAAGAAGCCGCTCGGCCTCAAGGTCAGCATGCCCAGGAGCGGCTGCATCACGGCCGTCAAGGGCGCCGGGTTCTTCTGTGACTACGTCCGCAAGATCCTGCTCAACGACCCGACCTTCGGCAAGACGGCGGCGGCGCGCGCCAAGCGCTGGGACCAGGGCGGCCTGACGATCCGTACGACGCTGGAGCCGCAGGCCCAGAAGTCGGTCCAGAATTCGATCAAGTCGCATGTCTACCAGTCCGACCCGGTGGCCACCGCGGTGACGCTCATCGAGCCGGGCACCGGCAAGGTGCTGGGGATGGGCCAGTCCCGGCCGTACGGCTTCGGCGAGAACGAGACCCAGATCAACCTCTCCGCGGACAGGTCCATGGGCGGGTCGAACTTCGGCTTCCAGGTCGGCTCCACGTTCAAGCCGATCACCGCCGCGGCCGCGATCGAGCAGGGCAAGAAGCCGTACCAGCGTTACTCCTCGCCGTACAAGATGAAGTACCCGAGCCCGGTCACCACCTGCGACGGCACCTGGAGCAACGACGAGGGCGCGACCGTCGAGAACGAGAACGAGAGCGAGGTCGGCCCGTACGAGATGAAGGAGGCGACCGCCAAGTCGGTCAACACCTACTTCGTCCAGCTGATCAGCGACATCGGGGTCTGCCCGGTGACGCGGATGGCCGACAAGATGGGGGTGAAGCGCGCCGACGGCAAGGACCACAACCAGGTGCCCTCCCTCACCCTCGGCTCCGAGGGCTTCTCGCCGCTGACGATGGCCAACGCCTACGCGACCTTCGCCAACCGCGGTGTCTACTGCTCCCCCATCTTCATCGAGTCGATCACCGACTCGAACGGCAAGGCGCTGAAGGTCCCGGAGTCGAAGTGCTCCCGTGCGATGTCGGAGAAGACCGCGGACACCATCAACACGCTGCTGCGCGGGGTGGTCGAGGACGGCACCGGCAAGCAGGCCGGGCTCCAGAGCCGTCCGAGCGCCGGTAAGACGGGCACGACGGACGAGCGGCGGGCCGCGTGGTTCGTGGGCTACACCCCGAACCTGGCCGGCGCGGTGTGGGTCGGCGGCCCGGGTGCCAAGGGCGTCACCATGGAGAACATCACCATCGGCGGCGTCCCCCACGACAAGGTCTACGGCGCGGACACCCCCGGCCCGATATGGAAGGACGCGATGAGCGGCGCACTGACCGGCAAGCCGGCGCCGAACTTCGTGAAGGTGCCGGTCAAGGACCCGAGCCAGCACAAGCCCGCCGACGACAAGAGGCGTCACGACCGTAAGCCGAGCCGTGACAAGGGCGGCGACGGCGGAGGCGACAACGGTGGAGGCACCAACGGCGGCCAGGAAGACCCGTGGCCGGACATCTCCCTGCCCTCGGACCTGACCGGCGGCAACGGGAACGGCGGGAAGGGCAACGGAAACGGAAACGGCGGTCGGCACTGGCCGCGCTAGCGGTGACAGCGCCTGAGCGCTGAGGGGGCCGGACAGAGATGTCCCGGCCCCCTTTTTTCCGTCCGAGCGCCTTACGGCTGCGCTGTTCGCCCTGCGCTGTTCGGCTTACGGCTGCGCTGTTCGGCTTGGCGGGGCCGTACGGCTCGGCGGGGCCGTTCGGCTCGGCGGGGCCGTTCGGCTTGGCGGGGCCGTTCGGCTTGGCGGGGCCGTTCGGCTTGGCGGGGCCGTTCGGCTCACGGCCGAGCTGTTGACGGCGGAGCTGTTCGCGCTACGGCCGAGTGGTGAGCGCACGGCGTTGCCGTACGCCTTACGACAGCCGGCGCGGGCCGGGGGCCGCGGGGCGCGCCGGACGTCCTGCCGCCGTACGGCAACGCCGTATGACCCACGACCGCCGCGTCGGCGAGATGACACGCTGGGTACTCGCTGGACTGCGGTGCGCGACAGAAAGGGTGCTGTCCCGTGGGCTACCCGCCCGCGAGCTGCCGCTTCACCGCGGCGGCGACCCGGCCGCCCTCCGCGCGCCCGGCGATCTTCGGGTTCACGATCTTCATCACGGCGCCCATGGCGCGCGGGCCCTCGGCGTCGCCCGCCGCGGCCTCCCGCACCGCCTCGGCCACCAGGGCGTTCAGCTCGTCGTCCGTCAGCGGCTTCGGCAGGTACTCGGCGAGTACCTCGCCCTCCGCCCGCTCCCGCTCGGCCTGCTCCGCGCGGCCACCCTTCTCGAACGCCTCGGCCGCCTCACGGCGCTTCTTGGCCTCCCGCGCGACGATCTTCTCCACCTCGGCGTCGGACAGCTCACGGGCGCTCTCGCCCGCGACCTCTTCCTTGGTGATCGCGCTGATGGTGAGCCGGAGAGTCGAGGAGCGCAGTTCGTCGCGCGCCTTGATCGCCGTGGTGAGGTCGTCCTGCAGCCTGGACTTGAGCGTGGTGGTCATGGCGTCGAGTCTGCCAGCACTGGCCGGGAATCACCCGAAGATTTCTCCCCCGGCGGCGTTCTGCGACCATGGACGACATGCGCGCGCGATACGGAGTACCCCTGGGAATCACGGCGGTCGGCGCAGCCGGCCTCGCCTACGCCGTCGGCTTCGAAGTCCGGTCCTTCAGGCTCCGGCGGATCACCGTCCCGGTGCTCCCGCGCGGGATGCGGCCCCTGCGCGTCCTGCAGGTTTCCGACATCCACATGGTGAGCGGACAGCGCAAGAAGCAGCGCTGGCTCCAGTCCCTCGCCGGGCTGCGCCCCGACTTCGTGGTGAACACGGGGGACAACCTGTCGGACCCGGAGGGCGTGCCGGAGGTCCTGGACGCGCTGGGCCCGCTGATGGAGTTCCCCGGCGCATACGTCTTCGGCTCGAACGACTACTACGGACCGAAGCTGCGCAATCCCGCCCGCTATCTGATGGAGAAGGCCAGCGGCCGACACGGGCTGAACGGCAACCCCCCGGCCGTCGGCGCCATCCACAACCCATGGACGGAACTCCGCGACGCCTTCGACGCGGCCGGGTGGGTCGGGCTGTCGAACACCCGCGGCCGGCTGAAGCTGGAGGACATCGAGATCGCCCTCACCGGCCTCGACGACCCCCACATCAAGCGCGACCGCTACGCCGAGGTGGCCGGCGGCCCGGAGTCGGGCGCCGACCTCTCCCTCGCCGTGGTCCACGCCCCGTACCTGCGCGTCCTGGACGCCTTCACCGCCGACCGCTACCCGCTGATCCTCGCCGGCCACACCCACGGCGGCCAGCTCTGCATCCCCTTCTACGGCGCCCTGGTCACCAACTGCGACCTCGACACCCGCCGGGTCAAGGGGCTCTCCCAGCACCATGCCGGTGGCCACACCTCTTACCTCCACGTCTCCGCGGGCTGCGGCACCAACCGCTACACCCCGGTCCGCTTCGCCTGCCCCCCGGAAGCCACCCTGCTCACGCTGACCCCCCAGACCCCCTGAGCCCGGCCCCTCCCGCCCGGACCGGCCGAACCACCCGAACCACCCGAACCACCCGGACCACCCGGGCCGCCCGGCACGCCCCGACCTGCGGGACCTCGGAAACCGGATTTCGTCTCTGGCCGCAGGTCCGCTAAAGTAGAGCTCGTTGCTTCGGGGTGTAGCGCAGCTTGGCAGCGCGCTTCGTTCGGGACGAAGAGGTCGTGGGTTCAAATCCCGCCACCCCGACTGAAGAAACACCAGGTCAGGGGCCTGATTCGCGAAAGCGGGTCGGGCCCCTGACTCGTTTCCGGGGCCCTTTGCGAGCCGTTTGGGAGCCGACCCCAAAACCCGGCTCCCTGACGGCTCCCATTCGTCCTCCCGGAGGCGACGCCTTGCCGACGCTTCTCCCCACGGCCGGTGCCGGGCGTCGGGCAGGCAAGGAGGACAGGATGGGGCTCGTTCTCTTCCCCGGAGACGGCAACGTGACCAGTCCGGGTCTCTCCTGGTCCTACACCGGCTTCAACGTGTTCAGGGGAGTGGCTGGCCCAGGCGGAGTGACTCACGGAAGGCTGCTCGGTTGCTGTCCGGCGCACAGCCCGCACGCCAGAGCTCGCGTATTGCCAACGGGGCACCGATCTACCTCGACGACAAGCCCTACGGTGTTCTGCGAGCCGGAACCCGAGCAGATGGATTGGCAGCGGTGGCGAGGCTTGAAGGATCTCGTGGTCTTCGCCGCAACCCGCGACGAACGCAACCGCATCGCCGTCGCGGCCCCGAATGGCGTCCGCATTGTCGTCCTCGGGCAGCCAGGTTCTTGAACGCCGCGGGACCGACAAGCACGGCGCAAGAAATCCTTGTACGCCGTCCAACGGGCCCTTAGGCTCGCGCCCTTGAGCTGACAGCTATGGGGGAGCTGGGCATGGCGGTATTGATGATGACCGCGACGGTGTACGGCGTGGTGCAGCTGCTGGTGTTGTCATCGCCGACGCGTTCGGTGCGGGTCTCCACCGTACTGCTGGCGATCGCAGTGGGCGTCTACGGCTGCGGCATCGTGACCGTGCTGCTGGAGTACGCGTATACACGCACCGTCTCCGACCAACCCCATGGCGGGACGCTGCTCGACACCGTGAAGACGGCCAGTTACACCGTCGACCCAGTCATGGAAGAGCTGATCAAGATCACGCCTCTGCTGGTGGCGGCGTGGAACGTCAAGATCCGCCGCCAGTGGGGCCTGACCGACTACGTGGTCACCGGCGCAGCGCTGGGTGCGGGCTTCGGGCTACTGGAGGCAGTGGCCAGGTTCGGGCTGGACGCGGCCCGGGCCATCAGCCACCCGGGCGGTGGCTGGGTGATCCCCGACAGCCTGCAAGCGCCCTGGATCCCTGGCCCCGATCAGGTCTTCGCTGCGTGGTTCCCTGCCCCCTTCACCACCCTGGACTTCGGCGGTGCCCACCCGGCCGCTGACACCAGTCCCCATCTCGTCTACACCGCCGCCGCGGCCCTGGGGGTTGGCATCCTCATGCGTGGTCGCCGCTGGCTGCGGGCCCTGGGGCTGGTGCCCATCGCCACTGCCTGTGCTCACCACATGCTCGCCAACTACGCGGCCGCGCAACCCGGCGCCCGGGACACCCAGTCACTGGTCGAAGACCTCAACGGCATCCTGTGGACTATCCCGCTGGCCGTGCTGGCCATCGCTATGGGGGCCGACATGTGGCAGATCCGACGTGCCAAGCGGACGGTCCCAGGCGTACTGCTCCGCGAGGAGAGAGCCGGACGCACCGGCTTTGCCGCCTTGACCGGATACGGGCTGTGGTGTGTTCCCTGGTCAACGCTGATCGCACTGCGCTTCGCCCGCATGCGCCGGGCCCTCTTCTACTCGGCAGCCGGCACCCCGTACGCCGACAGCGCTCCTCTGCACCGCACTGTCGCCTGGACCACCGCACAGATCGACGCCACCGACCACCAGCACGCCTGGCAAGGCGTCGGACCGCGAACCGTCCGCCAGGCCGCCCGCACATTAAGGGACCGGCGGAGAGGGTGGTTCATTCTCATCTCCTTGGTCCTGATGCTCCCCGCCTTGGTCTTCCTCGGCGCGGGATCCTTCCCCGCTGCCGCCGAACTCCAGCAACGCTTCACCACCAATGACGGGCCCGCTGTCCTGATGGCCTTCGGTATCGCCGCGCTGCTGTGGACCACCTGGACCCTCACCAGACTCATGCGTATCTGGCAGGCAACCAGCACGCTCCCCCTCGCCGACGCCCATGCCGTGATCCGCTTCCGCATCTGGACCGCGCTCGGCAGTCTCATCGCAGGCACAGCGCTCCTGCTTCGCATGCACCAGGAAGGGCTCGGCGCCGGCGACAAGCTCTTCCGCAACTTCCACCTGTTGGAAGCGCTCAACAACTTCCTCGCTTACCTCGGCTTCGCGCTCATCCTCCTGGCCCTCCTCGCCCTCTTCCCGCCGGGCGGTGGACTCGCCTTCGCAGGTGCCGGCGTCGCAGCGGGCACGATCACCGTCGAAGCCGCGATCCACGCCACCGCGCTGGGAACGCTCGGCATCGTCCTCATGACCGCCGCGGGTGGTGGCGCGCCGACCGACGGGCCGCCCGAGGGACAGGCGGATGCCGGGAGCCAGAGTGGCTCGCGCCCCACGTCGGAAGAGCCCAACCCCGTCACCGAGGAGCAACAGCAATCCTTCAATCAGAGCCAGCAGCATCTGAACGGCCTCAGCAAGCGGAAACAGGCAGACGAGGTCGGCAGAGGATTCGAAAAAGACGGTCAGAAATACAAGCCTGAAGCGCCACTGCTCAAGACCGGCAAGCACGGCGTTGACTGGTCCGAAGGAACGGCTCGCGCGATAAGAGACGGTCGGCCTCAAGGGCAGTTCGGCAGCGCAGCGGACGTCAAGTACGCAGCGGAACGCGGAGCCGAACTAGGGCCGAATAAGACAGGATTCTTCAGGCTACCCGAAGGGCACAACTGCATAGAGTATCTTCCAGACGGCACGACGCGCACACCGAACAGCATTTTCGTCAAGGTGTACCCCAACGGTAAGGTCCACGCCTACCCGCTCACTCGATAGGAACAAGCATGAGCTTCCGGCTGCAAGCAGGAAACCCTGAGACCCTGAAGGTTGGGCAAGCCGACGACATGGCGGACGCGACAGGGCAGATGTACCCCATGGAGACCGAAGACGCCATCCTATTCTGGAACCGGGTACCCGTGCGACTTGAATACCGTTACGACATTCCCGTCTTGCTTGATGACCTCATCCCACTGCTCGAAGAAGTCCAGAATCCGAGATTCTCTCAAACGCAAGTCCACTGGGGGTCCGACACGTTCTCCACCGAATGGAACATCGTTCGCGACGGGGATTCCCTCAGGATCGATTCGCACTGGGACAGCACCCATGGAAGCTACGAGTTTCTTCTCAACGACCGGAGCCGGTTGACCGTAGAAATCGCTACCTTCGTAGCCGAGTGGCTGAAAGTGCTACGCCGGATCACATCCGACCTCATCATCTGCCGTGTGCGCCTGGAAGATGATGACATCGCGGTCCGGGCGAAAGCGTTGCTGTCGAAGTCGAGCTGACCTTCCAAGGAGGTGGATACGCAAGGCTCTCCGGGTACAAGGCCGAGGCCCCGGCAAGGATGGGTACGTGCCCACCTCCCTCGCCGAGCAGGCCCTTGCCCGCCACGGCGAGATCTCGGTGTCCATACCGCCGTCGGTCCGGCCGCACGTCCCGCCGGTCGTCGATCGGGGTGCCGCTGGTGTGATCCAGGCGGCATCGTGGCCGTCGGGTCCGCCGCGGCCGGTGAGTACGCGGTGGTTCAGGTGGTCAGCACGAACGCACGGACGAGGTGCCGGGTCGGCGGCCCCGGTGGGCGATCGGGGTCTCCCGGTTCGATCGGGGCCTCGGGTTCACCCGTCGCGTCTCAGGTTCGGCCGTCGTGTCCCTGCTCCGCCGCGTACCAGGCGCAGAGCGATGTACCCACGGCGTCGATGAGGCCGTCCCGCGCCGCCTGGGCGATGGTCCCGTCGCTGAACCTCTCGCCCCGTACGATCGCCGTCGCGGCCCGCATGGCGTCGGCGGGGCTCAGCCGTCCGTCCGGTGGGAGGGTGGGCGGCGGATTGTCGATCCACAGGTACGCGGGCGTCACGGCGCCGACGGCGACCAGCGCGCGGATGACGCGGTTGAGCCGCTCGCTGTGGATCGGGTAGCCGACTGTCCAAGTGCCGCTCGGATTCTGGCGGGCCGGGCGCCACTGAACGTCGCGGTCCTCGTCCGTCAGCTCGGCCAGCCCCTGCCCCAGCTCGTGCCAGGCGTGGCTGTTCGCGCGGTCGAGCCGGGCGAGCAGCCGCCGGTCATCGGCCTCGGTGATCCTCCCCGCCAGTTCGGTGAGCGCCGTAAGGCTGGCGGCGGCCGCCAAGGATCCCGGGACGATATGGCTGGGCCTCCTCGGGTCCGAGCCCCGCACCAGTTCGGCCAGCGCCGCCGTCGGCGCCAGCCCCCGCCCCTTGGCCTCCCCCAGCCTCGCCAACCACTCCTGCCCCTCATCCAGCCTCACCGGATCCCCGCCGGGCCGCGGGCACCACCCGGCCGCGCCGTCCTCGTCATTGGCCCACAGGTAGCCGATCGGCTCCCCGCGGGCGTTGGCCAGAGTGACTCATCGGTGACTTACTGGCGGCTCAGGGAGCGGGTGATGCCCGCCGCGATGGTGGTGGCCAGGATCCAGCCGGTGACGATGAGGGCGTAGGAGAGCCACTGGGCCCAACCCTGCGGCGCGAAGGCCGACTGCTGACCGAAATCGGCGATCGGCAGCAGCAGGTCCACGGTGTAGAAGACGGGGTTGAAATCGGGCGCCTCGTCGGCCTTCAGGGGACGGGGGTGGACCAGGGCGAAGGCGGTGGCGCCGGTGAGAAGGAGAGCCAGCAGCCACCCGGCGGCGCGCATGGGCCGGAAGCCGTAGCCGACCGTGATGTCCTGGAGATGGCCCCAAGCCCTGGCGTACCGGGGCAGGGTGCGGCGATGCCGACGGAGCTTGGCGAGTTGCACGGTGCGGGCGGCGGCGTCATCCCCCGCGATGCGGTAGGCGGCGGTCAGCTGCTCGTAGGCATACGGCAGATAGCCCGACTCCTCGCGCTCCAGCACGGGCAGACGCTGTTCGGCGGGCAGGTCGGGGGTGAGCCTGCGATAGCTGAGGCCGTCGATCCTGACCCGGTCGGGCCAGGTCTCCGGGGCGATGTGCAGCAGATCGACCTGGGAACCGCGGAGGTTCACCACGCCCTCGATCGGGGCGGCCTCGCGCAGCCACAGCTCACCGATCACACAGCTGCTGGCGCGCAGGGCCTGACCGCCCGGGTTGCGGAGCCGGGCGTGCGCGAGGTTCAGGTGACGGGGGATCCTGGCGCCGCTGACGTTGACGCGGCCATGGGCGCGCAGCCGCATGGCGCGCAGGTCGGTGCCGACCGACAGGGTTTCGGCGTGCAGGGCGTCGTGGCCGGGGTGGTGCAGTACGGCGTCGTTCAGGTTGACCTCACCGGTGACGGTGGCCCCGTTGAGCCGGACCTGACCGTGGCAGACGAGTCCGGTGGCCGCTATGTCGTTGCCCACGCTCACCTGGTTGAGCTCCAGCGCCGGTTCCTGGAGCGCGGTGGGGTCCGGGGGGTCGGGGGCGTGCGATCCGTGGGAGCAGTCGGGGCCGTCGGAGGCGTTGGGGCCGTCGGGGCCGTCGGAGCAGTTGGGCACATCGGAAGGATCAGGGTCGTCCGGGGAGCCGCCGAGACGCGCGCCGTCGAGGAAGACCGCTCCGGCGATCTGTGATCCCGCGAGCCTTACGGGCCCCGCGATACGGCAGCGGCTCATCCGCAGCACCCCCTCGACGCGGAGCGCTGCCGCGGTGAAGGCGGGCAGCACGGAATCGCTGAGCACCAGGGCACGAAGCTGGGCTCCGTAGAGCATCGGGCCCTCGGCGAAGTAGCAGGACCGCAGCCGTATGGAGTGCTGTACCACTCCGTACCTGAGATCGAGCTGCCCGGTGATACGCGCACCCGCCAGCTTCAGTCCCGCTATCTCCCCGGCCCGGCTGTCGCCGTCGACCAGCAACGCCCGCAATACCTCGGCCCTTACGGTCCGTTCGGGCCCCCATGCCGCACCGGCCGCCGGGTCGTCCTCTGGGCCCTCGCGCAGATCCACACCCTCGCCCAGCGGGAACGCCTCCCGGACACGGCGCTCGGCTGGGGTCAGGTCGGTGATCTCCATCGGCGGGATGGTGGCGCGGGGGTGTTCTGGGTGTCAACCGGCCGGCTGCCGGCCGACCTCCGAGAGCAAACGGCTCCGGCCGCCACGAGAGCAGTCGGCTGCCGGCCGACATGAGGGGAAGGTGTGCCCATGGCCGGTAACGCGCTGTGGGCGGCGAACTACTCGGGCACGCCGGTCCAGCCCTGGCGGCGCAGGACGGCCGCGACGTCGGGGGCCTGGTAGTGGTCGCCCTTGAGGACCTTGCCGTCGGCGCGCAGGGTGGGGCGGCCGTCGGGGCCGAGTTTGGTCATATTGGCCCGGTGGATCTCGGCGATGACCGCGTCGAGGTCGATGCCGTGGACCAGTGCGGTGCCGTAGGCGACGTAGACGACATCGGCCAGCTCATGGGCGAGATGGTCGAGGGTGCCGTGAGCGCTCGCGTCGGCTACTTCGGCACACTCCTCGGCCAGGAGGTGCTGGCGGTGGGCGGCGAGTTCCGGTGCGACCTCGGTGGGGGTCGTACGGGCGTCCAGGCCGAAGGCCAGGTGGAATTCGCGGATGAGGTCGGCGGGAGAGGGGCGCATCCGTCCGATCGTACGTGGGGGGCTGCGCGGGGTCGTACGTGCGGGGTCGTGGGTGTGGAGTCGTGCGTGTGGAGTCGGGCGTGTGGAGCGGTCCGGGGTCGTAAGTGGGCGCTGTGCGGGGTCGTAAGTGGGCGCTGTGCGGGGTCGTGCGCGGGGTGTTGTGCGGGGTGGTGCGGGGTGGTGCGGGGGCGTGCGTGAGAGGTGGTGTGCGTGCCGGGGCGGTCGGGGGGTGGGCGGTGGCCGGTACGGGGCCGGACGGGCGTATGGCCGCCCGCCCCTGCCGGATCACGCCAACCCCCGCGCCTCACGCTCCGCTTACTTCTACAGTGCTGTAGATTTTTACTCCGGTCCATCGAGCACCAGGAGGAGATCGTGGGAGTTTCCCTGTCCAAAGGCGGCAACGTCTCGCTGAGCAAGGAGGCGCCGGGCCTGAGCGCGGTCATCGTCGGCCTGGGCTGGGACGTGCGGACGACGACGGGGGCCGACTACGACCTCGACGCGAGCGCCCTGCTCTGCGACGAGGCCGGGAAGGTCGCGTCCAACCAGCACTTCGTCTTCTACAACAACCTCACCAGCCCCGACGGCTCCGTCGAGCACACCGGCGACAACCTGACCGGTGAGGGCGAGGGCGACGACGAGGCCATCAAGGTCAATCTGGCCGCCGTGCCCGCCGAGATCGCCAAGATCGTCTTCCCGGTCTCCATCCACGACGCCGAAAGCCGCGGCCAGAACTTCGGCCAGGTCCGCAACGCCTTCATCCGGGTGGTCAACCAGGCCGACAACGCCGAACTCGCCCGCTACGACCTGAGCGAGGACGCCGCGACCGAGACGGCGATGGTGTTCGGCGAGCTCTACCGCAACGGCGCGGAGTGGAAGTTCCGTGCGGTCGGCCAGGGATACGCCTCGGGTCTGGCGGGCATCGCCTCCGATTTCGGCGTCAACCTCTGACCCCGCCCCTCTGACCCTGCCCCCGCCCCCCTCCTCCGGCCGCCGGGACCGGCCTCCCCCCCTGAGTCAGGCCCGGCGTCCGGTTCACACGGCGCGCACAGCCCAACACAGCCGCACAGCCCACACAGCTCGCACAGCCAGCTCACACGGTTCGGACGGTTTCGACGGTTCGGACGCATCGAGGAAGCGGACATGACCGCCTCACCCGGGTTACAGGCCGAGGACAGGCCCGACTTCGAGCGGGCGCTGCACCAGGCGCTGCGTACCGCGGAGATCCGCGAGGCCCTGGGAGGCAGCGGGTCCAGCGGGGGCACGGATATCCAGCGGCTGCGCTCCCAGGCGCTGGTGGAGAGCGAGGCGATCGCGACGGCCGCCGCGCCCGAGTACGCCGCCTACCTCCGGCAACGCGCCGCTGCTGCGACGGCCGCCTCCACCTCGCCCGACCCGTCCGCCGCAGCCGTCACAGTCGCCTCGGCCGCCTCGGCTGTCCGCACCGCCCCGTTCACCACGGCAGGCGGCCGCGGGCTGCTGCCGGCGCTCGCCGTCCTCACACCGGCGCTGGCCGGCGCCTCGGCCGCGGCCTTTCTGCTCCTCGGCGGACTGCTGCGGCTCTCCGGCTCCCAACGCGAGACGGCCGACGCCCTGTTGACGGCCGGGCTGACCAGCGCGACGATCGCGGCGGTCACCCTGGCGGCGGGGATGGTCTGCCTGGTCGTCACGGCCGTACGCCACCGCAGCTCACCCCCCGACCGGCAGCCGCGCCCCCATCGGCGTCCACACGCACACCCACATCCGCACCCGCACCCGCACCCGCACCCACCTTCGGGCTCCCATCCGCCATACGCCTGGCGCCAGGATGACGCGGCCGTGGCCACGGCCCGCGACGCATGGCTGAGGGCCCTCCTCCACCGCGGCATCCTGCCGTTTCTGCGCGACCGGCTGAAGATGTCGCACACACTGTCCCGGACGAGTCAGAAGAGCGAGAAAGGAAGCACATGACCGTAAATCTGGCCAAGGGCCAGCGGATCAGCCTGAGCAAGTCCGACGGGGGCGAGCTCAGCGCGGTGCGCATGGGCCTGGGCTGGCAGGCCGCGCCGCGCAAGGGGTTCCTCGCCCGGTTGACCGCCAAGGAGATCGACCTGGACGCCTCGGCCGTGCTCTTCGCCGGTCGGGAAGCCGTCGACGTCGTGTTCTTCCAGCATCTGATCAGCAATGACGGATCGGTCCGGCACACCGGTGACAACCTCGTCGGCGGCGCCGGTCAGGGTGGCGACGACGAATCGATCCTGATCGATCTTCAGCGCGTTCCGGCCCATGTCGATCAGATCCTGTTCACGGTGAACTCCTTCTCCGGACAGACCTTCGCCGAGGTGCAGAACGCCTTCTGCCGTCTGGTCGACGAGACCAACGGACAGGAACTGGCCCGCTACACCCTGAGCGGCGGCGGTCCCTACACCGCCCAGATCATGGCCAAGGTCCACCGTGCGGGCGGGGCGGGCGGAGCCTGGCAGATGTCGGCGATCGGCGCGCCCGCCACCGGTCGGACATTCCAGGATCTGCTGCCGGTCCTCTCCTCCCACCTCTGACAGGGCGGGAACGGCCTGTGGCGCGTTTCGTGGGGCCTGGGGGAGAATCTCAGGGTGACCGAGCGAAAGCCACCAGGCATCAGCTTCGAAACGTGGGCCGACCGGCAGATCCGCGAGGCGGAGGAACGCGGCGCGTTCGCCGACCTTCCGGGAAGGGGAAAACCTCTTCCCAGCCTCGACAAGCCCTACGACGATCTGTGGTGGGTCAAGGAGAAGATGGCCCGCGAGAATCTGTCGTTCCTGCCACCGACACTCGTCTTGCGCAAAGAGGCGGAGGACGCGCTCGCCGCCGTGGACGAGGCGCCGTCGGAGCGGGTGGTGCGGGAGATTCTCTCGGGAGTCAACGACAAGATCCGTGAGGCGATCCGGCGGCCCCCGCCCGGCCCGCCGCTCAATCTTCTGCCCTTCGACATCGACGAGATCGTCCGGGAATGGCAGGAGCGCCGGGGCGGTACGGCGGACGAGGGCTGACCAACGGGCCGGGTGGAAGACAGGAGACAAAGGCGGCGGGCCGGGGCGCATGCGCCCCGGCCCGCCGGCGTGGTTCAGGGCCTCCCCGGACTACCCCTCATTGCCGTACGGGCGGGTGATGATCTCCATGCCATGACCGGCCGGATCCATGAAGTACAGCCCGCGTCCACCGTGATGGTGGTTGATCTCGCCCGGCTGCTTCAAATGGGGATCGGCGTAATAGGTGACCCCCTGCTCCCTGATCCGCTCGAAGGCCGTGTCGAATTCCTCGTCCGAGACGAGGAAAGCGTAATGCTGCATGACGATCGACTCGCCGGGAATGGTGGCGAAGTCCAGGGTCACTCCGTTACTGGTTTCGACCGGAACGAACGGGCCCCATGCTTCTCCTACTTCGAGGCCGAGAATGTTGGCCAGGAATTCCGCGGATGCGCGGTTGTCCAGAGAATGGATGATCGTGTGATTCAACTCGACTGACACTGTGGAATGCCTCCGTTGGGCAATCTCACGGGCACCTCCATGCCTCACCCGGCCGGTGACCGACACGCGATGCCGTATCTAGGATCCTAGGCGGGACCGCACACGGCCGTCGAGGCCCGTGGCCCCCAGGGGCCAGGCTCCGCCCCGCTCGCGATCGCCGTCGTCACCGGGCGTGCCGAGCGCCCCTACCGTGCTTCCGGGGGTTCAGCCCGTCTTCGGTCCGCGGGTCCGGCCCCGCATCGGTCCGCAGGTCCGGCCCGGCTTCGGTCCGCGGGTCCGGCCCGGCCTGAGCCCGCGGGTTCAGTCCGGCTTCAGTCCACGGGTTCGGTCCAGCCTCAGTCCGTGGAATCCCCGGCGGCGGGTTCCTTTCTCACGGCCGCCACGCTGAAGATCCCGCCCTCCGGGTCGCGCAGCGCCGCGATGCGCCCATAGGGGGTGTCGGTGGACGGGGAGAGGACCCCGCCACCGAGCTCCGCCGCGCGTTCGGCGACCTCGTCGACGTCCTTCACGCAGAAGTAGACCCGCCAGCGGGGCCGGACGTTCGGGTCCGGGGCGGCCTCGATGGCGCCGCCGCGCAGCCCCGCGACCGCCTTACCGTCGATATGGAGGACCACCCGGTCGTGTTCGAAGCGGACATCGCAGCGCTCCCGCTCCTGGCTGTCCCACCCGAAGACCTGCCCGTAGAAGAGCGCCGCCTCGAAGGCGTCGCGGGTGCGCAGCTCCAGCCATACGGGCGCGCCGGGTCTGCGCTCGCCCCACCAGGCGGAGGTCAGGTCGCCCTCCCAGATGCCGAAGTTGGCCCCGTCCGGGTCGGCCGCCCAGGCCACCCGGCCGCTGCCGAACTCCAGCGGCCCGACCGCGACCGTGCCACCGCGCTCCTGGATGCGCGAGGCCACCTCATCCGCGCTGTCCGCCGCGAAGTACGTGGTCCAGGTGACCGGGAGGGTCACCCCCGCCGACGGGGACGAGGCGCCGATACCGACGGTCGGTACGCCGCCCTCGGTGTACGCGACGGTGTAACGGCCGTGCCCCTGCCGGGTGGGACGGAAGCCCCAGCCGAAGAGCTCTCCGTAGAAGGCGTGCGCGCGGTCCAGATCCGCCGCCATGAGACTCACCCAGCACGGCGCGCCCTGGACGGCACGGAACCTCTCCCGCAAGGCCGCTCACCTCACTCGTATCCTTGGGGACGCCGCAGCCGTCCCGCGCGCAGCCGTGCGCAGCCGTCATCGCTCGCGCCTCATGCTCGATATCTCCACTTTCCTCCGATTTTGCGGATGGCGCCACCTTCATGGGCCCCGGCGCGCCCGCCCAGGGTGGTCTCAAGCGCGCTGTGGCGCATCACACCGGGGCGCGTCCGGCACCGGAGCATGGCCGGCCGGCCGAGGCAGGGCAGTATTGCGCCATGTCGAATCTCCGCTCAAACATCGTCTCGTGGCTGGGTCGCAAGTATTTTTCGAGAATTCAGAAAAACGGCTTCGACCTGTCCAAGATGTCGTTCCTCCCGGATGCCACGCTGGCGCCGCTGAGGCGTGACGGCCTCGATCCCGTGGCCGATCTGTCCCGAACCAGGGCAAAGGAGCCCATTAGTAAGATATGGCTGCCTTTCGGCATTAATGCCTGGCTTGTCACCGGATACGACGAGACCAAGGCGGTGCTCGGAAAGGCGAAGGGGTTCAGCTCCGACTTCACCAACCTCGCGGAACGGAACATCGGCGTCGCCCCGCAGCAGAATCCGGGAGGTCTCGGTTTCAGCGATCCACCGACGCATACGAGACTGCGGCGCCTGCTGACGCCCGAATTCACCATGCGGCGGCTCAGCAGGCTCACCCCGCGCATCCACTCCATCGTGGAGGAGCGCCTCGACGAGATGGCCGTGGCCGAGGGCCCGGTGGATCTCGTACAGGCGTTCGCCCTCCCCATTCCCGCGCTGGTCATCTGCGAGCTGCTCGGTGTGCCGTACGAGGACCGCGAGGACTTCCAGCGCCACAGCACGGCTCGGTTCGACCTCTTCAGCGGCGCGAACGCCTCCTTCGGCGCGATGTCGGACTCGCTCACCTATCTGCACGGAATCGTCCGGAAACAGCGTGAGACGCCCGGCGACGGGCTGCTCGGCATGCTGGTGAAGGAGCACGGCGACGAACTCGACGACCAGGAGCTGGCCGGGCTCGCCGACGGGGTGCTGACCGGTGGTCTGGAGACGACCGCGAGCATGCTGGCGCTCGGCACGCTCGTACTCCTCCAGGCCCCCGAACACTTCGCGGCGATACGCGATCAGGACGAGGTGGTGGACTCGTTCGTGGAGGAGCTGCTGCGCTATCTCACGGTGGTGCAGGTGGCCTTCCCGCGGTTCGCCCGCGAGGACATGGAGATCGGGGGCACCCGGATATCCGCCGGCGACCTGGTGCTGTGCTCGCTGAGCGGGGCCAACCGGGACGAGAAGCTGGGCCCGGACATGGAACGGGTCGATCCGCACCGACAGGTCCCCTCGCATCTGGCCTTCGGCTACGGCATCCACCGCTGCATCGGCGCCGAGCTGGCCAAGATGGAACTCCGGGCCGCCTATCCCGCGCTCATACGGCGGTTCCCGGAGATGCGGCTCGCGGTACCGGCGGAGAAGCTCTCGTTCCGGAAGCTGTCCATCGTCTACGGCGTGGATGCGCTGCCGGTGCTGCTGAGGTAGCGGAAACCGGGGAGGGGACGGGCCAACGGGGAAGGCGGCGGGGGCAGGGGGTGGAGGGGGTGGAGGGGCGGGAGTTCGTACGGAAGAGTCCGGTCGGAAGAGCGCGGACGGAAGAGCCTGGTCGGTACGGTCCCAAGACTCCGGTCGGTACGGTCCCAGAACTCCGCTCGGTACGGCCGGGAGAGTCCGGTCGGTACGGCCGGGAGAGTCCGGTCGGTACGGCCGGGAGGGTCCCTCGGGAGAGTGCGGGTCCGCTCACCGGAAACACCCGCGCGTACTCAAAGACACTCAAAGACACTCTCAGACGCGCTGAGACGCGCTGAGACGCGCTGAGACGCGCTGAGACGCACTCAGAGGCACCCGGAAGCACTCAGAAGCGATCGGCCATCTGCTCACGTTCGCGCGGGGGCTCGTACGGCGTGGGCCAGAAATCGGTGATCGTCTGGATCCGGCCGTCCGGCGCGGCCGTGAAGAAGCTGATCGCCTGCGTCTCCTCCTCGTCCACGCTGAAGCGCACCCAGGAGACCGCCTGCTCGCCGTCGGCGACGACGCGCTCGATCTCCAGGCTCCACTCGCCGACGCACTCGGCGTTGAAGCGGACCACCGCGTCCCGGCCGAGCACCCGCTCGCGGGTCTGCGGAAGCTCGTAGCGGACGTCGTCGGCGAGGGTGGCGCCGAACGCCCGCCAGTCCCTGGCCTGGGCCGTTGCCCAGTACGTCTCCACCGTCGCGCCTATGTCGGCCATCGGCTCCCCTCCCGGTGTGCGGCCGCCGTCCATCCCGCCGGGAACGTTATCCACAGGCGCGGGGCAACGCCAGCACGTATGTCGGGGTGCGGCGCAGAATGGTGGGCATGACTGAGAGCACGGAGTCCATGCCGGACTGGGAAAAGCGCTTCCGGGCGCCGCGAGTGGGGCTGCCCGACTGGGCGGAGGAGGCCCCGGACCGCTCGCTGTTCGTCTCGAACGCCACGGGCACGTACGAGCTGTACGCATGGGACCGGGCGACCGGTGCGCAGCGGCAGGTCACGGACCGGCCGAACGGGACGACCGACGGTGTCCTGTCCCCGGACGGCCGGTGGATCTGGTGGTTCTCGGACACCGACGGCGATGAGTTCGGGGTGTGGCTGCGCCAGCCGTTCAGCGGCGGCGAGGGGGACGAGCGCCCGGCCGACGAGCCCGCGACCCCCGGTCTTGAGCCCTCCTACCCGGCGGGGCTCGCCCTGGGCCGCGACGGCACGGCGGTCGTCGGGCGCTCCACCGACGAGGACGGCTCGACCATCCATGTGGTGCGGCCGGGCCGCGAGCCCGAGGAGATCTACCGGCACCGCGAATCCGCCGGAGTGGGCGACCTCTCCCATGACGGGACGCTGATCGCGATCGAGCACACCGAGCACGGCGACGCCATGCACTCGGCGATCCGGGTCGTGCGGCTGGACGGGACGGCCGTCGCGGAGCTGGACGACACCAAGGGCGGCGCCGAGGAGCTGGGCCTGTCCGTGATGGGCTTCGCGCCCGTCGAGGGGGACACCCGGCTGCTGGTCGGGCACCAGCGGCGCGGCCGTTGGGAGCCGATGGTGTGGGATCCGCTGACCGGTGTGGAGACCGCGCTGGCGATCGACCTGCCCGGTGACGTGGGGGCGGGCTGGTTCCCGGACGGATCGGCGCTGCTGGTCGAGCACAGCCACCAGGCGCGCAGCGAGCTGTGGCGGTACGACCTCGCCTCCGGCGAGCTGGTCCGCCTGGAGACCCCGGCGGGGACGATCTCGGGTGCCACGGCGCGTCCGGACGGCACGGTGGAGTTCCTGTGGTCGTCGGCCGAGAAGCCGCCCCAGGTGCGGTCCACGAGCGGGCGGACCGTGCTGGACCCGCCCGGTTTCACGGCCCCGGAGTCGGTGCCGGTCACCGACGCCTGGGTGGACGGCCCGGGCGGGCGGGTGCACGCGCTCGTGCAGAAGCCCGCGGGCGAGGGCCCCTTCCCGACGGTCTTCGACATCCACGGCGGGCCGACCTGGCATGACAGCGACGCCTTCGCGGCGGGCCCCGCGGCCTGGGTCGACCACGGCTTCGCCGTGGTCCGGGTCAACTACCGCGGCTCGACCGGCTACGGGCGGGCGTGGACGGACGCGCTCAAGCACCGCGTCGGGCTGATCGAGTTGGAGGACATCGCGGCCGTGCGGGAGTGGGCGGTGGCCTCCGGGCTCGCCGACCCCGAGCGGCTGGTGCTGGCCGGCGGTTCATGGGGCGGCTATCTCACGCTGCTGGGGCTCGGCACCCAGCCGGATGCCTGGGCGGTGGGGCTGGCCGCGGTCCCGGTCGCGGACTATGTGACGGCGTACCACGACGAGATGGAGGCCCTGAAGGCGATGGACCGCACCCTGCTGGGCGGCACCCCGGAGGAGGTGCCGGAGCGGTTCGAGGCGTCGTCCCCGCTGACCTATGTGGACCGGGTGCGGGCGCCCGTCTACATCTCGGCGGGGGTGAACGACCCCCGCTGCCCCATACGGCAGATCGAGAACTATGTGGAGCGGCTCGAGCAGCGCGGCGCCCCGCATGAGGTCTACCGCTATGACGCGGGGCACGGCTCGCTGGTCGTCGAGGAGCGGATCAAGCAGTTGCGCTTGGAGATCGAGTTCGCTCGGCGTCATCTGGGCTCCGGTCCGGATCCGGCGCCGTCGGAGCCGTCGGCTCGGGCGGTGTGATGCCGAGGGCCAGGTCGCGGGCCGTCTCGGCCTCGCGACGGAACAGCCGGAACCACATGAAGAGCACGAAGCCGGCGAAGACGAACCACTCCCCGGTGTAACCCAGGTTCTGGAACGCCTTGATGTCGAGCCCGGTGCCCTCCGCCGCCCTGGGGGGCACCGGCTTCAGGGCCCCGGGAGCCTCGGAGGAGGTGACCCAGGCGTCGTACACCTGGTACGGCACCAGGTTGACCAGGGAGGCAGCGCTGATCATGCCCAATTGGCCGCGGGGGAGGCCGCCGCGTGTGTTCACCCCGTCGCTGCCCTGGTGCTCGGACGCCTGCAGCGCCCCGGTGACGGTCACCTCACCGGAGGGGGGCGCGGGCACCTTGGCGGTGGCCGCCGGATCGTCGGCGTCGCCGGGGAGCCAGCCCCGGACGACGGGCAGCGCCTTGTTCCCGTCCTTGCCCCCGTCCCCGTCCTTGCCCCCGTCGACGCGGAGCAGGGTCAGCACATAGAAGCCGTCGCGGTCGTCCAGCCGCCGGTCGGGCACGAGGAGTTGATGGGCGGTGTCGTATCGGCCGGTCGCGGTCGCCCGCTCCCCGGAGGTCTTGGCGGTGACCGGCAGCAGATCGCGCAGCGGCCGGGCCGCGGCCCGCTGCTCAGCGGACGCCTCGTTCCGCTGCTCGTTATGGGTGTTGACGCGCGTCTCGAAGCGGCTGAGCTGCCAGCTGCCCATGAAGAGGCAGACCGGGATCGCCAGCAGGGTGAACACGTTGATCACCCACCAGCGGGGTGTCAGCAGAAACCGATACACACCCCCACGGTACGGGCTTCACGTCGGGGCCCCGGCGGCGGGGCCGCCCCATACACCCCCGCGCCCCGGCCTCGTACGCCCCCGCGCCCCGGTCCCCGGCACCCGCCGTGGCGCCGCGTGGCACTCCGTGGCGCTCCCTGGCCCGCCCGGACCGCTGCGGAACCTCCCCGGGCGCGGGGCCCCGGAAGGCCACCACCCCGGGAGCCTCAGCCACACGCCGGAGCTTCGGCCGACCGCCCCGGGGCGGTCGGCCCTCGGCGAGAGCCCAGCCGCCCCGCCGGGGCCCCGGCCACCGCCCCGGGGCTCAGCCGCCACTCGGCTCCGGAGCTTCGGGCACCGACCGGGAGCTCGAGCCACCGCCCGTGGCTGCGGCCGCCGACCGGGAGCCCGAGCCACCGTCCGTGGCTGCGGCCGCCGACCGGGAGCCCGAGCCACCAGCCCCGCACCGTCCCGGAGCGCCAGCCACCACGCCCGTACGCCACGGGGCGTCGGCCACCACTCCGGAGCTGGGGCTGCCGACCCGGAGCTCCGGCCACCATCCGTGGCTGGAGCCGCCGTTCGGTGGCCCTAGGGGGCCGCCAGCAGACCGGTACGGTAAATCGTTCCGGCGCAGGCGTCGCCGATCGTCACACTCGCCGCGGCCGGGTCGCCCGCCTCCGGGGTATGGCTGACCAGGACGCTCGCGTCCTGCGGCTCACCGCCACCGCCCGGGGTGCCGCCTGGATCGCCCGTGCTGGGGCCGTCCTGCGGCCCGTCCTGGGCCGCGTCCGTGGTCGGATCGGGGGTCGGTGTGCCGGTGGTGGAGCAGCCGCTGGTGCCGCCGCCCGACGCCGGGATCCAGGCGAACTTGACCTCGTACGCCTGGCCCGGCTTGAGGATGAGCGTGCCCGGCTGGGTGGAGGGGTCGGGCAGCCCGGCCGCCGCGTCCCCCGCCGTATGGTCGACGACGAAGATCTGCGAGGAGTTCGCACCGCCCTGGGCGCTCACGCCCACCGATCCGCTGCCCTCGACGGTGCAGGTCTCGTTCGAGGTGTTCACCACGCGGAACGAGCCGTAGACCCGGCCCTCGGCGTCCGCCGCCCCGACCGACCCGGCGCCACCGCTGGTGAGCTGGGTGCGGCTGCAGGTGGGGGAGGTGGCGTTCAGCGTGTTGGAGGGGTCGGGGGCGGTACCGCCGGAGCCGCCGTCCTCGTGCTTCGGCGGCTTGTGCTTCCCCTTGTCCTTGTCCTTGCCCTTGTCGCGCTTGTCCTGCTCGACCGTGTCGGCGGGCCCGTCCGAGCCCTTGCCGCCGCTGCCCTCACTGTGCCGACCGCCGTTGGTCCCGGGGGTGCGGTGGCTACTGGCGGCGTTGGCCGGGCGGTCGTCCGCTCTGTCGCTCTGGGTCGCGACGTGCACCAGCGCCGGTACGGCCGCGCAGCCGAGCACCACCGTCGCCACGGCCCCGACCAGGGCCTGGCGCCGCCGCGCACGGCGGGCGGGCACGGCGCGCCGCAGATGGTCGAGGGAGTCGGGAGACGGTTCGAGCTCGTCGACGGCGCGGTGCAGCAGCCGCCGCAGCGCCTCCTCGTCCTCACCGCCGGGTTCGTCGTCGTCCAGTTGGAGGCGGAGGGGCGTCACCCGCCCAGGGCCGGACCCGGCGGCCTTACCGGAGTCACCGGCCGCAGAGGGTCCTGGGGAATTCGTGGGCTCGCCGGACTTCCGGGCGGCCGGGAACCGCCTGGTCTCCCCCGACTGCCCCGCTTCCGCCGGTTCCCTGGTTTCCGCAGGTTCCCTGGCCGCCGCCTCCGCAGGCTCCCTGGTCTCCGCGGACTCCCTGGTCTCCGCAGAGTCCCTGGCCTTCGCCTCCGTCGACTCCCCTGCCTCCCTGGTCTCCGCCAGTTGCTTGGCCTCCCCGACCTCCTTGGTCTCCGCGGACTCCCGGGTCTCCGCCTCCGTCGACTCCCCGGCCTCCGCGGACCCCGTGGATTCGGGCTCGTGGCGGTGCCGCCGGCCGGGTTCACCCGGGTCCGGCGTAAATGTGGTGTGGTTCATGCCGGAGCCTCCATGGCGACGCGGAGCGCCGCGATGCCGCGCGAGCCGTATGCCTTGACCGAGCCGAGCGATATGCCCAGCGTCTCGGCCACCTGGGCCTCGGTCATATCGGCGAAGTAGCGCAGCACGAGAACCTCGCGCTGGCGGCGCTGAAGTCCCCTCATCGCCTTGATCAGTTGATCGCGTTCGAGCTGTTCGTACGCCCCCTCCTCGGCACTGGCCATATCGGGCATCGGCTTGGAGAGCAGCTTCAGCCCGAGAATGCGCCGACGCAGCGCGGAGCGGGAGAGATTGACGACCGTCTGCCGCAGATAGGCGAGGGTCTTCTCTGGATCCCGGACTCTCTTGCGCGCCGAGTGCACACGGATGAACGCTTCCTGCACGACGTCCTCGCAGGACGCGGTGTCGTCGAGGAGGAGCGCGGCGAGACCCAGGAGCGACCGGTAATGGGCGCGGTAGGTCTCGGTGAGGTGATCGACTGTGGTGCCCGCTGCCATCGCGTCGTCAGTGTCCTCGCGCCCTGTGGTGATGTGCGCGGGGCGGGCCGTCGGCCATGGCGCGATCACCGGCATGCCACCTGGAGTGCGTGAGCGCGGGGGGCGTACCGCCACGCTGCCGCGCCCTGAAACCGTTGCGATGCCGAATACCTCTGCCACGCCTGTTGGACACGCCGCCCCCTGTCAGGGTTGTACGCGTGAGGCACCGCGTTTGACGATGCGTTCAATGCCCCCATGCGCACCAACTCTTCCCTAATGCCCCAGTTGTCCCAGCGCCCACTGCGGGGCGGCTGGAAAGACGCTCCCCGCCTGCTGCTGGTTGCAGCGGACGGGGAGTGAAACATCCATCAGATCAACGGCCCAGCTCAGCTGGTCCAGGCCAGTGACACGCGCACAGGATATTCACATCTATCGGGCGGCGCACTGCCGAAACGTCACTTTAAGACCGTCCCTCACCTTACGACGACCCGGCCCTCTCACTTGCGGTGGGTCCTCCTTGCCGGTGGACCCTCCTCGCCGGTGGACCCTGCTCGCCGGTGGACCCTCCTCGCCGGTGGACCCTCCTCGCCGGTGGGTCCTCACCTGGCCGCGGCCCCGGCGGCCAGCTCGGCCGCGACGACCTCCGCGATCTGCGCGGTGTTCAGCGCCGCGCCCTTGCGCAGGTTGTCACCGCAGACGAACAGCTCGAGCGCCTTCGGGTCGTCCAGCGACCGCCGTACCCGGCCCACCCAGGTGGGATCGGTGCCCACGGCGTCGGCGGGGGTCGGGAACTCGCCCTCGGCCGGATCGTCGCACAGCACCACCCCGGGGGCGCCCGCCAGGATCTCGTGTGCCGCCTCGACCGTCACCTCGTTCTCGAACCGCGCGTGCACGGCCAGCGAATGCGTGGTGATCACAGGCACCCGCACACAGGTCGCGGCGACCCTCAGCTCCGGCAGCCCCAGGATCTTGCGGGACTCGTTCCGCACCTTCAGCTCCTCGGAGGACCAGCCGTCCTCCTTGAGCGAACCGGCGAACGGCACCACGTTCAGCGCCATCGGCGCCGGGAACGGCCCGGTGTCGCCCACCGCCCGCCGTACGTCCCCGGGCTGGGTGCCCAGCTCCGTACCGGCGACCAGCGTGAGCTGCTCGCGCAGGGTGTCGATGCCTTCCTTGCCCGCGCCGGAGACCGCCTGGTACGAGGAGACGATCAGCTCGCTCAGCCCGAACTCGGCATGCAGCGCGCCCATCGCGACGATCATCGACAGCGTGGTGCAGTTGGGGTTGGCGATGATGCCGCGCGGGCGGACACGGGCCGCGTGCGCGTTCACCTCCGGCACCACCAGCGGGACGTCGGGGTCCATCCGGAAGGCGCCGGAGTTGTCGACCACCACCGCGCCCTTGCTCGCCGCGATGGGCGCCCACTGCGCGGAGACCTCGTCCGGTACGTCGAACATCGCGACGTCGACGCCCTCGAACGCCTCCTCGCTCAGCGCGACGACCTCGACCTGCTCACCCCGCACGGTCAGCTTCCGGCCGGCCGAGCGGGGCGAGGCGATCAGCCGGATCTCACCCCAGATATCGGCGCGCTCCGAGAGGATCGAGAGCATGACGGTGCCGACGGCGCCGGTGGCACCGACGACCGCGAGGGTCGGCTTGTCGCCACCGGCGGAACCGGCAGCACCGGCGGCACCGCCGGAGCGGATCATCGGCCGGTCCCTCCGTAGACCACCGCTTCGTCGCTCTCGCTGTCCAGACCGAAGGCGCTGTGCACCGCCACCACGGCGTCCTTCACATCGTCGGCGCGGGTGACGACCGAGATGCGGATCTCGGAGGTCGAGATCAGCTCGATGTTGACCCCGGCGTTCGACAGCGCCTCGAAGAAGGTCGCGGTGACCCCCGGGTTGGTGCGCATACCGGCACCGATCAGGGAGATCTTGGCGATCTGGTCGTCATAGCGCAGCGAGTCGAAGCCGATCACCGGCTTCGCCTTGGTCAGCGCCTCCATCGCCCGGTGGCCGTCCGTCTTGGGCAGCGTGAAGGAGATGTCGGTGAGCCCGGTCGACGCGGCGGAGACGTTCTGCACCACCATGTCGATGTTGATCTCGGCGTCGGAGATGGTGCGGAAGATGGCCGCGGCCTCACCCGGCTTGTCCGGCACCCCGACGACCGTGACCTTGGCCTCGGACGTGTCGTGCGCGACCCCGGAAATGATCGCCTGCTCCATGCCTTCTTCTCCTTCTCCCGCTTCCGGCCGGTTGCGCACCCAGGTGCCCTGGTGGCCGGAGAACGACGACCGTACGTGGATGGGGATGTTGTACCGGCGCGCGTACTCGACACAGCGCAGGTGCAGCACCTTGGAGCCGCTCGCGGCGAGCTCCAGCATGTCCTCGTACGGGATCTCGTTGATCTTGCGAGCCTTCTTCACCACCCGCGGATCGGCGGTGAACACGCCGTCCACATCGGTGTAGATCTCGCACACCTCGGCGTCCAGGGCCGCGGCCAGCGCGACCGCGGTGGTGTCCGAACCGCCCCGGCCGAGGGTGGTGATGTCCTTGCTCTCCTGGGACACGCCCTGGAAGCCCGCGACGATCGCGACCGCCCCGAGCTCGAGCGCGTCACGGATGCGCCCCGGCGTGACGTCGATGATCCGTGCTTTGTTGTGGACCGCGTCGGTGATGACTCCCGCCTGGCTGCCGGTGAACGACAGCGCCTCGTGCCCCAGGTTTTTGATCGCCATCGCCAGCAAGGCCATGGAGATCCGCTCTCCCGCGGTCAGCAGCATGTCGAACTCACGGCCGGCAGGAATCGGGGATACCTGTTCGGCGAGATCGATCAGCTCGTCCGTCGTGTCGCCCATCGCGGAGACCACGACCACCACCTGGTGGCCGTTCTTCTTGGCTTCCACGATTCGCTTGGCAACCCGCTTGATGCCTTCGGCATCGGCAACGGAGGAGCCTCCGTACTTCTGCACGACAAGGCCCACGTGCGCTCCTCGCAGCTCTCAATAATGCGGTCGGCTCAGTCTAACGAGCGGCCGGAATTCGCCCTTCTAATATCACATAGCGAGACGAAAGCCTCACATAGTGACCAGAAACGGCCAGGGGTATCAAGCGGCGCACCGTCCACGCGCCAGCGAGATTCCCCGCAACCCTCCCACCCGCTCAGCGAGCAACCCTGCCCGCTCACCGGCAAAGCACACGGGAACGTAACTCAGCTCACAGGCCCACGACCGCTCCGTGGCCGTCCGCGGAGCGGTCGTGGGCCCGCCCGTGCCCGCTCGTGGGTCGGCTCCGCGGGTCACTCGTGGGACGGGTCCGCGCGTCGTCGTGGATCGGCTCCGCGCGTCGGCTCGCGGGACGGTTCCGCGCGTCGCTCACGGGTCGCTCGTGGGCCGTTCGTTGGCAGGTTCACGGGCCCGCGCACGGCCCGTAGGGCGTGGCCGGCCGGACCCACGGGACGGTCGGGCCGGGCGTCCCTCAGCGCTGCCCCGAGCGCAGGCCGAGCGGCGCCGCGATCTCCGCCGCCATCACCCGGCCGGCCTCCTCCGCGAGCTCCTCGTCCCCGCCCGCGTTACTGTCCGTGTCCAGACCGTCCAGTTCGTCCAGCGGGCTGTCCAGCCGTACATGCGCGACCAGTGACTGCAGCGCACGCAGGGCCGCCGAGGCGGTCGTCCCCCAGTTGGAGAGGTACGAGAACTGCCACCACCACAGCGCCTCGCTGATCCGGCCCTCGCGGTAGTGCGCCATCCCGTGCCGCAGATCGGTGACGATTCCGGCCAGATCGTCGGAGATCCGGCAGGCGACGGGCTGGCTGCGCGGCACGTACGGGTCGAAGACCTCCGAGTAGACGTCCACCGGCTCCAGCAGCTGGGCGAAGCGCTCACGCAGCTCATCGACGTCCGGCTCCGGGCCGGCGTCCGGTTCGTACCGCTCGTCCGGAACGAAGTCCTCGTGCGCGCCGAGCCTGCCGCCCGCGAGGAGCAGCTGGGACAGCTCGAGCAGCAGGAACGGCACAGCACTGTCCGGCTCGTCCCCCTTGGCGACTTCGGTGACCGCGACGATGAAGCTCTCGATCTGGTCGGAGATCTGGACCGCGAAGTCGTCCGGATCCGGGTGGGCGTCGTGCAGCGTTGCGTCAGACATCGAGAAGTCTTCTCCCTTCGAAGGCACGACCCAGCGTGACCTCGTCGGCGTATTCCAGGTCTCCACCGACAGGGAGGCCGCTGGCCAGGCGGGTGACCTTCAAACCCATGGGTTTGATCATGCGCGCGAGGTAGGTGGCGGTGGCTTCGCCCTCCAGATTCGGGTCGGTGGCCAGGATGAGCTCGGTGACCGTCCCGTCCGCGAGCCGCCCCAGCAGCTCCCTGATCCGCAGGTCGTCCGGGCCCACGCCCTCGATGGGGCTGATCGCCCCGCCGAGCACGTGGTAGCGCCCCCGGAACTCACGCGTCCGCTCGATCGCGACGACGTCCTTCGGCTCCTCGACCACGCAGATGACCGCGGGGTCGCGACGGGGGTCCTGGCAGACTCGGCACTGTTCGGCCTCGGCGACGTTCCCGCAGACCGCGCAGAACCGCACCTTCTCCTTGACCTCGGTCAACGCGTGCGCGAGGCGACGGACGTCGGTGGGCTCGGCCTGCAGGATGTGGAAGGCGATCCGCTGCGCGCTCTTGGGACCGACGCCGGGCAGCCTGCCCAACTCGTCGATGAGGTCCTGGACCACGCCCTCGTACACGCCTTCATCCAATCTCGCGCCGCTGCGCGGTGGCTGTACTTCACATGAATATTCGGTTTCGCCGCGCCTCCCCGGCCGGGGCCGGAAAGTGCGGCGAGCCCGATGGGCTCGTGGAGCCCGGTGAGCCCCGCGGACCTGGGAGGCCGTCGAGCCCGGCGGCCTCCGGGGCCCGGTGAGCCCTGAACCCGGCGGGCTGGGCGGCGGGCTCTGGGGCCCGGCGGGCTCCCGCGCCCGGTGGGTCTGAGGAACCCAACGTGCCTTGAGAACCCAACGTGCCCTGGGAACCCCACGCTCCGCGGGAACCCCCTGCGCCCCGGGAACCCGATGGGATCGGGCACCCCGAGGACCCGGGGAGTCCGTGGATCAGAACGGAAGCCCCGGCATACCGCCCAGCCCCTGGGCGAGCGGGCCGAGCTTCTGCTGCTGGAGCTCCTGCGCGGAGTTGTTGGCGTCACGGATGGCGGCGACGATTAGATCCGCGAGGGTCTCCGTGTCCTCAGGATCCACGGCCTTGGGATCGATGACCAGGCCCTGCAACTCACCGGCACCGGTCACGGTCGCCTTCACCAGGCCACCGCCCGCGGAACCCTCGACATGAGTCCGGGCCAGCTCCTCCTGGGCCGCGGCGAGGTCCTGCTGCATCTTCTGAGCCTGCTGCAGCAACTGCTGCATATTCGGCTGACCACCACCGGGGATCACGGCTTCGCTCCTGGCTCTCGACAGTCGTTCTCTTCGATAGCCCGAGCCTACGTGCTCCCTGAGCGCCTTGCTCTACGCCGTACGGAGGAGACGCGGGGAGGGCGGGGAGATGTAAGGACGCCGCGAACCACAGGTGTCCACCGCGGTCGCGCTGGGCGCGGGCCGGTGACCACGCCCACCTGCTCGTTTGCTCGTTTGCTCGTTCTACTCGTTGACGATCTCCTCGACCACCGTGGCACCGAGCTCGCGGATGATCAGGTCGTGGCCGCTCAGCGCGGTGTCGTCCAGATCCGGGTCGTCCTCGGCCGGCATGTCGTCCTCCAGCGAGACCCGCGGAGGCTCGGGCTCGCGGTACGCCGGCTCGGGGGGCGGGCCGGCGTCCACAGGACCGGACGGCGAAGCGGGCGCGGCCGGGGGCGGAGAGGCGGGCGCGGGCCGGGGCGCGGGCTGCCGTGGCGGCGCGGGCTGGCCACCGCCGCCACCGGCACCACTCCCGCCGCCGAAGCCACCGCCACCGCTCCCGCTGCCGAAGCCACCGCCCGCGGCGCCACCGCCTCCGCCGTAGCCGCCCGGACCGCCAGGGCCACCGGGACCACCGGGACCGCCTGGGCCGCTGCCCTGCTGCCCGGCGCCGCCGGA